>CAMJKI010000135.1 GCA_946406355.1 uncultured Bacteroidales bacterium | reverse complement strand
TTCCTGCAAAAGCGGCGAAATAGCTGGCAACACCTTCCCCGGGAAGGGCACGGCCCTCAAGAACCAGATGCTCGGGGGAAAGTGCCTCAACGCTCCAGGCGCTCCAGGCCGAAAGGTTCTTCACAAAGGTAGCGTACTGCTGCATGGCCTTTCCGGCATACATCTGCAGGAGTTTGGGTGCATGGGAATGGGCAACGAGGACAACCGCCGGGCCATCTACATGGGGAATGAGTTCCTTGAGGCGGCGGGTTCCCAGGATGGAATGGCCTTCCTCCAGCTGGCGGACGCCGGCATTCAGGAAGGTTTCGCTGCGGGAAGCCAACAGGTATTCTCCGGCCTGATGCACTTTGAGGCCGGCGCGGGAGGCCAGGACTTCCAGGGTGGAATCGGGCCGGGCTTCGGCGGCCACAAGGGGCACCAGGGAACCACTGTTGTGCAGGGATACGGCCACTCTGTGGCGGCCCAGCGCACTGAGATACTTTACAAAGGCAGGATTTCCGGGAGAGAGGATTCCTTCCAGGAAGCCGGTGGAATCGGCCAGGATGGAGGCGGCCTTTGCGGAGCCGTCGAGTAGCAGCACGGCCGTGGCATCCGAGGGAATGGCTCCCAGGATATTCCAGGAAGCATCTACCCGTTTTTCGCTCACAAGCTCCCCTGCCGGCTTGTACAGCCGGACGACAGCCAGCGCAATACCGGACAGCAGAAGGGCCAGGGCCGTTACAGCTACAAGGGTTGATTTTTTTCCCATACCCTGCAAAGGTACGTATAATTTCTAATTAATCCTCGTTTCCAAGCGCATAACAGCGCCCACGCAGGTACCAGCTCAGCTCTTCGATGCTGCGTCCCTCCAGTTCTTCGGGGAGGATGGGCTTGCCGATGCGCACTTTCACGGTGGTTCCCTTCTTGTTGAAGAGTTCGTGGATAAGGCGTACCGTGCGCAGGCGGGGATGGATGAGGCCCAGCCGATGGAAGCCCTTGGAATTGCACCCCTCGAAGTAGATGGGAACGACGGGAAGGCCCGAGCGTTTGATGAGTTTGGTGATGTTGTCGGCCCAGGGCTTGTCCTGGATGGTGAAGAAACTGCCCTCGCGACGCCTGCTGCGCCGCTGCCAGGTGGCCACTTCCCCGGCCGGGAAAAAGCCGATGGAGCCTCCGTCGGCAATGTGCCGGAGGGCCATGCGGATGCCGTTGATGCTGCGGGCATCGGCCTTTCCTCCCGAGAGGTTGTCCACCGGAAGGAAGTACTCCTTGAGGCTGGGGATGAGTGCCAGGAGGAAAGTGGTGAGGATTTTGTAGTCGGGACGGCGGGCGCCCACGACGGCGGTGAGAATGAGGCCGTCGATGCTGCCGAAGTGATGGTTGGAGATGGTGATGAAGCCTCCTTCTGCCGGAATGTTGGCGAGGTCTTCTTGAGGGACGTCATAAGCGACGCCTACATCTTCCAGCACTTTCTCGGCAAAAGCCGGACCGGTGAGGGCGGCATATCGGTTCTGTATCTCGTTTACGTGGTCTATTTCCAGAAGATGCATGACGCGGCGGGCCAGCCAGTGGCCGAACTTTCCCTTGAGGCCAAGGGTACCGCACATCTGCTCTTCTGAGATGACAACTGTCTTTTCTTCCATATCAAAACTTGTATTCATCCCTCAAAGGTAGTAAAATTCGGTGAAACTCAACGCCTCATCAGTATTCCTGCCAGGCTTTTACGGCCAGGGAGGAAAGATTGATCTTGCACACAGCGTAAATGAATGCGCTGGCCAGCCTGGCGTTGGTGATGAGCGGGATGTTGTGGTCTACCGCCTTGCGCCGGATGAGGTATCCGTTCCGCAGTTCGCGCTCGGTAAAGTTCTTGGGGATGTTGATAACCAGGTCAAAGGCGTGGTCCTCAATCAGTTCCAGCACATTGGGCTTCTTGACGCTGTCGGGCCAGTGGACGGTCTGGGCCGGAATGCCGTTCTCCTCGAAGAAGGCGGAGGAACCGGCCGTCGCGTAAATCTTGTAGCCTGCGTCGCGGAGCATCTGGGCGGCTTCGAGGAGCTCGGCCCGGGAATGGGACGGACCGGCGGAGATGAGGATGCCTTTCTCCTTGGAGGGGACGGTGTATCCCACCGAGAGCATGCTCATGAGAAGGGCCTCGTAGTAGTTGTCGCCGATGCAGGCAACCTCGCCGGTGGAGGCCATGTCCACGCCGTGGACGGGGTCTGCGTTGAGGAGGCGGGAGAAGGAGAACTGCGAGCATTTCACACCCACGTAGTCAATGTCGGCGAAGGTCTTTCCGTACGGGGAGACGTCCTTGCCCAGCATGATTTCCGTGGCCATGCCAATGAAGTTGAACTTGGTGATCTTGGACACGAAGGGGAAGCTGCGGGAGGCGCGCAGGTTGCACTCGATGACGCGGAGGTCGTTGTCCTTGGCAAGGAACTGCATGTTGAAGGGGCTGGAAATCTGCAGGGAGGCGGCAATCTTGGCGGCCGTCTTGCGGATGCGGCGGAGGGTGTCATAGTAGAGCTTCT
>CAMJKI010000134.1 GCA_946406355.1 uncultured Bacteroidales bacterium | reverse complement strand
GTGGTGCCGGGCTTCACGATGGAAACCTCGCTCTTGATGGGCAGGCTCTTGAAGGTAACGTCGTCCACGATGCCGATGGTGAAATCGGCCTTAGGCTCCTTGGCGTCCAGGTTGTCGAACACGGCCACAATCTGGGCGGGGGTGGTGTCCTTGGAGGACAGTCCGTAACGGCCGCCGATGATGAGGACGTTGTCCTTGCCCTGGAAGAGGGCCTTCACATCCGTGAACAGGGGTTCGCCTACTGCGCCGGGTTCCTTGGTGCGGTCCAGAACGGCAATCTTGCGGACGCTCTTAGGCAGCACGGAGAAGAAGTACTTCTCGCTGAAAGGACGGTACAGGTGGCAGGTTACAAGGCCGTACTTGCGGCCGCGGCTGGCCAGGAAGTCGATGGTTTCCTTGATGGTTTCCGTAACGGAACCCATGGCCACGATAACCTTTTCGGCGGTAGGGTCGCCATAATACTCGAAGGGACGGTAGCTGCGGCCGGTGAGCTCGGAGATTTCTCCCATGTAACGGGCCACGATGTCCGGAACTGCATCATAGAACTGGTTGCGGGTTTCCACTGCCTGGAAGTACACGTCACCGTTCTGGGCGGTACCGCGGGTAACAGGGGCGTCCGGATTCAGGGCGCGCTCGCGGAATTTGGCCAGGGCCTTGGCCGAAATCATGTCCTTGAGTTTGTCTTCCGGCAGGGCTTCGATCTTCTGGATTTCGTGGCTGGTGCGGAAACCGTCGAAGAAGTGCAGGAACGGCAGGCTGGCCTTGATGGCGCTGAGGTGCGCTACGGCAGCCAGGTCCTGGGCTTCCTGTACGGAACCGGAGGCCAGCATGCAGAAGCCGGTCTGGCGGCAGGCCATCACATCCTGGTGGTCACCGAAGATGGAGAGGGCGTGGCTGGCCAGGGCGCGGGCGCTCACGTGGAACACGGTGGGCAGCATTTCGCCGGCAATCTTGTACATGTTGGGAATCATGAGCAGAAGGCCCTGCGAAGCGGTAAAGGTAGAAGTAAGGGCACCACCCTGGAGGGAACCATGCACGGCGCCGGCGGCACCGGCCTCGCTCTGCATCTCCGTCACTTTCACGGTTTCTCCCCAAAGGTTCTTTTTCCCGTGAGCGGCCCACTCGTCGATGTTTTCGGCCATCGTGGAGGAAGGCGTGATGGGGTAGATGGCGGCATGCTCGCTGAACAAATAGGCTATGTTCGATGCGGCATAGTTACCATCACAGGTGATGAATTTCTTTTCGTTTGCCATAATTAAATGTTGTTGTGTTTTTATGTGTTAGTTATTGTATTCCTTCAATAATGATTGCTTCTGCGGGAAGCACCCTTTCCTCCGCTGATAAGATAGCCGATGCTCCGGAAAGGGTGTTTCCCTCCGAATTTCCGGCTGAGGGCACTGCCCTCGCCGTAGCATCGGCAAAATTTTTAGCGGAGGCGGGGGCAGTGCCCTCGGCCGCTATGGTACGTTTAATGAGGCCCTGGAGAACTGTGCCGGGGCCGATTTCCAGGAAGGAGGTGATGCCGTCGGCCAGCATGTTCTGCACCGTCTGGGTCCAGCGGACGGGAGAGGTGAGCTGCTGCAGCAGGTTGGCCTTGATGACTTCCGGATTGGTGGTGGGCAGGGCCGTCACGTTCTGGTAGATGGGGCAGACTGGCTGCTGGAAAGGAGTATCGGCAATGGCCTTGGCCAGTTCCTCGCGGGCGGGTTCCATCAGGGGGGAGTGGAAGGCGCCGCTAACGGGGAGGGGGAGTGCGCGCTTGGCACCTGCGGCCTTGAGGGCGGCGCAGGCTTTATCTACAGCTTCCTTTTCGCCGGAAATGACCACCTGGCCCTTGCTGTTGTAGTTGGCGGGGATTACCAGGCCTTCCGTTTCCTGGCAGATTTGGTCGATGACCTCGTCCGGCAAATTGATGATGGCGGCCATGGCGCCGGGTTGGGCCTCGCAGCACTTCTGCATGGCCTGGGCCCGCAGTGCAACCAGCCGGAGGCCGTCCTCGAAACTGAGGGCGCCGGCGGCGGTGAGGGCACTGAATTCTCCCAGGGAGTGGCCGGCCACCGCGTCCGGTTTATCCTGGACGCAGCACTTGGCCAGCACTACGCTGTGCAGGAAAATGGCCGGCTGGGTTACACGGGTGGCCTTGAGGTCTTCGGCACTGTCCCCGAACATAATGTCCGTGATGCGGAATCCGAGCACTTCATTGGCCCGTTCCATGAGCGCTTTGGCCTCTGGATTGGCTTCGTATAGCTCTTCGGCCATTCCCGGAAACTGGGATCCCTGGCCAGGGAAAACGTAGGCTTTTTTCATATGTTTTTTAAACATACAAAGATAGATATATTTACTAAATATAACAACTATTTTTTATGTAGTATGGTTTTTTGCGAGCGCCTTTTCGGCGGCTCAGTCATTTGCTCCCGGAGACCGTTTTATTTCTTTTTCCCGGCTTTGGTCACAACCTTGATGACGCCATCCTTCTCTACGGTGATGCTCTTGATATCGTCTGCATTTAAGCTCCCGAATTCTTTTTTCGATGCTTTCTTGCCATCGATGAAATAGGTGGGCTCGACCATTTCGGCGCCGTCGG
>CAMJKI010000133.1 GCA_946406355.1 uncultured Bacteroidales bacterium | reverse complement strand
GGTCCTGAACCTGAACCTGGGCTTCATCCGGGCCGGTGAGATCAACGGCGCCCGGCGCATCCTGCTGGTAGCCGGCAAACAGATCCACATCTACGAATTCGTCAAGCTGTTCATGATCATGTACCTGGGCTGGGCCCTGGACACGTTCAAGAGCGGGGAGTTCAAGTGGGCGCCCCGCCTGGCGCAGCGCTTTGAGAAACTGGCCTTCCTCGAGAAGGACATCTACCAGAAGATACTCTATATCTACTTCCCCATCCTGAGCACCACGCTCCTTGTCATGATGGGTTCCAACTCATCGGCCATCTTCATCGGTATCATCATGGTGCTGATGGTGCTGGTGGGCGGTATTGACTGGCGGGACATCGGCGTGGTAGTAGCGGCGGGACTCGTTGGCATCGCGCTCATGTTCGGGGCCTACAAGGCAGGCTGGCTCAAGGAGAGCCGCATCGGGACGGCTATCGGCCGTATCACACAGGATGACGAGGCTACCATGCGCCAGCTCATCTCCTCCAAGCGCGAGTCTCCGGAATGGCGGCAGGCACGAGCCAAGCTGGACCAACCGGTGGGCGCGCTCCTTGCCATCAAGGAAGGCGGCGTCTGGGGAAAGGGAATTGGCCGAAGCACCCAGAAATACCAGGTCCCCGTCATTTTCGGAGACTACATGTTCAGCTTCATCGTGGAGGAAACGGGCCTCTGGGGTGCCGGGATTCTTATTCTGCTGTACTTCAGCCTGCTGGCCCGGGGCACCCTGGTAGCCAAGATGTGTGACAAGTATTACGACAAGATGATTGTGGTGGGGCTCATCATCCTGGTCACGGGCCAGGCGTTCATGCACATGGCGGTGAACGTCCATCTGCCCCTGGTTCCCCAGACGGGACAGACGCTTCCGCTGGTGAGCCACGGCACCAATTCCTTCCTGGTCTTCAGCGTGGTGTTCGGCATCCTCCTGGCCATCTCGAAGGACGCCAAGGAAAACATGGCCCGCAAGGAGGCCGAGGCCGAGCCCATCATCGAACATAACTGGACGCAAGATACAACGGCATAATGGAACATAAAGCAATCAGAGTCATCATAAGCGGAGGCGGTACGGGAGGCCACATCTTCCCGGCCGTTTCCATCGCAAACAAGCTCCGGCAGCTGAACCCTGCCACGGAGATTCTCTTCGTGGGGGCCGAGGGCAAAATGGAAATGGAGAAAGTGCCGGCCGAGGGATACCGGATTGTGGGGCTTCCCATCGTGGGCATGCAGCGGCAGCTGAACTTGAGGAATCTCCTGAACAACCTCACCGTTCCCTTCCGGGTGCTGGACAGCGTCCGCCGGGCGCGCCGCATCGTGAAGGAGTTCAGGCCCGACGTCGTGATTGGCGTAGGCGGTTATGCCAGCGCTCCCCTTCTGTGGGCTGCCACCAGCATGAAGGTCCCTGCGCTCATCCAGGAGCAGAACGGCTTTGCCGGTCTCACAAACAAAATCCTGGGAAGCCGCGTGCAGTCCATCTGCGTGGCTTACGACGGCATGGAGCGCTTCTTCCCGAAAGACAAGATTGTAAAATCCGGAAATCCCATCCGCGAAGCCGTTTCGCATCCGGCCTCGGAGGAGATGATCGCCGAAGGCATGTCCCTTTACGGACTGGATCCCGCCAGGAAGCACCTTTTCGTGGTGGGCGGCAGCCTCGGAAGCCGGACGCTGAACAGTGCCGTGGAGCACTGGATCCAGGACGGCTGCCCGGGCGGAGAAGACGTGGAGATTATCTGGCAGTGCGGCAAATACTATAAAAAGGGGGTCGACGCCTTCATGGCCGAGCACCCCGACATCACCCATGTACGGCCCTACGATTTCATTGCACGCATGGACCTTGCCTATGCCGTGGCCGATGTCGTCATCTCCCGCAGCGGTGCCAGTTCGGTGAGCGAGCTCTGCGCCATGGGAAAGGCTACCGTATTCGTTCCTTCGCCCAACGTGGCCGAAGACCACCAGACGCACAATGCCCTGGCGCTGGTGCGAAAGGAAGCGGCCATCATGGTCCGGGACAGTGAGGCGGTGGAAGAGCTGATGTCTACGGCCATCGGCCTTCTGAGAAACGACAAACGCCGCAGCGATCTGGAAAAGCATGCAGAATCCATGGCACTGCGCAGTGCAGCCCAGGTAATCTGCGATGAAGTTTATAAACTGGTATGAAGAACGTCTATTTCATAGGAATTGGCGGCATAGGCATGTCGGCCCTGGCCCGCTACTATAAATTCAAGGGCTACGAGGTGGCCGGCTATGACCGTACGCCCTCCGACCTTACGGCCCAGCTGGAGAAGGAAGGGATTTCCGTGCACTACGAAGACCGGCCCGACCTTATTCCCGCCAGCGTGGAGGACACGCTCGTGGTGTACACGCCGGCTATCCCGCAGGACCTCGGAGAACTGCAGAAGGTCATGGGCGGAGGATACAAGGTGCTCAAGCGTTCCCGTACGCTGGGAGAGATTACGCGCGGACAGCGCTGCCTGGCGGTAGCCGGAACACACGGAAAAACCACTACCTCAACGCTCACGGCTCATATCTTTACAGACACAGGAGAGGGCTGCAGCGCTTTCCTCGGCGGTATTT
>CAMJKI010000132.1 GCA_946406355.1 uncultured Bacteroidales bacterium | reverse complement strand
ACACCGCCGTCACCGTGAACCCCACCATGATGGCCGAAGACATGAAGAAGAACGGCGGCTTCATCCCCGGCGTCAAGCCCGGCAAGAAGACGGCAGAATACCTGGACAGCATCATGACCAAGGTAACCCTCCCGGGTTCCATCTTCCTTGGCATTATCGCATGTCTGCCCGCCCTGGCCAATGTGCTGGGCGTCAACAACCAGTTCGCCAGCTTCTTCGGCGGCACCTCGCTGCTGATCCTCGTGGGCGTAGTGCTGGATACCCTCCAGCAGATTGAGAGCTACCTCTTGATGCGCCACTACGACGGTCTCATGAAGACCGGCCGGCTTACCGGACGTTCGGGCATGTAGTTGTTTGAAATGTATTCTCGAAAGTAGAATGATAAGGCCCAAGACAGAGGAGGAAATCGAACTCCTGCGCATCAACGGAGACCTGGTGTCCCGTACACTGGCAGAGGTCGGTAAGTGGGTCGCCCCCGGTGTGACAACTGCGAAGTTGAACGAGGTGGCCGAGACCTTTATCCGTGATCACGGTGCGGTTCCTTCCTTCAAAGGTTTCGAGGGCTTCCCGGCAGCGCTCTGCATGAGCGTGAACGATGTAGTGGTCCATGGTTTTCCCAGCGACCGCCCCCTGGAAGAGGGAGACATCGTTTCCGTAGATTGCGGAACCCTGTACAAAGGATATAACGGAGATTCGGCCTACACCTTCCCTGTGGGGGAGGTGGACGCCGAAACCCGGAAGCTCCTGGACGTCACCAAGGCGTCGCTGTACAAGGGCATCGAAGCTGCCGTGGCAGGCAATCGGACGGGCGATATCGGATACGCGGTGCAGTCGTATGCAGAGTCCTTCGGTTTTTCCGTTGTCCGCGAATTGGAAGGACACGGAGTGGGCAGGCAGATGCACGAGGAACCCGGCATTCCCAATTACGGGAGAAGGGGCCACGGAGCACGCCTCCAGGACGGAATGACCATCTGTATTGAGCCGATGATCTGTGCGGGAGGCCGGGGTGTGTATATTGCAAGAAATGGTTGGGCAGTACACACGGCCGATCACAAGAACGCGGCACATTACGAGCTTACGGTTGTTGTCCGTAAAGGCCGGGCCGAACAGCTTTCCACTTTCGATTACATTGAGAAAGATGGTTCGATTAAATTTTAAAGTGAGTTTTTAACTATGTCCAAACAAGTAGCTATCGAGCAGGATGGAACTGTGATTGAGACCCTCCCCAACGCCATGTTCCGCGTTGAGCTGGAAAACGGTCATGTCCTCCTCTGCAACATTTCAGGTAAGATGAGGATGAACTTTATCCATATCCTTCTCGGTGACCGGGTCAAAGTAGAGATCTCACCTTACGATTTAACCAAAGGAAGAATTTCTTTCAGATACAAATAAAAATTAGATAACGATGAAAGTCAAGACCTCCATCAAGAAACGCAGCGAAGACTGCAAGATTGTCCGGCGTAAAGGCCGCCTGTACGTTATCTGCAAGAAGAACCCCAAGTTCAAGATGCGCCAGGGTTAATATGTGTAACTAATAAAAGTACAGATAGAATATGGCAAGAATAGCCGGTGTTGATTTACCGAACAACAAACACGGAGAAATAGGCCTGACCTATATCTTCGGTATTGGCCGCAGCAGCGCCCGGAAGATTCTGGACACCTGCGGTATCGAACGCTCCATCAAGGTGGGTGACTGGAACGACGAGCAGATTGCCGCCATCCGTAACCTCATCAACAGTGAGTACAAGATTGAGGGTGAGCTCCGCAGCTCCGTCCAGATGGACATCAAGCGCCTTATGGATATCGGCTGCTACAGAGGCATCCGTCACCGTTCCGGTCTCCCTGTCCGCGGACAGAGCACCAAGAACAACGCCCGTACCCGCAAGGGTAAGAAGAAGACCGTTGCCAACAAGAAGAAAGCAACCAAGTAAAGTCTGATGAATTATGGCAAAGAAAACTACAACCACCAAGAAAAGAGTTGTCAAGGTTGAGGCTTATGGCGAAGCCCATATTTCATCTACCTTCAACAACGTCATCGTATCCCTCTGCAACGCCCAGGGTCAGGTGATCAGCTGGTCTTCCGCTGGTAAGTGCGGTTTCCGCGGTTCCAAGAAGAACACTCCTTACGCCGCCCAGATGGCCGCCGAGGACGCCTCCAAGACCGCTTTCGACGCTGGCCTGCGCAAGGTCAAGTGCTATGTAAAGGGCCCGGGTTCCGGACGTGAGTCCGCTATCCGCACCATCAACAACGCGGGTATTACCGTTACCGAGATTATCGACGTCACCCCTATGCCGCACAACGGTTGCCGTCCTAAGGGCCGTCGCAAAGTCTAATCATTAAAGGAGAACTATTATGGCAAGATATACTGGTCCTACCACCCGCATCGCCCGTAAATTCGGCGAGCCTATCTATGGCCCTGACAAGACCTTTGAAAAGAGAAACACCCCTCCCGGACAGCATGGTCTGGCTGCCAAGCGCAAGAAGCAGAAGGAATACGGCATCCAGCTCAAGGAGAAGCAGAAAGTGAAGTACATGTACGGTGTGCTGGAGCGTCAGTTCCGTAACACCTACGCCCGTGCCGCCCGCATGAAGGGCCAGA
>CAMJKI010000131.1 GCA_946406355.1 uncultured Bacteroidales bacterium | reverse complement strand
GTATATGGGAGACACCGCCCCGGAATCCTTCCAGCTAATAGACGCCTATACTGGCAAGATCGTTTTTGAGTCGGCCGCAAAACCCACGGGCCCGCTGGGCCGGATGGCCGCCACGGCGCGGCTGGACTTCAGCCCGTTCCGGACGCCCGGCGCCTACAAAATAAGGACAGCGGACGCGGAGAGTGAGACGTTCCCCATCGGCCCGCACGTTTACGACGGCACCGCCGACTTCGTCCTCAACTACATGCGCCAGCAGCGCTGCGGCTACAATCCCTTCCTCCGCGACAGCTGCCACACGAAAGACGCCATTATCATTTACCATCCCACCAAAACCGGGCAGCACCTGGATGTGCGCGGGGGCTGGCACGACGCCTCCGACTGCCTGCAGTACGTGACCACCACCGCCAACGCCATCTACCAGATGGCCTACGCCTACGAGCGCAACCCGAAGGCCTTCGGAGACGCTTTCCGGGCCGATGGTACTCCCGGCGCCAACGGCATCCCCGACATCGTGGACGAGATCCGCTGGGGGCTGGACTGGCTGGACCGCATGAACCCGGAGCCGGGAGAGTTTTACAATCAGCTGGCCGATGACCGCGACCACGTGGGCATGCGCCGTCCGCCGGAGGATCAGGCCGACTACGGCTGGGGCAAGGGCGGCGCCCGTCCGGTGTACTACGCGACAGGACAGCCGCAGCAGCAGGGACGCCACGGCGGGGTGAACAAAACCACCGGAAAGGCGTCCATCGTGGGAAAGTATGCATCGGCCTTCAGTATCGGCAGCCGCGTGCTGGCACCCTACTATCCGGAACTTGCCGCCCGCATCCGGGAGAAGGCGGCCGATGCCTGGGAAACCGGCGTAAAGTATCCCGGCTTCCACCAGACGGCTTCCGTCGTGAGCCCGTACATCTATGAGGAGACCAACTGGGTAGACGACATGGAGCTGGCCGGCGTGGAAATGTATCGGCTTACCGGAGACCGCAAGTTCCTCCTGGAGGCCGTGGAGTATGGCCGGCAGGAGCCCGTCACGCCCTGGATGGGAGCCGACAGCGCCCGCCACTACCAGTGGTACCCTTTTATGAACATGGGCCACGCACACCTGGCAGCGCAGGGGAGGGAAGAGTTCGTACGCAACCTCCGCAGCGGTATCGCCCGCGTTTGGGACCGGGCGCAGGGAAGTCCTTTCCTCTTTGGAGTTCCAGGGACGTGGTGCTCCAATAACCTCACCGCCGCTCTTCTGTCGCAGTGCATCCTGTATCGGCAAATCACCGGAGACCGCACCTATGAGGAAATGGAAGGTGCCCTTCGGGACTGGCTCCTTGGCTGCAATCCCTGGGGCGTAAGCATGATCGTGGAGCTGCCAAAGGGCGGAGTGTATCCCACGCAGCCGCATTCCTTCATCATCAATTACAAGCTGGGCAACACCACCGGCGGCCTGGTGGACGGCCCTGTCTATGACACCATCTTTGGCTCGCTCCTGGGCGTGAACACCGAAGGAGGCATCAACTACGAGCGCTTCCAGCCCGGCCGCCTCGTCTACCACGACTCCACCCACGACTATTCCACCAACGAGCCCACCATGGACGGCACCGCCAGCCTCACCTTCCCGCTCTCGGCCTATGAGATGGAAGGAAAGGCCCAGGGGGAGGGTGACGGCCCGGCAGCGGGGAGCGCCCAGGCCTCCCGGAGCGTCTGCTTCCAGGGCGGCATCGTGCGCACGGACCCTTCCCTTAAGCGCATCTCGCTGGTCTTCACCGCTGCTGACAAGGCCGATGGCGCCGCCTCCATCCGCGCCACCCTGAAACGGTTCGGCATCAAGGGCGCCTTCTTCTTCACCGGCGAGTTCTTCGAGAAGTACCCCGGCGTAGTGCGAGCCCTTCTGGCCGATGGCCACTACGTAGGCAGCCACAGCTACGGCCACCTGCTCTACGCCCCCTGGGGCAAGCGCGATTCCCTCCTCCTCACCCGCGAGGAGTTCGAGGCCGATATCCGCCGCAGCTACGAGGTCATGGCCCCCTTCGGCATTACACCGGCATCGGCCCCTCTTTTCATGCCTCCCTACGAGTACTACAACGCCACCATCTCCTCCTGGGCCCGCTCCATGGGTCTGCAGCTGGTGAACTACACGTCCGGCACCTATACCAACGGCGACTACACCACCCCCGACATGCCCCACTACTACAGCAGCCGCTTCATCCTGGACAAACTGCTCTCCGTTGAGGCATCGGAAGGCCTGAATGGTCACATCCTGCTCATCCACCTGGGCACCGCCGACGCCCGCACCGACAAGTTCTACACTCACCTCCCGCAGCTCATCCGCACCCTCCGGCGCCGTGGCTACTCCTTCGTTCCGCTGTGGGAAGCGCTCTGATGGCGCAGGTTCTGCCCCTGCCTCTGAACCTGCACCGTCTGCCACCACTCCTTTGATATGTTCAGTATTTCTTCTAACTTTGTATGAACAAACTCAACCACTCGTCCATGAAAAAAACATTCCTTGCGGCAGTCGCCGGCCTTGCTTTAACGGTTTCCTGCACCGAAAACACATCCTGGAGCCCCGTAGGAGACCACATCCGTACTCGCTGGGCCCAGGATGTTTCGCCTTCCAAAGCCCTACCCGAATATCCCCGTCCCACCATGGTGCGCCAGGAGTGGAGGTCCCTCAATGGGCTTTGGAACTACGCC
>CAMJKI010000130.1 GCA_946406355.1 uncultured Bacteroidales bacterium | reverse complement strand
CTGGGCATTAACCTTTTGCCGCAGAAAGGAAAAATTTGTAACTTTGACTGCGTGTACTGCGAGTGCGGCTGGAACAAGGACGGGCTGGGAGATACGGCTCTGCCGTCGGCCCAGGATGTGAGGATGGCCCTTGAAACCAAACTGGCCGCCTGCGCGGCCGCCGGAACGCCCATCGATTCCATTACCTTCTCCGGAGACGGAGAACCTACGCTGAATCCGGCGTTTTCTGAGATTATAGACCTCACCCTGTCGCTCCGGGACAGGTTCTATCCGAAGGCCCGGGTGAGCGTCCTGTCCAACGCCACGCGCTGCGGCCGCCCCGGCGTGTTCGAGGCCTTGAAGAAGGTGGACAACGCTATCCTCAAGCTGGATGCCCCCACCGACGCGGAGGCCGCGCTCGTGAACCGGCCGTCGGGCGAGTACCATGTGGAAGAAGTGGTGGAGAACCTGCTGCGCTTCGAAGGCGCCTTTGTTCTCCAGACCATGTTCCTGAAGGGCCCCTCCTGGGCTACGGAAGACTGGGTAGAGGGCTGGATGGAAATTGTTAGAAAGATAAGGCCGCGGGAAATCATGGTCTATACCATAGACCGCGAAACGCCGCTTTCGGGCCTTGGAAAATATACGGTAGAGGAAATGCGCACACTGGTGCAGCCTCTTATCGATGAAGGATTTACTGTACAAATTAAAGGATAACGCTATGAATACTTCCATCAAATACGGCTATACGCCTAACGAAGAGGAAATTACACACAACCTGGAGCAGATTGCCGCCAATCTGGAGAGCCTTGCCTCCGAGGATGTTTACAAGGCCTGCTTCGGTCTCATGGACCAGACCACCCTTTCCGGAAACGATACTCCGTCTTCGGTGAAGGCCATGGTGGAGAAGGTGAATGCAATTCCTTCGGCTTTCCCGGGCTTCCCGCTGCCGGCATCCTGCTGCGTATATCCCAACTTTGCGTCTGTGGTGGCGGCCACCCGTTCCACTAAGGACCTGCACGTTACCTGCGTGGCCGGCTGCTTCCCGGCTTCCCAGAGCTTCCTGGAGGTAAAACTCAAGGAGATTGAACTGGCCGTGCGTAACGGGGCCGACGAAATTGACATCGTGCTGGCTCTCAACAGCTTCCTGGAAGGAGATTACGCTGCCGCCGGGGCAGAGATCAAGGCTTCCCGCGAGTGCATCGACCGCGTTGCCGCGGAACTGGGCCGCCGCGTTATCCTCAAGGTCATCCTGGAGACCGGCCTGCTGCCTTCTTCCCAGGCGATCGCCGATGCTTCTTTCCTGGCCATGGAAAATGGAGCCGACTTTATCAAGACTTCTACCGGCAAGGTGAAGGTGAACGCTACGCCCCGTGCTGCCTACATCATGTGCGAGTGCATCAAGAAGTTCTATGAGGCAACCGGTAAGAAAGTGGGCTTCAAGCCTGCCGGCGGCGTGTCCTCGGCCATGGATGCCGTGTGCTACTGGACCATTGTCAAGACGGTCCTCGGAAAGGAGTGGCTGAACAAGGATCTCTTCCGTTTTGGGGTCTCCTCACTGGCCAACAAGCTGCTTTCGGCAGTGATGCAGAACACCGTCACGCATTTCTAGCACTTTTTTACCCCAAAAGTTGAAACGGATAATCGGCCTCCTGGATACCTGGGAGGCCTTTTTTGCGCCTTTTGAAAATGTTTTTGCTGCAATTATCCGTTTCGTTTGCCCGAAAAATCGGCCTCCTAGCCATCTGGAAGGCCGATTTTGAAATTAAACGTTTCATATTCATGTGAAACGGATAAGTTTTCTCAGCTTTGCAGGAACAAAACAAAGTGCCTTATGAGAAAACTATTGCTCATCTCAATCCCTCTCTTTCTCCTTGCGGCCTGCCATGAAATGGAAGGTCCCGGAGAACCGTCTTCCCGCCTCCCCGCCGGGGAGGTGTACCACGACATGATCCAGCTGGGTGAAAAGCTGGAAGACCCTTACACGGTGGCGAACATGCAGGAAGCCCTTACCAAGGTGTACCCCACCAAGGCCGGGCGCATCGTGCTGTCGGCGACCGACTACTATGTCCGTTTCCTTCCGAGGGACGATGCACAGCTGCAGCTCCTGAGGAATAAAGGACTTTATCTCATGGATCACCCCATGGACTACAGCATCGCGCGGGAAGGGGACTATTACCAGGACCCTTCCGTGGGAGAGGATGCCATTACCTGGCAGTATGCCGTGGTGCCCAGGGATTTCGCCTTCCCGGAGGAGGTGGAGTGCGAAATCCTGGACGAGTGCTTCCTCTCCGAGCATCAGCCGGAGGCGAAGGCCGATGCGGGCGTAGACTGGGCGCGGGTAGAGGAGGAGGCCTATCGGCTTACCGGGAACGAAGCCCTCTGGCAGCCTGCGCTGACCAAGGGAGGCTCGTCGGTGCCGCAGGGACGCATTACCATCGAGGACCCGCAGTTCAGCGGGGGCAAGCCCTTTGGCGTTGCCGGCGTCATGGTGGCCTGCAACATCTTTGTGAAGATTGCCACCACCTACACCGACCGCGACGGCTACTACAAGATGGGGAAATCCTTTTCCGGGAACCCACGCTACCGCATTGTGTTCAAGAACGAGAAGGGGTTCAACATCGGCTTCAACTTCATCATTATCCCGGCCTCTGTCAGCACCCTCGGGAAGGGAGAATGAGAAGGGGTTCAACATCGGCTTCAACTTCATCA
>CAMJKI010000129.1 GCA_946406355.1 uncultured Bacteroidales bacterium | reverse complement strand
CGCACATTGGCAGCCCCCAATTCCTTTAATGTGGACAATATATGCAGGGCATATTCATCGGTATCGCTTTCCAAATCAATCAGGAAACTATCCACACCTCCCGCAACCAAAGCAGCCAGCCAGCTGTGCTCAATCTGCAGCGCTGCGCTCTCCTCTTCCTGCGCCCTTGGCCGGCTCACAACCACCTCCGAACGGAGGCCGGCCGCAGCGCAGGCCTTCAGCAGGCGTTCCAGCGGCTCGTAGGTTTCACCGCCGTAGAAACGGATCCCGCGCACCCGATTTTTCCCGCATTCCCGGATCCGGGCCAGCGCCGTTTCCTCCGGCAGAACAGCCGTCCCGTCTGTCAGTTCCATATCCAGGCGGACAGGCCGCTCATAATGTGGAAAATAGTGATGGTGAATATAAGGCGACTGTTCCAGATAAGCCTTTGCTTCCGTAACGCGACCTTTCGCGTAGTTCAGTTTAAAATACGTAACCAGCGTCTGGATAAAGGGATCGCCGTCAGGCAGGATCCGAATCCACCGCCGCAGCGCCGCCCCCTTGGAGGGAAGGCAGAGTCCGGCATCCTCAAGCCGCTCGATAAACTTGTCCACAAGCAAAGGATGGCGCCAGCGTCCGAATACTTCCAACCCTGTTTTTTCCAGCAGACCGCTTTCGCTCAGATCGATGTTGACAGCAAACCCCTGAGCTTCTTTCCAGGGGAGCAGCGCCTGCTCCATGGCCCCGGTATCGCCCGGCCAGCCCACGTCCCGCAGCCAGGCAAAGATGCTCTCCCATTGGTGGAAGATCACCACCAGCCGGAGAATATCCAACTCACCACGGGGCGACATGGTACCGATTTGCTTAATCGTCGCGTTCGGGGGCAATGCAGCGAGCACCCGGTCAAGCTGTCCCCGGAGCCGGGCCGCTCGTTTTTCTCCGGCAAAGGGAGGCAGCACCGAATCCCAGAACTTCTTTCCCATGGGAGGAACAAAAGGCTTTTCCTGCCGCTGCACATTATCGTCTTCCGCAACGGTGTGTCCCTGTTCATCCGCCTTTTCTTCCTTGTAATCAGATGTATTAATAAAGAGACAAGGAGAAATCTCCCCGCCCCTGAGATAATCCGCGTAGTCGATTTCATACCAGATGCACTGGATACCGGGGACATAGTCCTGATCCACGCACATAATATAATCCACAAACCGGGCCGGATTACCCAGCCGCACTTCCAGCCCTGCCCCATGGGTGATGGTATCGCCGAACTGCGCCTCCACATTGGCAAGGGCAGCAAGGCATTCTTCATCCATGAGTTCCGGTACCGGGTGGCGGCGCAAATGCGCAAGATATGCACGCGCCGGCAATTCCTGAATCTTCATAGTCATTTCACTCACGCTTTCTGCATTTCCTCCGAAGCCACATCAGGAAGCAAGCCTGCCTCGTTGATAATTGCAAACATTTCTTTCTCGTGGGTGGCGGTCATCAGTGTTTCCCGTTCCGCCTCCGTCAGCCGGGCGAGCGGCCCTGCCAGCGATATGGAAAGTTCATCCTCTCCGGTTTCTTCCCACCTAGCCCCCACAACCCGGGGCGCCACAAAGGCGAAAATCTCCTTTGCTTCGCCGCAGTTTTCACGGAAATAACTGCCATGTACCCGTTTCGCTTCCGGCGCGCAGCCGCCCCGGCAGATGAAGATATACGGGCAGGTCTGGCAGGGCTTCATCAGGTCCGAAGTACGGGTGCGCCACTTCGCCTTGCCGAAGTTGAAGAAGAAACGGCCTGTCGCTTCGTCAGTGAAGCCCACAGCATCCTCTTCCATGGCCACCAGATCCCAGCAGGGATAAATCAGTCCGTCGGGGCCAATGACCAGCATGCCCTGCTCCGAGCCGCAGAAAGCCGGGGAAAAACTCGGGAAGTCTTCCTTTTTCATAGCAGCATAGAGGCCCTGCATAGGCATGGAATACTGACTTTGTTTTTCGATCGCGTCCATAGGAGGAATGCCGGCCGCAATAATGGCATCCATCACCTGCTGTTCCGTTACTTTTGTGGGAGAATTGCGATCCTCCGATACAGCCTTGAAATAATAGGAAAAAAAGCCTTTACGCTTTGGTCTCGGTTTGCCGGCCTTCTCAGCCTCCCTGGCTTCTTTATCTGCCTGTATCCGTTCTTCCCGGCTCGCCTCATGCAGCCCCCGGGCCGTCAGGTCGTCAATCAGCGCCTTGATGCCACCGATATTGTCCCCGTTCACGTTTACCCGCAGGCTGATGTCAACACCGTGTTCAAGAGCCAGCGCCACATTTTTCAAAATGCGGTCGTAGGTAGGCACGCCGTCCCGATGGAGCCGGCGCCGGTCGTTCAGTTCGCCCACACCGTCTATCGTCACCTGCAGATGGGAAAAACCAAATTCTTCCAACAGATCGATATAGGCATCCAGATCGTAGCCATTCGTGATGGCGGTCGGTGACGCCAGCCCCATGTCTCTGGCATGCTCACAAATATTTCTGACTGTCGCCATATTTTCTTTGAGCAACGGTTCACCGCCGTAAAGGGAACAGCTATTCACTTTGTGCCCCTGCTCCCGCTGCTTCTGTAATGCAGCAAAGACCGCATCCACCATTTCGGGATTCATTTCGTGGCCCAGCCACTCCTGCCCCCGTGTCAGACGGTGCCGTTCAAAGCAGTACGGACAGCGGAAGTTACAATTGTAAGTGGGCAGGATTACCGGTCCCCTGCCGCT
>CAMJKI010000128.1 GCA_946406355.1 uncultured Bacteroidales bacterium | reverse complement strand
GATGTCGTGGATATAGAGTTGGACAATCTCGTCACCATCCCTTTTGCCGGTGTTGGTCACCGTGACGGATGCCGTTACGCTGCCGTTCACGGGCATTTCCGTGGTGCTGAGAACCGGCTCAGAGTAGGAGAAAGCGGTATAGCTCAGCCCATAGCCGAAAGGATAGAGCGGTCCGTTGAGCTCGTCGGTGTAGCAGCTGGTGAACTTGCGGTAGGGCTCGTAGTCCGGATGCGGACGGCCGGTGTTCTTGTGGTTGTAATACAGCGGCAGCTGACCCACCGAACGGGGGAATGAGGTGGTGAGTTTGGCCGATGGATTAACATCCCCGAAGAGCACGTCGGCTACGGCGTGGCCGCCCTCGGAGCCGGGACTCCATACAACGAGAATGGCATCGGCCAGCGGCTCCATGGCGGTGAGGTCCATCGGACGACCGCTTACCAGGACAACCACCAGCGGCTTGCCGGTGGCCTTGAGGGCCTTGAGCATTTCTACCTGCGTATCGGGGAGGGTGATATCGGTGCGGGAAGCGCCTTCTCCGTTCATCCCGGGGATCTCACCCACGCAGGCCACTACTGCATCGGCCCTGCGGGCCTGGGACACGGCTTCCGCCACCAGTGCCGCCTGCGGCCTGGCATGTACCGGCGGGATGGCGGTGCCGGGGGCGAATATGCGGATGAGGCCGTAGCGCACCCCGTCCTCTATGGCGGCGTCCCGCAGCAGCCAGCTGCCTTCGGCAAAAGTGGCCGGCGTGACTTCGGAGATGCCCTGCCAGAGCGTGACGCTTTCTGCGTTATGGTTCGACTGCGACCATGTGCCGGCCATGGAGGAGGCGTCGGCGGCCAGGGGCCCTACTACGGCCACTTTCGCGCCTTTCCGGAGAGGCAGTACGCCCTCGTTTTTCAGCAGTACCTGGCACTCCTGCGCCACTTTGCGGGCAAAGGCCAGATTCTCAGGTGTATATACTTCCGTCGCATAGCGCTCCTCAGAGAGGTAGCGGTAAGGGTCTTCAAAAAGCCCCAGCTTGTATTTGGCCTCCAGAATGCGGCGGCAGGCGCGGTCAATATCGGCCTCCTTTACGCGGCCTTCTTTAACCGACTGCAGCAGCGTGCCTACGAAGCCGTCGCTGTTCATGTCCATGTCCAGGCCGGCCTGGAGGGAACGGGCGCTCACCTCCTGCAGGTCTCCGATGCCGTGCTGGATTTCTTCCGCGATGGCGGTGGCGTCGCTGACGATGAATCCGTCAAAGCCCCAGGATTTGCGTAATACATCGTCCATCAACCATTTGTTCATGGTGGCGGGGATGCCTTCGAACTCATTGAACGCACTCATGTAGCTTCCGGCTCCGGCTTCGCAGGCCGCCTTGTAGGGATGCATGTAGCCGTTCATGGCCTCCTGGCGGCTCAGGAACACGGAATTGTAATCCCTTCCCGCCAGGGCGCCGCCGTATAAGGCGTAGTGCTTCACGCAGGCCATCACGTCGTCCGTGTCATAGACGTCATCCCGGCCCTGGTAGCCATATACCATGGCTTTGGCAATCTCTCCGCCCAGGTAGGGATCTTCGCCTCCTCCCTCGGCAATGCGGCCCCAGCGGGCGTCGCGGCAGATGTCCACCATGGGGCTGAACACCCAGTTGATGCCGCAGGCCGACGCCTCCCGGGCGGCGGCACGGGCCGATTGCTCGATGAGTTCCATATTCCAGGAAGTGGAAAGCCCCAGCGGAATGGGGAACACCGTCTGGTGCCCGTGAATCACGTCCATGCCAAAGATGAGCGGAATGCCGGCACCGCTTTGGAGGGCGATGTCCTGGTATTGGCGCAGGATGGTCATATTGGTGGCCCCGTAGACGCCTCCCAGCAAGCCCTGGTTCAGCAGTTTGGCGTTCTCATCCTCTTCCATCACCCTTTCTGCCGAGATGAAGCCGGGGGCGGAGTGCAGGTTAAGCTGGCCAATCTTCTGTTCCAGCGTGAGCTGTCCCATCAGATTGTTTATGTACTTGTCCATGGGAGACTTGCTGGTGCATGCCACCAGCACTATCAGGCTTAGGGATATAATCAGAGATCCTTTCATATTGAATATGTTATGCTTTTACTTGCGTATTCTGACGGCTTCACTTTAATGGTGTTCTTGCCGGGCTTCAGCGGGCCTTTGTATACAATTCTGTAGGGTGCCTTCCAGAGGAATACCGTCAGTGTTAAGAATCCGCGCATGTGGTTAGTTACGATTTAATCGTAACAAATATAAGCAATCTTTAGCACATTTTCCGCCTGGCGAAGAAACGGGCAACGACAGCGCCACTGATGTTGTGCCAGACACTGAAAATGGCACCCGGAACGGTGGCCATCGGGAAGGCGGCGAAGTGGAGCGTGGCCAGCGACGAGGCCAGGCCGCTATTCTGCATGCCCACCTCCACGCTGATGGCACGGCGCTTGGCGGGCGTCATCTTCAGCAGCAGCCCGATCAGATAGCCGACAGTAAGTCCGAGGATGTTGTGGAGCATCACGACCAGAATAACGATCCAACCGCCGGCAAGCAGCTTGTGGGCGTTGGCGGCGATGACGATCATCACGATGAGGCAGATGGCGATGGTGGAAACCGCCGGGAGATACGCCGTGGCCTGCTCCGTCGCCTTGGGCAACAGGCGTTTGACCAGCAGGCCCAGCACGATGGGAAGGATAACGACCCAGAGGATGCTCAGCAGCATCCCGACCAC
>CAMJKI010000127.1 GCA_946406355.1 uncultured Bacteroidales bacterium | reverse complement strand
CCACGGATGATACAGGTGAAGCCTGATGAGGATATACCAGAACTTGGTCTCCAGCGAAATGCCGCGGGCACCCAGCAGCTCCCCATCTACTTCCGGGAAGGTATTTCTCCACTTTCTATAAACCGCCTTATGGTGCACATACGGCTCCAGATAATGGCGGGACCGATACTTGAAAAAGAGCATGTCGGCCTCGCTATACTGGCCGGTAAAGGAGCGCAGGAACTCTACGCAAACACGGGTATTGGCATAGATGGATTCCTGACGGGCCAGCGCAGCTTCCATCCCGGCCGAATGACTGATGGAATCCGGACGCACAAAGTAGGAATAGAGGACGTCATCCAGATGGCCGATTCTTTTTGCCTTTGCCGTCATTTGAATGCTCAAAGCCATATCCTCCGCCATGTTCCCTGCCGGGAGGGCCAATCCGTCGGCAAGGCTCCGCTTAAACAATCGGCACCACAAACTGCCCATCACGGCACCCGTCATGATGTCGGAGAGTTCCTTGCCGGGGACACTGCCGGAAGAGCAGTTGACCCAGTTCCCGTCACTCCCCTTCCTGAAATTGAACGTAACGATATCGAAACCGCCGGAGAGGGCTTTCCCGTACGCTTTTTCATAAGCATCCGCTTCCACCCAGTCATCGGCGTCACAATGCGCAAGATAGTCTCCCGTCGCGAGTTCCAGTCCCTTCATCCGAACCAACGCCTGGCCGCTGTTGCAGGGCATCCGGAAAACCTTGACCTGTGATTTGCGATCCGGAAACTCCTCCAGGACCTCTTTCATAACCTCCACGGAGCGGTCGGGCGTACAGTCATCCACAAAGACAAACTCCATATCCCGAAGTGTCTGACCAAACAACGACCGGACGCACCGGGCCATGTAAGGTTCGACGTTGTACACGGATATGATGACGGAAACGGCTGGCATTACACAAATGTAGTGCTTTCGGGAGAGAAAAGCAAACCATGGGCCGCTTGCTTGAAACGAATAATAATATTACTTTTGTAGATGTGAAAACAACAATCCTATATGTGCTGGTTAGCGGCTCAGACGATTTTTACGCCGAGCAGCTCTTTGTGTCCATCACTTCGCTCAGGCGGAATTCCCCGGGGGCGGCGGTAAGCGTACTCACCGACACCCTCACACACGAATCCCTTCCCTCCCGTGGAAAAATGGGCGCACGGCTGCTGGACGCCCCGGACAAGTGGATTGTGGTACCGCTGGATGCTTCCCTCACCAAAGAGCACCGGTCAAGGATCCTCAAGACCGGCATGAGACAATACGTGGAAGGAGACTTTCTTTTCATTGACACGGACACCCTCATCGTCAGACCGCTGGATGGAATTGACGCTATCCCCCACGAGCTGGCCTTTTGCCTGGACCATCACTGCCTCCTTGAGGACAACCCCGAATTCAAATGCCATCGCGACGAATGCCGCCAGCTGGGAAAAGACTTATCCCGAAACGACTTCTATTTCAACAGCGGCGTAATCCTGGCCCGCGACAACGCTCCGGTCAGAGCCTTTTTCGCGCAGTGGCAAAAAAACTATCTTCAGGGCCGCAGCAAAGGAATCAAGACAGACCAGCAGTCCCTGGCCCAAACGCTTGGAAGCGTGTCCATGCCGGTGGGCCAGCTGGACGGCATTTGGAACTGCCAGCTCCCCTATGGCGTACGATATATGGGAGGAGCCATCGTATTCCACTACTTCTTCACCTACGCGAAAGAGCCTCACAGCTACCTGTTTTTGCTGAATGACCCAAGCGTTCTCTCCCGCATACGTAACAGCGAAGAGTTGCCTTCAGATGTTGCTGCCGTCATCCAGGACTTTTTCAAAGGCTTCCCCGACGTCACTCTTTTGATAGGGAAACGTGACCTGGATTTCAGGAACACCCGGCGCTATAAAGACCTCCGGCGCCGCTATGTCCCCGGAAAATTCTCCTTCCTTGAGTTCCTGCTAAAAGTCCGGGCACGGCTTCCATTTTCCGCCAAGCGCTGATATGTCCCGTTCATCCGACATCCGCATACTGAAAAATACGGTCATCATTTACATTCGGATGGCCGTGACCATCATCGTGGGAATTGTCACCAGCCGCCTGGTCCTGCAGGCGCTGGGTGCATCTGATGTCGGCATATATAGTGCCGTGGGAAGCGCCGTGGCGCTGGTCGGGGTCATCACGGGGGCGCTGTCGGGCACCACCGTCCGTTATATGAACATCGAAATGGGGAAACCGGACGGCAATCCCAACCGGATGTTCAATATCTGCAACACCATCCACATGGGCGGCGCCGCGCTCATCCTGCTCATTCTGGAAACCATCGGCATCTGGTACATCCGCACCAAACTGAATGTTCCTCCGGGCAAGGAAGCCGACGCCATGTTCGTATTCCAGGTTTCTACCATCGTGGCCTGCCTGGGCATCGCCAATGTCCCTTTCCAAAGCCTGTTCACCGTACATGAGAAATTCGGGACTGTCGCCATTGTAGATATCGTCAACACACTGGTCAAGCTGGGACTGGTCCTGCTGCTCTTTTTCATGCAGGACAGTCGCTACGCCCTCCGCGCATATGCCGTCATGATGAGCGCCACAACCTGGATTTCCTTTATCGCCTACCGCATCATGAGCGAGCGCCGCTGGAGCGGGATCATAAGCTGGAAATGGGTAGGACGCTGGGCGGAGTATAAGGAAGTACTTCGCTTCAACAACTACAACCTGCTGCATTCTTCCTCCATGATTGCCCGTTCCCAGGGT
>CAMJKI010000126.1 GCA_946406355.1 uncultured Bacteroidales bacterium | reverse complement strand
GATGATGATCATGGCGCCGTCATGCAGCGGGGAATTCTTGAAAAAGATATTGGTGATCAGACGCCGGTTGATATCCGCCTCGAAGCGGTCTCCGGTGTTCATGTATTCTTCCATGGGGCTCTTGTGCTGCAGCACGATGAGGGCGCCGGTCTTTTCGGCCGACATGGCACGGACGGCTTCTCCCAGCTCTTCTGCGCTCTGGGAGCCCATTTTCTCTTCCTTGATGCCCAGCAGCCGGTTGAACAGCTGGCCGGTGCGCCGGGTGAGGCCGCTCTGCACGGCCACGCGGTTCAGGAGGTGGCGGATTTCCGGCTGGAACAGGATGATGAGGGCCAGTACGCCCACGTCCAGCAGGGTGCTCAGCAGCACCGTCATCATGCGCATGTTCAGCGCGCTTACCACGCCCTGCAGCAACAGCAGGAACACCAGCACCAGCACGATGTTCAGCACGGTGGAGTCTCCCCGGATGCTGCGGATGAGGAAAAAGATGAGCGTGGCCACCATCAGGATGTCCAGAACGTCGGCCCAGCCAAAGCTGAGGAAACCGAATATGGAGACAAGGTTCTTCATCACGGGCACAAAGATAATGATTTTATTTAAGAATATCGTTCAAAACGCTGCTGGCCGCTTCGCGGGCGCCTTCGCCGGGGCCCTGGATGACCAGGGGATACGGGTGGAAGGCACTGCGCACGATGATGGCGTTCTCGGTTCCCCTGAGGTAGTAGGCGGGGTGCACAGGCGGCACGTTCCTGAGGCCGATACCGGCGCGGAAGCCGTGGGGAGTTTTCTCCAGGAAGGCCACAAAGCGTTGGCGGAAGCCCTGCACAGCGGCTTCGCGGGCATGTGCAGCCCAGGTGGGCTCGTAGGCCTCCAGTTTTTCATAGAACTGGCCGATGCTTCCCTGCATCACCGTCTCGGGTACGGCAGGCGTCACTTCCACCTGCGCCTCCTCCAGCCGTACACCGGCCTCACGCGCGAGGATGAGCAGTTTGCGGAGGGCATCCTGCCCGCCCAGGTCTACGCGGGGGTCGGGCTCGGTGAGACCTGCTTCGGCCGCCTTCCTTACCCGGCTGGCAAGGGATTCTCCGCCACTCTGGTATTCGCTCAGGATCTGGTTGAGGGTGCAGGAGACCACGGCCTCGATGGACAGCACCTCGTCGCAGCTGTTGGTGCCGCGGGAGATGGATTCCAGGATGGGGAGGGCAGCTCCCACGGTGGTCTCGTAACGGAGGATGACACCGTTTTCCCGGGCGGCGGCATGCATGGCGGCGTACTCGGCGTAAGGAACGGCAAAGGAGCGGCGGTTGGAAGACACAATGCCTATACCGGCCTCAAGAAGGTCAACGTATCGTTTATAGAGCGTTTTACTGTTGGTGGCATCCACAAAGACAGAGCCTTTGGGCGCCACTTTGAGGAGGGCGTCAATGTAGTCTCCCTCCGTGCCAATGACCGGGTGCCCGCCCAGGTCTATCCCGTAGAGGCGGCTGTTGGCCCGGCCCACGATGCGAAGCGATTTTCCGGTGCGCTCCTTCACGGTGGAGGCGCTTTGCTGTACCATCTGGATAAGTGCCTGAGCCACAGCGCCGTCTCCGCAGAGGAAAAGGTTCACTTCTGCTACGGGCAAATCCTGGAAAAAGGCCCGGTGGATGGCTTTGAGCGCCTGTTCCAGCACGGATTTCCGCACGCAGATAACAAAGCTGTTTCCGTCTTTCTGGATGCTTCTGGCTTGTATGCCTTCTTCCTGTAAAGCGTTGAAAATGGTCTCTTTTGCCTCGGCGGCTTCGCGGGTGCCCACTAACCGGATTGTTTCTCCTTCAGATGCCACTCCAACCCACTGTGAGGCATCTTTTTGGGCATTTACCACCGTAAATTTCCCGTCCGTAACAAAGGTGTTACGAATTTCGATATCTATTTTTGCGGCCATGGCGGGAGCTACTGTGGGCGCATAGAGCACCTTGGCTCCATGGGAGGCCATTTCCAGGGCTGCGGCATAAGACATGCGGGGGATGGTCCGGGCGGCCGGAACCTCCTTGGGATTGGCGGTCATGATGCCGGGAACGTCGGTCCAGATTTGCAGGCTTCCGGCTCCGACGGCCGCTGCATAGAGGGCTGCAGTGTAGTCCGAGCCGCCGCGGCCCAGGGTGGAAATGTTGCCTGCCTGGTCTCGGCAGATGAACCCGGGTGCGACGAAAACATCGGCCTGTTTTTCCTGGATGACCTTCTGGATTCGCTCGTAGGTGAGCGGCTCGTTATCCTTGACCACCAGGTCGCGGGAGTCCAGCCATACGGTTTTGTAGCCTTCGCTGTCGAGTTTGGCGGCGAGGATGGTGGTGGAGAAAAGCTCTCCAAAGGTGACTTTCTCTTCCTGCGGTGCCTGCCGCATCTCCTGGAAGAGGGCATCCAGTTTTTGCTGGAGTGTTTCCCGGTCGGCACCGGTGAAAAGGCGTTTAACGATGCTTTGATGGCGGCGCTCCATATCGGCCCACCTTGCATCGTCCTCGCTGAGGAGGGAATCGGTGCAGCCGCTGATGGCGCTGCTTACGAGGATGACACAGCCTTTGGCTGCCTCGGCCTCCACGATATCCAGCACGCGGGACATGGCCGTTGCCGATGCAACCGACGACCCGCCAAATTTCAGGACTCTGTACATTACAACAACTCGCTGAATTCATGAACGCCCTGCAGTCCTTCCGTGAGCAGGGCGGCAGTTACAGCGCCCTGAGCAAAGCCCTCGCGGGAGAAGGCTTCGTGCCGGAAGGTGAGCTTGTCACAGGCCG
>CAMJKI010000125.1 GCA_946406355.1 uncultured Bacteroidales bacterium | reverse complement strand
AAAGGACTGAAAATCCTTGTGTCGGCAGTTCGATTCTTCCCAGCACCACCTGTAACTCGCTGATTTTCAGCGAGTTTTTTTGTTGTTTATACCTTCCACAACGCCAGCAACACCAGCGCCACGGTCAAGAGGACATAGAGCTTTCCCCCGCATTTGCGCAATGGAATAAAAATAATTGTGTATCTTTGAGTTATGAATACAGACACCCTCATTTCTCCGGTAGACGGGTTGAAGCTGGCCTTGATTTGGGCCCAGCCTGCCAGCAGTGCCCCCAAAGGCATAGTTCAGATAGTTCACGGCATGTGTGAACACAAGGAAAGGTATATTCCGCTCATGGAGTTCCTGGCCGATAAGGGCCTGGCCGTGGTGTGCCATGACCATAGAGGACACGGGGCATCTGTCAAGTATCAGGTGGACCTTGGCTACATGGGCAAGGACGGTTGGCTTGCCATGGTGGAAGACACCAAGGCCGTCACCATGTGGGCAAAGGCCAAATGGTCGGACCTGCCTTTCACCCTCTTTGGGCACAGCATGGGCTCGATGGTTGTGCGTTCCTACGCCAAGCGATATGACTCCCTGATTGACAACCTCATCGTTTGCGGCTGCCCGTCAGACAATCCGGCAAAGGACGGAGGCATTCTGATGGCTAAGCTTATGGGGCGCATAAAGGGCTGGCATCATCGGCCTAAGATATTGCAGATCATGTCCTTCGGCGCATACAACAAGCCTTTCAGGAATGAGGGATGGCCCGCCGCATGGGTCTGCTCCAACCCGGAAGTGCTCAAGGCCTATCACGAGGACCCGCTGTGCCAGTACGTCTTCACGGCCGATGGCTTCCTGAACCTGTTGCTTCTGATGAAGGATTGCTACGCTCCCGGCCCCATCACTTCATGCCCGGACCTGCCGGTGCACTTTATCTCCGGTGCCCTGGATCCCTGCCGCATCTCAGACAACGCCCTTAACGCCGCCGTCCGCCAGATGAAGGATCGCGGTTACAAGAACGTCACGCTGAAGGTTTACCCCGGCATGCGGCACGAGATTCACAACGAGATCGGCCGCCAGGAGGTTTGGGATGATATTTATAGCTTTATCGTGAACCTGAACTCATAGCTCTCCCCCGGCTCCAGGGCGTGGTCACAGTCACGCTGGGAGATGTCGCCGGTGAAGCCTTTCCTGTCGGCAATGCCGCACCAAGGTTCTATGCACACAAAGGGGCAGCCACTCTTCTTCGGCCCCCAGAGGCCGTACGCCTGCGCCTGAGGGCATTCTACGCGCAGCACTTCCCTGCGGTCTTTGTCCAGCAGCGCCACAGCCGCCACGGCCGATTCCTCCAGAATAAAGGCATCGGCCTCAAAAGTATTGTCCCGAAGCACAAGCAGACCGTTCTCCGTGGGTACTTCCTGCGGCGCGGTCTTAATGCGCAGGCCGTCTTCCAGGTAGCAGTACGCCACGGGCTTTACAGGTTTTCCGCTATGGTCAAAGCACTGCAGGTAGCCGTGCACCGGATCCTCAGAAAAAGCCGGCAGCTCCAGCCACCCCAGCTCAGCAATCTTGGAAGAAGTCTGGCCAGCTGCAGAAAGAGCAGCCACGGCCATCAAAAGAAAGAAAATCATCAAGCGTTTCATAGCGTTTAGGTATTAACGCCCTTTGACTTCCATCGCTTCTGCGAAGATACGAATTAATCTGCACATAGATTCCTAACATTCTCCACAAAAGTTCCGCTTGATTTACCACAAAAATACCGCTCAATTTGCCACAAAAATGCCGATTAGTTTTGGTAATCCGGGAATCGAACCTTTTCAGGCGTGATCTATTTATCCGGCCTTTTGAACAGAACGGACATCGAACTGATTAACCCGGAAGGGTATCCGTTCTTGTCTGTAATAATCCAGAATACGGCTTTATACCGGCCATTCTCATAGATTAAAACATCTTTCACTGGAATGTTTACATCGGCCTTCTTAAGCCTTTCATGTACAGGACAGTAGAGCAGCGTATCAGCATGGTTGTTTTCACTGCAGAAGGCCAGCCCAAGAGAATCCGCTTGCTTGTAAACCTCGTGAACGATTTGCGTATAAGAACCCAGATCTATATTACCAGGTACATCTTTCATAGACCAAAGCTTTGATAGAGGATTTCCCTGTTTTGCAATTCGAAGATCCCAAAGATTAATTTGGTAGTCGCCGTATGAGCCATAATGCTGCGAAAAGGCAGTAGAATCCATTTGGCCTTTAAGATATGTCCAGGCGCCATAACTCTCTTCAATGTATTTACACTGAATTGTATCCTTCGCCAGTTTATGATAATCGACAATCTTCGGGAACTGTCCGTCCTCCAGCACATCCGGCAGCATTTTATCCAGCCTTGACATCTGACTGCGAATGCCGAAATCCCGTGCCCGAATCCCCGGAATGAAGGTGAAAAGGATTGCCGATGCAGCTACGACGAGCACCATAAGCTGGAATCGGCGGGTACGCTCCCGAACCAACATGGCCACAAACAAAGTCACTAATGCGGCAAGTACCAGAAGATAAAATCGGTCTTCAGTAATTCCATACTCGCCAATACGACGGAAGGTGCCTATCCACAAGAGTACCAGTGGTGGCACTGCAATGGCCGGAAAGAACTTATAGAACCACTCATAATGGCGATTCTTAACCTGTATCCTGAGCAAGTAACAGACCAGCGCCACAAAGAGAAAGGCCAACACTATATAGGCAACCCCACCGTTGGGCAATTCCCACTTGATCAGTATCCGGAAGATATAGCCATAGAGAATGACAGCATAAATTACCAGTGCAGTGGATAGGACCCTGTCCACA
>CAMJKI010000124.1 GCA_946406355.1 uncultured Bacteroidales bacterium | reverse complement strand
GGCCGGCCAGGGTGGCGTGGTTCACCTCGATGTTCACCTTGAAGTCCTTGTCAAGACCGTTGGCGCGGAGGAAGCCGATAACGGTTTCCGTATCTACATCGTACTGGTGCTTGGTGGGTTCCATCGGCTTGGGCTCGATGAGGAAGGTGCCCTTGAAGCCCTTGGCGCGGGCATAGTCGCGGGCAGCGGTGAGCATCTTGGCCAGGTGATCCTTCTCACGCTGCATCTGGGTGTTCAGCAGGCTGTAGTAACCTTCACGGCCGCCCCAGAACACATAACCGGTGCCGCCCAGCTTGATGGTGGCGTCGATGGCGTTCTTGATCTGCAGGGCTGCACGGGCAACAACGTCGAACTGCGGGTTGGTGGCGGCGCCGTTCATGTAGCGCTTGTTGCCGAACACGTTGGCCGTGCCCCACAGGTTCTTGATGCCGGTAGCCTTCTGCTTCTCCAGCAGATAGTCCGTGATGTCCTTCATACGGGCCTCGTATTCAGCGATATCCTCGGTGTCCTCCACCAGGTCGATATCGTGGAAGCAGTAGTAACCGATGCCCAGCTTCTGCATGATTTCGAAACCGGCGTCGGCCTTCTCACGGGCGCGGGTGTAAGGGCAGTCGGCCTTGTCCCACTCGTAGGAACGGGTCTGTCCGCCGAAGGGGTCTCCGGAAGCCTGGCCCAGGGTGTGCCACCAGGCCATGGCGAACTTGAGCCAGTCCTTCATCTTCTTGCCGGCGACAACACGCTCGGCGTCATAGTAATGGAATGCAAGGGGGTTCTTGCTCTCGACTCCCTCGAAGGGAATCTTACCGATTGTCGGGAAATACTCTTTTGCCATAATTTTAAATTAATTATTGTGATTAAAAATGATTACAGGTTGCTCTTCCAGCGCTCATAGGCTTCGCGAAATTCGGCCTCGTGGTCCGGGAGAATGACCTCCAGACGCTCCAGGGTGGCGAAAGCCTCGCGGTTATCTTTGTAGATACCGGCGCCGATGCCCGCGCCCTTGGCTGCACCCACGGAACCGTCGGTGTCGTACAGTTCGATGGTGGCGCCGGAAACGCCGGCCAGCGTGTCGCGGAAAATCTTGGACTGGAACATGTTGGCCAGGCCGGCGTGGATTTTGTCCACCTTCAGGCCCATGGCTTCCATGATTTCAATGCCGTACTGGAAGGAGAACACGATGCCCTCCTGGGCGGCGCGGATGAGGTGCCGCTTGTCGTGACGGTTGAAGCTTACGCCATGAATGCTGCAGCCGGTGTCCTTGTTCTCCAGCATTCGCTCGGCACCGTTGCCGAACGGGAGGATGGAAACGCCGTCCGATCCGATGGGAATTTCGGCCGCCACCTCGTTCATATCGGCATAGGAAATGCCCTCCGGGGCCACGTTGCGGCGTACCCAGGAGTTGAGGATGCCGGTTCCGTTGATGCACAGCAGCACGCCCAGACGGGGATCCTCGGCCGCATGATTCACGTGAGCGAAGGTGTTGACGCGGGAAAGAGGGTCGTAATTCACCTTGCCGATAACGCCGTACACCACACCGGAAGTACCGGCGGTGGAAGCGATTTCACCAGGGTTGAATACGTTAAGGCTGAGGGCGTTGTTGGGCTGGTCGCCGGCGCGGTAGGTTACGGGCGTTCCCTCCGTGAGGCCCAGGTATTCGGCCGCCTCACGCGTAACGGTGCCCTGTACGCCGAAGGTGGGCTTGCGCGGAGCCAGGATGGTTTCGTCGAAGCCGAAGTAATTCAGCAGCTCCTTGCTGGGGCAGTTGTTCTTGAAGTCCCAGAAAATACCCTCTGACAGGCCGCTGACCGTGGTGCACACGCTACCGGTGAGGCGCATGGCGATATAGTCGCCGGGAAGCATCACTTTCCAGATGCGGTCGTACAGGTCCGGTTCATTTTCCTTTACCCAGGCCAGTTTGGCGGCGGTAAAGTTGCCGGGAGAATTGAGCAGATGCGGCAGGCAATAATTCTTGCCCAACGCATCGAAGGCCTTTTGCCCGTAAGGGACGGCGCGGGAGTCGCACCAGATAATGGAGGGACGAAGCACGTTCAGGTCCTTGTCCACACACACCAGACCATGCATCTGATAGGAGATGCCGATGCCCTGGATGTCCTTGGGCGTAAAGGTTTTGCTTTGCAGGGACGCTTTGCGGCGCACCTGGTCCAGGATGTCGTCCGTGGCCAGCTTAAGATTGCCCCACCACATGGCGGGATCCTGCTCTGCCCATCCGGTCTTTTTGGAAATGATGGGAGCCTCACTCTTGGGATAGAAGGCTGTGGCAACGCATTTTCCGGTTTCGGCATTCACCAGGGATGCCTTAACCGAAGAACTGCCGATATCGTAACCGAGAAGATACATGGTTAAAAGGATTTAGCTAATACTGCAAAGATAGCAATAATCTTTGAAAAACGAAAGACCTCTATAATAAAAAGACTAGCGGGCCTCTACATATTTGTGGAGCGTGGCCCGTACGGCGCCGGGGCCGGCATACAGTTCCCGGACCATGCCTTCCACCTGCTCTCCCAGGCCCGCCTCGTAGAGGTTTACGCCAAAGATATCGGACCGGCTGTAGAGCTGTTTCAGGCAGCTCCAGTCCTGATGGGCCTTCCCTATCTCCAGCGGAGCCACTATGGCCTGCAGTTCCTGCAGCAGCGGGTCCGGTGAGGGTTCGAAGGGTGTACCGTCGTCCTTGATGCCTTTCAGATAGCGGGCATAGCCGGCCAGCACCAGCGGAATGAGCACCAGATTGCCCTTGTCCAGGCCGCGGGCCAGGTATTTCTTGAGGGTTTCGCCAAAGCGGATGGGCAGTTTCTGGCTCGTGTCCATGGCGATGCGCTGCGGGGCGTCGG
>CAMJKI010000123.1 GCA_946406355.1 uncultured Bacteroidales bacterium | reverse complement strand
TGGTGATGAACTTGTCGTCGTCGTACAGCTTGCGGAAGAACTCCGAGGCATTCTTTTCGTGCACCTTGGACGTGGTGCGGGAATAGATGTCGAAGTTGATGCCCAGGCCCGTGAAGGCGTCCTTCATCACTTTATGGTACTTGTCCACTATGTCCTGCGGTGTAACGCCGGCCTTGCGCGCCTTGATGGTGATGGGCACGCCGTGCTCGTCGGATCCGCAGATAAACACCACATCCTGGCCCCGCATGCGCAGGTAACGCACAAAGATGTCTCCGGGAATGTAGGCGCCGGCCAGATGGCCGATATGGACGGGACCGTTGGCATAGGGAAGTGCGCAGGTCACCAGGGTTCTCTTAAAACTCATTTCTTCAGTCTCCCAAGTTTGATATTGATGGTTTTCTTGATTTCGTTAATACGGCTCAGGCTGGAAAGGATTTCCAGCTGCTCCTCCGGACCGGCGCCGGCCAGGCGGGTCTTCAGTGCTTCCTGACGCACCTGGAGCCGCTTGTCGTGATAGGCCAGGATGGCGCGGGGCACAAAGGTCACCAGCCAGGAATCCGTGGTGGTGAGGGCGTCGGAGAAATTGTGGACCGTGAGTTCGTACTTTTCGGTGGAAAGATCGGCGGTAACGGAGGCCACCGTACGGTCTTCCCCATTGAGCAGCGCCAGCACTATGGCGTTCTGCTCCAGCCCCTGGTCATACAGGGCAAAATAGTTGTCGTAGGCCGATTGGTAGGCCTGGTTGGCAAAGCGGATGTCGTCTCCCGCCAGCGCCGCATCTATGAATTCGGCCACCGTCTGCGCCCCTTCCGGGTCGTAGAACTCGGAGTCCGACTCAAACTGCAGCGCCGTGCGCCCATACCGCAGGATAAAGCCCAGCAGCTCCCTTTCAGACGGCTCTAGTAGACGACTTGCCGAATTGGCCGATGCCGCATATGCGGAGGAAGGTGTATTCCCCGTAGCATCGGCATAATTTTTCGCGGAGGGGAATACACCTTCCTCCGCTGCGGCAACGTCATTCCCATTTTTCGCGGAGGAACGAGCATTTTCCTTCGCAGCCGTACGCCGGTTATTTTCGCGGGTTTTGCGCACGCGGTCCTGGATGATATCGGCTTCTATCTCGAAGCGCTTGGCTACGGTGTCCACATATACCTGGCGCTTGATGGCGTCCGGAATCAGGGCCACCGTATCGGCAATCTCGTTGATGAGATTGGCCTTTTTGAGCGGGTCGTTGCCTGCCTCGGAGAGCATCAGGTCCGTCTTGAAAGCGATGCCGTCCTGCTCGTGGGCGGCGATGTAGGCCTGCACCTCCTCCAGCGTATGCTTCCGGGAGAAGGAGTCCGGGTCGTCGCCATCGGGCAGGAACACTACCCGTGGGTTCATTCCTTCCTTGAGGATGAGGCTGATGGCCCGGATGGCGGCGTGGAGTCCGGCGCTGTCGCCGTCGTACATGATGGTAATGTTCTCCGTGAAGCGCTTGATCAGACGGATCTGCTCCTCTGTGAGGGAGGTTCCGCAGGAGGCCACCACGTTGGTGATGCCCATCTGGTGCATCATCACCACATCTACATTGCCCTCCACCAGGATGCAGCGGTCTTCCTTGGAGATGCTGCTTTTGGCAAAGTAGATGCCCAGGAGATTCCGGCTCTTGATGTAGATTTCCGTTTCCGGAGAGTTAACGTACTTGGCCGGGTTGTCGGACTTGAGGGTGCGGCCGCTGAAGGCGATTACCCGTCCGCTCACGGAGTGGATGGGGAACATCACCCGCTCCCGGAATTTGTCTATTAGGGAACCGTCTTCCTGCTTGATGGCCAAGCCGGCATCTACAAGGTATTCGTCCTTGTAGCCGGCCTGCCGGGCGGCTTCCACAAAGGTGGTTCGGCCCGAAGGCGCCCAGCCCAGGCTCCACTGCTCTATGGTGGCGTCTTCAATCCCGCGGGTACGGTAATAGCCTAAGCCGACCGCATGGCCTTCCGGGGTCTGGAGCTGGCCCAGGAAGAACTTCCGGGCATATTCACTCACGGCCAGCAGGCTTTCGCTGTGCTGCCGGGCGGCTATCTGTTCGGCCGTTTCTTCCTCTTCCTGTACTTCGATATGATATTTCTGGGCCAGGTAGCGGAGGGCTTCCGGGTACGTCATGTGCTCGTACTCCATTACAAAGCCCACGGCGCTGCCGGCCTTGCCGCAGCCGAAGCACTTGTAGATGCCCCGGGCGGGGTTCACGTTGAAGGAGGGCGTCTTCTCGTTATGGAAGGGACAGCAGGCCACATAGTTGGAGCCGCGGCGCTTGAGCGTCACGAAGTCTCCCACCACCTCTTCAATGCGGGCGGTGTCCAGAATGAGGTCTACTGTTTCCCGGGGAATCACGAACGTTATTCCTTTTTAAAATCTACTTCTTTGGCGTCGGACAGGTTGGTTACGGTTATCTTGTCGTCCTTGGGTTCTGTCTTGGGGGTATTGTCCGTAGCCGGTTTATAGTGTTTTTCCTGCCACAGGGCCTTGGCCTGGAAATACGCGTCCCGGCCATACCAGAATGTAGCCAGAATACCCACTACCACGGCCAGAATGCTGGTGCGGGTAATGAGCCACACGCCCAGTCCCGCAAACAGCAAGTCCTTTACCAGCCGGATCCATCGGTTGTTATATCCAAAATTCATCATAACCTACAAAGATACAAAAAACCTTCGACTTTTGGTGCCGAAGGTCTTAATCCGGAAAGCTAAAGTGCAGCTATTTCCTCCAGTCCAAGGCCGGTAACACGGCTTATCACTTCCGGAGGAATACTTTCCGCTTTCATTTTCTTCGCGTGTTCCGCCGTCAAAGCTTTTTTCTCTTCGGCCCGGCCTTCAGCCAAGCCTTCTTCCCGCACATAAGCCTTTTCGGCAATGATGTCTAGTTCTGTCCTCATGG
>CAMJKI010000122.1 GCA_946406355.1 uncultured Bacteroidales bacterium | reverse complement strand
CCCACTGGGTCCATTTGTAATAATCCGGGTCGCAGGTGCGGAATTCCCGGTCCCAGTCGAAGGAAAAGCCAATCCGGTCCAGCTGCTGCCGATACCGGGCCACATTGTCGCGGGTGGTCTTTTCCGGATGCTGCCCGGTTTGGATGGCGTACTGCTCGGCCGGAAGACCGAAGGCGTCGTAGCCCATCGGGTGAAGAACATTGAAGCCCTTCAGACGCTTGTAACGCGCGAAGATATCGCTGGCGATATAGCCCAGCGGGTGCCCCACATGCAGTCCCGCGCCACTGGGGTACGGGAACATGTCCAGCACGTAATATTTGGGTTTATCCTCCTTGTTTTCGGCCTTGTAGGTCTTGTTCTGGGCCCACCAGGCCTGCCACTTCTTCTCAATCTCCAAAAAGTTGTAATCCATAGTTCCTCTTCATTCCCGCACGCGGCGGGCATCTTCTATTTAATTGTTATACCGTTGATTCCAAATTTACCTTTGTTCTTTTCCAGCTTGAATTCCACCGCCACGGTCATGGCCACTTTCACTTTCTGGCCCCTGTGCCGGCCGGGACGCCAGCGGGGCGATGCCGAAACAACCCGCACCGCCTCATCGTCCAGGGTGGCATGAATGCCCCGGGAAACCGTCACATCCTGTACATCTCCCTTTTCGTCTATAATGAAATCTACCAGCACACGGCCCTGGATGCCATTGTTCACCGCATATTCCGGATACCGCAGATACTGATACACCCACTTTTCCAGGAACACGCGAGGGTCGTTGGAATTCAAGAACATGGGTTTTACGTCCACATCACTGAATGCCACAGCCCCGGAAGGGCGCTGGACAGGGGCGTCGGCATCCTCGTTCCTGAACAGGGGGCGGGTGCCGTTGCACAACCGCTGAACGTAATTATACACATATTCCAGTTCCCTTTCCATACCGCCATAGTCCACTATGTCCCAGCTGTCACGGCCGGTATCATGCTCCGGGTATTTGCCCGTAGTGAACAGGATGGAAGGGATTTTCTTGTCGTAAAAAGCCCGATAGTCGCCGGGATAAGGCTCTGCATTCACCAGGGTGGGCTGTACCGGGAGAAGATCGGCCTTAAGGGTTTGCAGCAGCACGCTGAGGTCCTCATTGGCCGAAGGATAGGCCAGGAAGGAATCGGCCCCCGTGCCCACCATGTCCAGATTTACCATGGCGTCTATGCGGTCTGCGTCCGAGAAAGAGCGGTTGAGGAAATACCACGCCCCGGCAAAAGACTCCCGCGAAGCTCCGAAGGCCACAAAAAGTACACTCCGGCGCAGCAGCGTACGCGCGAAAGAAAGTTTTTGGGCCAGCTCCAGCATCATGGCCAGACCTGAGGCGTTTCCGTTGGCGCCGTAATAAATGCGCCGGAGCGGTTCTCCATCCACAGTGAGCGTATCTGCGCCCAGGTTGTCCAGGCGGGCGCCCACCACTATGTAGCGGCCGTTCATGGATTTGTCCCAGCCTTGCAGGAAGCCCAGCACATTGCGGCTCTCCAGCGTATCGGCCCCTTTGGCCACGCCGAAAGTGGAACCGCCTTCCGGGCTGATGATATCCACGCCGTATTCCTTCAGACGCTCCGCCACATAGGCGGCCGCCAGTTTTTCTCCCTCACTGCCCGCCTTCCGGCCTTCCAGTTCGGCCGATGCCAGGTACGACACATGCTCCTTGAAAGCACGGACCGTCTCCGAGTCTTCCAGGGCATCCAACGCGGAACCGTTGCGGAACTGGCCGAAGGCAAAAGTGGTGGCCGATAAAGCCAGGAGAAAAGCGAGGGCCCGTTTCATCATTCGTTTACAAGAATCCATCCGTCTTCCGGGCAAATGTCCTTTCCACGCAACTGGCGGACGGTTTTAAGCGCTTCGTTCAAGTCGTTGGTAGGGCACACGGAAACCGCCAGCAGTCCGTTCCGGAAACTGATGATGGTGCCCGTATAACCGGCCTCGTTGCACTTTTTGAGCTTACGTTCGGCATAGTCCCGGTTACGGAAAGCCCCAACTACAATGCAATACTTGGTTTCCAGTTTGGTTGTGAACAGCCCGCCCAGTTTAGCCGGATTCAGCACCGTTCCCTTTGCCTGCGTGAGGGAATCCAACAGATAGGCTTCCCGGGCGGCGATGGAATCGGCCAGATGCTTTTTAACCTGTTCCATGGAATCCAGGATGGCCTGGTGACGGGCTTCCTCCTCCCAGATACGCTCCTGGCGGATTCGCTCCACCTGGGCTGCCGTGGGACGGCCGGCAATGCGCCGGACAAAATCACAGCTGCCGGCAAGAAGCATTGTAAGCGCTAAAGCGAGTATGAGGGTCTTTTTCATAACCTAATCCTCCTAATTCCACAAAAATACGCATTTTTCCAAAATCAAGCCAAATAATTGTAGTATATTTGTATTCGTATGAAAAAAACGATCCATCTGGAAGCCATGGACCCCATAGAAATTTTCGGGGTTGGCAATAAAATACTCACGGAATTCTGCTCGTATTTCCCCCACCTCAAGGTAGTGGCCCGGGGCAACGAACTCATGCTGGAAGGCCAGGAAAGTGACATCGCCGAATTCAACATCCGCTTTGCCCAGCTCATCGACCGGCGGCATCACAAGATGAACCTCACGGTGTACGATGTAGAGGATATCTTTACCGGCAAGGGAGAGAACCGTTTTGCGCTCTCCGGAGACGCCGTTATTGTTCACGGAACCGACGGAAAAGCCATCCGTGCCCGCAACAAAACCCAGCAGGAACTGGTAAAAGCCTACTTTAGCCACGACCTGGTTTTTGCCGTGGGCCCCGCCGGAACCGGTAAAACCTACACCGCCATCGCCCTGGCGGTACGTGCACTTAAAAACCGGGAAATAAAACGCATCATCCTCACCCGCCCCGCCGTGGAAGCCGGAGAGCGCCTGGGCTTCC
>CAMJKI010000121.1 GCA_946406355.1 uncultured Bacteroidales bacterium | reverse complement strand
CCGTCCGGAATGTCATTTTGAACCAGGCGCTCTTTATATCGGCTCTTCCGAGTCCGAATAGCAGCACAAGTCATATCCATCAAAAAAGCGATGGTCCTGTCGGGGATTCCCGCATAAAACAACAATATAATCCTGAAGTCCTCTTCTGAGAATAAGGGCTTATCCATCGTCTCTCTCGTACATGCCTGCCGCAGCCTCTGCATAATGTTACCTCGCCATCTGTTTACACTCTCCTCTAAAACAACAAACAGGGTCTCATCTTTTCTGAACTCTTCCAATGCCTGAAGAAACTGCCGCATTTCATTTTTCTTTTTTTGCAATGGGTCTTCATCCAAATAACGATAAGGATTGCGTAAGTTGTTAGCAGGCGTGCTATTAACAGCCTCATAAGCATCAGCGCAGCTTTTTAAGATAGTAATCCTTTCCCCTATCAATTCGTTTATAGTTCTAGCCATCTCTGAACTGGTATCCTGTACATTTTGTAATTGTTCAGAAATGTCCTGGATTAAAGTCACATCTTCTTCCAGTTTCTGTTCTTTTTCAAGAATGATCAAATTCTTCAATTGCATCTGACGCCGGTGATTATGAATAAGAAGAAGCATAATGCACAGCAACAATACCACTGAAACGATAGCAAAAACAAGCAGTACCAGCCTGTATCGGGCAAGGCTTAGCTGACGGTACGCCACTTGCCTGCTATATGAACTGATAGCATCGGCAAGCTGCTGGTTTTCTCTCTTGAATACTAGCTTATTGTGAAGATTGACCCCATTATTAATATATTCGTGGGCCTCTTTCATACGTCCCCTGAGCATATTAATACTGTAAAGGGTATTAAAAAGCGCGACTGAATCCGAAAGATTCCTTGCTTTCTTTTCCGCTAAAGCCAAATAATGGTTAGAAGAGTCCTCTTGCCTGAGATTCTCATAAGCTACTGCCAAAGTACCATAGCCCCAAGTATTGCTTGGGGGGAACCCCAATCGCCCTGCTTCCCTAAACAATAATACCGCTTTCTCCGGATTTTTCCTGCCCGGACTAATAAGAATTGAAGCCTCATCCATCAACACGGCTGCTAATAGATCATTTCTTCGCTCCTCTCTAGCATAGGCTTCTAAAACACCTAGCAAAGAATCGGCATATACATATTCTCCTTGAGCCATAGAGGTTCCGGCATCACCCAGGACAGAATAAGCGGCATAAAGCTGTTCCCCAAGATTGCGAAAAGCTTTTGCAGATTCTTGATAATAATACTTTGCTGTTTCATAATCATGGCTATCTTTATATAGGATAGCCATATTTCTGGTAATAAGACCATAATAATGTTTGTCTGGAATTGCTTCGGCTATTTCTTTTGCCTGCAAGAAAGATATAATGGCCTCTGTATTGTTCCCGGCATTTTTTTGTACTATTCCCAAAGAATAGTAAGCTAACATTCTTGAACGGATATCTCCATGAGTCGCATAATAACGGGCAGCCAACAAAGAAAGAGAATCATCCGTGACGTCTATGTAAGATTTATCAAGAGCTAGTGATTTTAAAAGAGCATAACGCGCCCGCCGAGATTCCGGGCGCAGTTTCTTGCTATTAATTGTTAATAACTGTTTTAAGGCAGACGAGGGATGGGCTTCTAGCATCTGCTCAATCTCATTCATCTGCTTATCATAAGTATTCTCACAAGATACTGTAATCAAAAAAAGAACAGCAGCAAACAGTGAGACATACTTGGGAAGTGATATAAAACCGTTCATGGGAAATGGTTGCCTTTGCTTAATACTATTTGCAAACCAATTAACAATACTATGTTCCAGCAACCTATGTCATCCATCGAAGCAGCATAGAGAGATATGAGGTGTTAATCCCTCACAAACTCTAAGCAGAACGATTTTTCTTCAAATATACGTATTATTCCTAAAAATCCAGATAACAGATGCCTTTTTTTCTACTCGTGCTTGGCCAGCCTTTCCCAGGCCAGATGTTCCCATTTGGTGCCGGGACGGCCGTAGTTGGCGTAGGGGTAGATGGAGATACCGCCGCGGGGTGTAAAGAAACCGGTAACCTCCAGATACTTGGGATCCATGAGCTTTACCAGGTCCTTCATGATGGTGTTTACGCAGTCCTCGTGGAAGTCGCCGTTAGAGCGGAAACTGAACAGATAAAGCTTCAGCGATTTGCTCTCCACCATTTTTACGTCCGGCACATAGCTGATGCGGATTTCCGCAAAATCCGGCTGGCCCGTGATGGGGCACAGGGTGGTGAATTCCGGGCAGTTGAAACGGACCCAGTAATCGTTGTCCTGATGCTGGTTCTCAAAGGTTTCCAGCACTTCCGGGGCATATTTCTGGCTATAGACGGAGGCATGCCCCAGGGCCTTGAGTTCTTCGGGATTTCTTGACATTATGCTTCCTCCCCGGCTTCTTTAAGACGTTCTGCATTTTCGGCAATCTGCAGCTGGTCGATGCATTCCTGGATATCGCCGTCCATAAAAACGGGCAGGTTGTACATGCTCCAGCCGATGCGGTGGTCCGTTACGCGGCCCTGCGGATAGTTGTAGGTGCGGATTTTGGCGCTGCGGTCGCCGGTGCTAACCATGGTCTTGCGCTTGGCGGCAATGCCGTCCAGATACTTCTGGTGCTCCATGTTGTACAGGCGGGTGCGAAGTTCCTCCATGGCACGGTCCAGGTTCTTGAGCTGCGAACGCTCTTCCTGGCACTGCACCACAATACCCGAAGGGATGTGGGTAAGGCGCACGGCGCTGTAGGTGGTGTTAACGCCCTGTCCGCCGGGACCGGAGGCGCAGAAGAGGTCCTTCCGGATATCGGCCGGATTCAGTTCGATATCGAATTCGCCGGCTTCCGGGAAAACGGCCACGGAGGCGGCCGATGTCTGGATGCGGCCCTGGGTTTCCGTCTGGGGAACGCGCTGGACGC
>CAMJKI010000120.1 GCA_946406355.1 uncultured Bacteroidales bacterium | reverse complement strand
GATTTCTCTAAAATAAATACTTGACGAAACGCAAAAAATTGTGGATAATATTATAGTAACATATTTGCCACTTTAGCTCAGCTGGCAGAGCATCTCATTCGTAATGAGAGGGTCGTAGGTTCAAATCCTATAAGTGGCTCCAAAGAAAACAAGCGGTTCCCGAGAAATTGGGAGCCGCTTTTATCATGCCTTTTTTCTTTTGAAAATGACTTATCAATGACCTGTCTGAAAGCGTCATTGCTTTTTTTATTAATAGTACTTATCTATCCCTTTTTTGTCTTCATCCAGCAGCTGTTTGTAAATTTTGCGGTAATACTCCGACTGGGGACGGGTAAACTCATGATGAGGTCCCATACGCATGTCCCATTTTACCCAGGACCAGGGCTTGCCGTAGGAAAGGGAAATGGATACGGATGCAGCGTCCAGAGCGACTAAATCGGTTTCACGGAAAGGTTCCCAGGTATCGATTTTGTACTCCCGGCCAAGGGCTTCCATATCATCCATCATCTGCGCGGGTATGATACGGTTCTGTGTTTTTTCCGGTGAGTTGTACCAGGCTTTGAACCGACTCTCGAACAGAGCTTCTGTTTTGCTCTTGCGGCTCAGGTCAATAAAATGATGTCCGCCGCTGGAACTGCCGGCGCTGCTGTAGTGGCACTGCAAAAGCTGCCCCAACATTACCGTTCCGTCATAGAGCTTTTGTCCGTTGTCTTTGGCCAGCTGTTCCATAAACGCTGCCAGCTTTTCATCGGGAACCTCTTTACGGAAGGGACTGTCTTTGCCGGCCCGGTTCAGTGTGATATGTTTCCCGTTCTTGTATTCCACATAAAGCAGCCGGAGCTGTTTCACTTCAGTGGGGTCCGTTGTGGCGGCAGCGATATTGATTCCGCCCTTCTGCAACAGCTGGTCAAGATCGGCCAGTGCTTTTTCATTGACAGTAAAGCTGCAGCCCCGGGGAAAGATGCGTTCGTTTTTCTTCGGCGCTTCTGCGCCCGGCTTCATTCCTGTAAAACCGGAAGAGGAGGGTGGAGGATTAAATCTTGATTTTATGGTGCGCATGGTGCAGAGGATTTTATCCCCGTCCCGTTCCATGATTAACTCATAGCAATAATTATTATGCAAAAATGAAATCTCGCTTTTCTGTATCTCGCTGGGAGTAAAGGATATATCCGGTTTCTGTTCCGGTTTTTGCGCCGGTTTATCTTCTGCCCCGGTACATCCCTGCAGGCCAAACAGACTGCAGAACAGCAAAAAGAGTCCGAATTTCCAGAATCGCATGATGACACCTCCCGGTTTGTGTTTTCTTATTAACATATTTCCAACTAAAACTACAAATTCTGCTCATCATTTGATGATAGCGGCGTTACGTTCGCCTTACACGTTTATTGTATCAAAAAGAAAAAGTAAAGGAAAGATTTGTTTCAATTATCTTTGTTGCTGCTATGCGATTTGCCTTTTTGCCGTGATAGTATGTTATAATAATATATAACATAATGGTAACAAGGTGCATAGTATGAAAAACGCTGGTATAGGCGCTTTCAGGGCAGTCGCAAAAAGCACCGGGCAGCGTACAAACGAATGATAGCAGTGTTTCTTAAATTTAAATCTGTTGCAGGAGGGGAAGTAAGAGCATGAAGATTGAGACGGTTGCTATTCTTGGAGCGGGAGCGATTGGTTCCTATTTTATCTACGGTTTTTCCGCTGCGCCGGATATCGATTTTTGCCTGATTGCCAAAGGGGAGCGGAAAGAACGGCTGGAAAAGGAAGGACTCTGCATCAATGACAAAATTTATAAACCGAAAGTAAAAACACCGGAGGAGGCAAAGGGCGTAGACCTGTTGCTGGTGTCCACAAAGTATAACGGATTGCACGATGCCTTGGAAGACATTCGTACGGTGGTGGCGCCCCATACCACAGTGCTCAGCCTGCTGAACGGCATTGACAGTGAAGAGATGATCGGGACGGTAATTGATCCGGCACGGATAGCCTACAGCCTGATGCGTATTAACTCGGAACGGAAGGGTAACAGTGTAACGTTTAATGCAGAGAAAACGCCGGGTCTGTTTGTGGGAGAAAAGGATTCCCGGGAAGAGTCGGAACGGCTGCTGGCCATCCGTGAGCTGCTTGCCAAAACGCCGCTTCGTTACCATTTCTGCGAAGATATCATTTCGGGACAGTGGCTGAAATTTACCTTAAATATTGCCTATAATTTGCCTCAGGCGGTCCTCGGCACGGGATACGCTTCCTATTTTGACAGCGAACACGTGGGCTTTATCCGGGACCGGCTGGAAGCGGAGGCCCGCAAGGTGGCGGCAGCCTACGGCATTTCCTACGGCCCGCTGGAAAATACCCGTCCCCGCTGGCTGGAAAGGGCGCGCTTCTCCACATTGCAGGATCTGGAAGCCAAACGTCATACGGAAATCGACATGTTCTGCAAGGTGCTGATGGAAAAAGCGGCCGCAAAAGGGCTGGAGGTTCCCTTTGCGGAATACACCTATCATGCGATTAAGGCACTGGAAGAAAAGAACGACGGGAAGTTTGATTATCAATAAACTGAACTGTCGCCTGATTAAGATACAAAAGAGTGGGAAAGGAATCGTTTTCCTGCAAACAAAAATCCGCCAAAGAGTTTGTAAAGACACTTTGGCGGATTAACTATTTCCCGGGAAATAGCACGTTTTTCAATATTTTATTTATCTTCTTCCACTTCTTTCTTCCATCTTGCGGCTTTCATTTCGCCGGCTGCGTAATCGTCTACCATGGCATTTACGGCCCGGAAGTTGGCCTTTACGCCGGTTTTGGTATTTTTGTATTTTACGGCATTTTCTTTTTTGATGCCGATGTTCTGCGCAGCTGCGGCTGCGTCGATGTTGGCGCCTAAGAAGACAAATTCAAAATTCTTTTTCTGCAGTTCGGAAATCAGCGCTTTTACTTTAGCGTAGGTCCATTCTTTGGAGGCGTTTTCCTTGCCGTCCGTGGTGATGACCACCAGCACTTTGTTGCCTTTGGCAT
>CAMJKI010000119.1 GCA_946406355.1 uncultured Bacteroidales bacterium | reverse complement strand
ACCTTGAGCTGCATCAGGTTGAAAGGCCCACCGTTACCCTGGAAGCCGATCCGGTTGGCCGGAACGGTGAGGCAATACTCAAAAAAGGCGATGCCCCAGGAGAACAGGATGATGAGGATAAGCGGCCAGCCGGTGGAAATTTTCATTTCCTGCAGCTTCAGATGGCCATACCACGCGAACGTCATGAAAACGTTCGAGAAAATGAGCATTACGATGGTCCAGATGCCTTGCATGGGGTATTCATTTGTAATTGGGGCGCAAATTTAATAACTTTGTAGAATTAAAGGAATATAATTGTTCAAAATATGACACTCATCAAATCCATCTCCGGTATCCGGGGCACCATCGGCGGAGAGCCGGGCGGCGCCTTAACCCCCATCGATGTTGTTAAGTTCACTGCGGCCTATGCCGCTACCCTGCCCCAGCGCAAGCCGCAACCCAACGGCGAAAAGTACAAAGTGGTTGTGGGCAAGGACGCCCGCCTGTCCGGCGATATGGTGGAACAACTGGTAGTGGGAACCCTGGTAGGCTGCGGCATCGACGTAGTAAAATGCGGCTTTGCCTCCACGCCCACCACGGAAATGGCCGTGCTGTTTGCCCAGGCCGATGGCGGCATCATCCTCACCGCCAGCCACAACCCGCGCCAGTGGAACGCCCTCAAGCTCCTGAACGACAAAGGCGAATTCCTCACTGCCATCGAGGGCCAGGCCGTTCTGGATTTGGCCGAAAAGGAGGATTTCAACTTTGCCGAAGTGGACGACTTGGGCACCATCGAAGAAGAAGACTTCACCGACAAACACCTGGACGCCGTGCTGGCCCTGCCGGCAGTGGATGTGGAAGCCATCAAGGCAGCTAAATTCACCGTTGTAGTGGATGCCGTAAACTCCGTGGGCGGCATCATCATGCCCCGCCTGCTCAAGCGCCTGGGCGTCAAGTGCATCGAGCTCAACTGCAACCCCACCGGCAACTTCGCCCACAACCCGGAACCGCTGCCCGCCAACCTGGTGGACCTGTGCGACACCGTGAAGAAGGAAAAAGCCGACCTGGGCGTGAGCGTAGATCCGGATGTGGACCGCCTGGCCTTCATCATGGAAAACGGCGAAGCCTTCGTAGAGGAATACACGCTGGTGAGCGTGGCCGATTATCTGTGCGAACTGGCCGAAAAGGAAGGCAAGCCCATTGCCACCGTCTCCAACCTCTCCAGCACCCGTGCCCTCCGCGATGTAACGGAAAAGCACGGCGGCAAGTACTATGCGGCGGCCGTGGGTGAGGTGAACGTGACCACCAAGATGCACGAGGTGGGAGCGCTCATCGGCGGCGAAGGCAACGGAGGCGTCATCTATCCCGCCATCCACGCCGGCCGCGACGCCATGGTGGGCGTAGCGCTGTTCCTGAGTAATCTTGCGCACAAGAAGATGAAAGTGAGCGAGTTAAAGAAAACTTACCCGCAGTACTTCATAGCCAAGAACAAGATCCAGCTGAGCGACGCCGCCCTCATAGAGAAGATTCTCAATGAACTCAAAGTGATTTACGCCAAAGAGAACATCAACGATATCGATGGTGTAAAAATCAACTTCGAGGCCAACAAAACCTGGGTCCACCTGCGCAAATCCAATACGGAACCCATCATCCGCATCTACTCCGAAGCAGGCACTATGGCCGAAGCAGAAGCCCTTGGCAATGAAGTTATTGCAGTAGCCAATAAGATAATTAATGGATAGGCTCCGGCATATGTATGCCGCAAATCGTCGCTGCGCGACCCTCCCCAAAGGGGGCCCCTCCTCTTACAGGCCCGAGGGTGGGCATGGATTTGCGACACACATATGCCTGCGCGCAACATATTAGTATGTTTTCATTCAGGACCACACCGCTGGAGGATCAGCCGGACCGGGCGTTGCTGTACGGCAAGGTGGGGTGCTTCTGCACCCAGAATTGCTGGGACACGGCGCGCGGCCGATGGATGTACGACATTTTCCGGGAGCGGAAGAACCTGGCCGTGGTGTTCAATCCGCGGGAAGCGGAGCTCACGCCGGGCACCAACCACATTGTATTTGAATCCGACCAGCTGCGGGAACTGAATGCCGTGGTGGTGGAAATCCAGGACGTGGGGGTACGGTATTTCAACTACACCAAGGATGTGATGCAGCTGATGGAGATGCTCAAGCTGCTGGGCGACGAGGCTCCCTCGCTGTATATTGTGGACCACATCAATCCCAGCGGCCGGGTGGTGGAAGGCAGCATCCCCAGCGTGGCGGGCGAAATGTTTGTACCCAAGGTGGCGCATCGGCACGGCCTTACGCTGGGCGAACTGGTGAACCTGTATGCGGCCGAAATCGGCGCCAAATTCCCCATTCATGTGATATCGGCCCGGGCCACGGACTCCGTGCGGCAGCTCATGCCCTGGACCATTGCGCCGGCCAGCGACATTCCGGGACTGTTCAGCAGCTACCTGTACAGCGGCGGCGGACTCTGGAACAATACCACCATCACGCCGGGCATCGGCACGGCCAGGCCGTACGAGTATATCGGCGCACCTTTTATCAAACCAATTCATCCACAGGAACTTCCGCAGGCGCCCGGCGCCCTGTTGCGTCCCTGCTCCTTTACCCCCGCGGCGGGTCGCTACGCCGGCAAACGCTGCTTCGGCTTCCAGGTTATGCTGATTCCGGGAGAAGACTACCACAGCCTGCTGCACACACTGCACCTGATGCGCTGGTTCCGGGAGCACTATTCGGCCTTTGAATTCGAGGCGGCCTTCTGGACCAAACTGGCCGATCCGGTGCTGGAAGCCTACCTGAAGGAGGACATTGGCTTTGACGTGGTGCAGGAACACGTGAAACTGGAGGAGCAGAAGTGGATTCGCAAGGCCAAACGCTACCTGCTGTACGAAGACCAGCCCTACAGAATGAAATAATTTGGAAGTGCAAAAGATTATTACTATCTTTGCGGTCCAAAATTGTTAACAATTCTATTTTTTACGTAAAATGAAGAAAGGAATCCATCCCGAAACCTACCGTCTTGTAG
>CAMJKI010000118.1 GCA_946406355.1 uncultured Bacteroidales bacterium | reverse complement strand
AAACGCATCATCCTCACCCGCCCCGCCGTGGAAGCCGGAGAGCGCCTGGGCTTCCTGCCCGGAGACCTTAAAGACAAGCTGGATCCGTATCTCCAGCCCCTGTACGATGCCCTGGCCGACATGATTCCCTCCAAGAAACTGCAGGATTTCATGGCCGACGGCACCATCCAGATTGCGCCGCTTGCCTACATGAGAGGCCGTACCCTGGACCGCGCCTGCGTAATTCTGGACGAAGCCCAGAACACCAATCTGGGACAGCTGAAGATGTTCCTAACCCGTATGGGACCCGATGCCAAATTCATCGTTACGGGAGATGCCACGCAAATCGACCTGCCCCGCCCGTCCGATTCCGGCCTGCTGCAGGGCATCCGCCTGCTGGACGGCATCAAAGGCATTGCCACCATCCGCTTTACCGCCGAGGATATCGTGCGGCATCCCCTGGTAACCAAGATAGTCCGTGCCTTTGAAAAGCCCGACAAAGAAGCATAAAAAAAGCCGGCCTCGCGGTCGGCTTTTCCTTTGTTCCCATTAATTAATTCATGCTGTTCAGGACCTCGTTCCACTTCTCGTAAGCGGCCTGATACTTGGGATCCTCGTTACGGAGCTGGAAGTTCAGACGCTTGAGGAAGTCGGCGGCAGCGGCCTTTACTTCGGGCATCTGGGAAACCTCGTAGCACTTTTCGAAGGGCTCCACAGCGCTCTTGTAGAGTTCGATTACCTGAGCGGTGTATTCGTCGTACTTCTTGTACTCGCGCACATCCAGGGCATCACGCACGTCAATAAGATCGTCGGCCTGCTTCAGGGCCACATTGGCTTTTCCGTAATAGGCCATGTCGTAGTTGGGATTGATCTCAATGCCCTTGTTATAAGCAGCCAGAGCCTTCTCATAATCCTTGACACCTACGTAGATGTTACCTTCCACATAGTACAGGGAAGGATTGTCGGGCATAGCCTTCTTGGCCTCGTCCAGGAGCTCCACAATCTTGGCAGGATCCTCGTTGGTAGAGAGATACAGGTTGATGAGATTGGTGAGGATGGAAGCGTTGTCCGGATAGGCGGTGAGACCGGTTGCCAGGTAGTTCTTGGCAGCCAGGGTATCGGCCTTGGCCAGGGCAATCTCCGACAGGGAGGCGTAGATATTACCCTCGGAAGTGTAATTGTCGGCCAGGCACTTGTTGTAGTATTCCTCGGCACGGTTGTAATCCTTCACAGCCAGGGCGGTGAAAGCGGCGTTGTAGGCGGCGTCATTGTTCTTCACGGAGCAACCGGGAAGGACGGAGACATCGGCAGCACCCTTGAAGTAGTCGCTGGCCTTCTTGAGGTCGCCCAGCTGATAGGCGTTGAAAGCGTCGTTATAATAGGCGTCGGCGATAGCCTGCAGATTGGGATCTACATCCTTGTCCTTGGCACCCAGCTCGAAAGCCTTGGCATAAGCCTTGGCAGCTTCTCCCAGCAGATCTCCCTCTACGGAAGGGTGGGTTACCTCCGTGATGGACAGCACGCCCATCTCGTTGAAGTATGCGTTGATGTGAGAGAATACCTGCTTCTCAAACATCTTACCGTCCAGTTCTACCTGCTCCGTTGCCGAAGGGCGCTCCTTGAACATCATGCCGAAGGTGGTTTTGTCCACACCGGGAGTAACATTGGCCAGCGGATTCTGGTAAGCGGTCATGTAGGCCTTGCCCAGGGCAATCCAAGTGGCAGGCTTAGTGGCCTTCTTGGCATCCTGTGCGGCGGCAAGGGCCTTGTCCACAGCCTTCTGCATATCGGCATCGGGCTTCTGTGCATACGCTACCTGCAGGGTGCAGGCGAGAGCGAGAGCGAAAAATAACTTTTTCATATCAATTAAGTATTAATGATTATTCATTTGTGGAAAGTTCCTGGTTCTCGGCAGCCTGGGATTCTTCTTCGTCGCTGTGGGCAACTACGGAGATGGCCGCGATGGCATCGCCTTCCTTAATGTTAATGAGCTTAACGCCCTGAGTGGCACGTCCGGCAACACGTATGGTGCTGACAGGCATACGGATGGTCATTCCCGAGCGGTTGATAATCATAAGGTCGTCTTCGTCCGTGACGTTCTTGATGGCTACCAGTTTGCCCGTTTTCTCCGTGATGTTGAGGGCCCTTACACCCTTGGCACCGCGCGAGGTCTGACGATATTCCAAAGGATCGGAACGTTTGCCGAAACCGTTCTCGGAAACCGCAAGGACTTGGTGTTTGGCCGCGTCTTCTGCCTGCGGATCCTCGCAAACAACGCCGATCACATAATCCCCTTCTTCAAGATTAATGCCACGAACGCCGGTGGAGGTTCGGCCAAGGGGCCTAGCCTCTGATTCATCGAACCTTACGCATCTTCCGTTGTGGGCGGCAATCATGATATTGCAGCGTCCGTTGGTGAGGATGGCCTCCAGCAGTTCGTCGTCTTCACGGATGTTGATGGCGTTCACGCCGTTGGTGCGCGGACGGGAATAGGCTTCCAGGGAAGTCTTCTTTACCACGCCGTTGCGGGTGACCATCATAATGTAATTGTTGTTGATGAACTCCTCGTCCTTCAGGGTTTTTACATTAAGGTATGCACGGACGCTGTCATCGGGCTCTATCATAAGGATATTCTGGATGGCGCGGCCCTTGGAAGTGCGTGTTCCCTCCGGGATTTCATATACCTTGAGCCAGTAGCAGCGGCCCTTCTGGGTGAACAGAAGCATGGTGCTGTGGTTGTTGGCAATGTAAATGTGCTCGATAAAGTCTTCGTCGCGGGTTGCACTGCCCTTCATGCCCACACCGCCGCGGTTCTGGGTACGGAATTCCGTGAGCGGGGTGCGCTTGATATAGCCCAGATGCGAAATGGTGATAACCTGGTCTTCATCGGAATAGAAGTCTTCCGGATTGAATTCGTCGTCGGAAAGGGTGATTTCCGTGCGGCGGGGATCCCCGTAACGGGCCTTGAGGTCCTGCGTTTCTTCCTTCACCACCTTGAACTGCTCTTCCACGGAGCCCAGGATTAACAGGCAACGCTCGATGAACTTCATCAGTTCGTCGTATTCGTTGCGCAGCTTCTCGCGGTCCAGGCCGGTGAGCTGGCCCAGGGTGAGGGCGATAATGGCGGCCGACTGGGGTTCGGAGAAACCGTAACGGGTCTGGAGCATTTCCTTGGCGTCGTCGCGGTTTTTGGTTTCGTAACGGATGATATGGACAATCTCGTCAATGATGTCCATGGCCTTCAGGAGGCCTTCCAGGATGTGGGCGCGCTTCTGGGCCTTGTCCAGTTCGAACTT
>CAMJKI010000117.1 GCA_946406355.1 uncultured Bacteroidales bacterium | reverse complement strand
ACCAACCAGCTGTCCATGCAGAACCCCTTCTGGACCATCAACCGCAACATGTTCACGGCCCAGAAGAACCGTTTCATCCTGGGCGGCTCCGTCTCCTATGACGTGACCGACTGGCTGGACGTCCAGGCCCGCGTGCGCACCGACCATAACGGCACCATCGCCGAGGAAAAGCACTATGCTTCCTCCAACGGTCTGTTCGCCGGCAAGTACGGCCGCTACAAGTACAGCGACCAGAAGACCACCCAGACTTACGGTGATGTACTTGTGAACTTCCACAAGAACTTTGGCGAAAACGCCCTGGTGTCCCTGAATGCTACCCTTGGCGCTTCCATCGAAGACTACTTCTACCGCGGAACCACGCTGGGCGGTGACCTCTTGGGTGTAGCCAACCTGTTCACTTTCACCAATATGGAAACCGGAAAGGCCCAGTCCAAGGACACCTTCCGCGACCAGACACAGTCCGTTTTCGGCACCCTCAACGTAGGTTACAAGAACTTCCTTTTCCTGGAAGCGACCGCCCGCGAGGACTGGTCTTCCCAGATGGCATCGGACGGTAAGGTGAAGCCCTTCTTCTATCCTTCCGTAGGTGCCTCCTGGCTCATCACCGAGATGCTGGAGAAAAAGTCCGACATCATCCCCTATGCCAAGGTGCGTGCTTCGTACGCCGAGGTAGGTAACCCTATCAACCGCTTCATCCTCAATGAAACCTACGCCGTGGTAGGCGGTATCCCCAACCTGAATACCTGGGAACCCGCCCCCGACTTCCAGCCTGAGCGCACGCGCTCCTGGGAAGTGGGTGCCGATGTGCGCCTGTTCAAGGGCCTGGTCCAGCTGGCCGGAACCTACTACCACTCCTCCACCTACAACCAGGTCTTCACTCCCACCAACACCTCCATCAGCGGCTCCAGCGTGTTCTACGTGAACGCCGGCCAGGTGGACAACTCCGGTGTAGAACTCTCCGCCCAGTTCTCCAAGGACTTCTTTAAGGACTTCAACTGGACCACCAACCTCATCTGGACCAAGAACACCAACAAGGTGGTGAAGATGCTGGACTACACCATGGGCAGCGAGCACTACGTGAGCACCCGTGAGAGCGTGGGCGGCACCTCCGCCGCCACCATGTGGCTCATCGAAGGCCGTCCCGTGGGCGAAATGTACGTCTCTGGCCTGGCTACCAATGCCGATGGTACTCCGTACGTAACGCCTTCCGACAAGGGCGGCGTCCTGTACAAGGCCCCCAACGACGGCACGCCCGACACCATGTGGTATGCCGGTAACGTGAACCCCGACTGGACGGGTTCCTGGCGCAACCAGTTTAGCTGGAAGGGCCTCAACCTGGCCTTCATGTTCACTATGCGCAAGGGTGGTGTGGGCGTTTCCCTCACCGAGGCTGCCATGGATGGCTTCGGCGTCACCGAAAAGACCCTCCAGGGCCGCGAAGAGGGCTTCAACTTTGCCCCCGCCGACATCTTTGGCAACGCCCGCAATTACTACCAGGTGAGCGGTCAGGACTATTGGCAGACCATTGCCAGCCCTACCGGCACCGACGCCCTGGGCGCCTACTATGTCTATGACATGACCAACATCCGCCTGGCCGAGCTCTCCCTGGGATACGACATCCCTGTGAGCAAGGCCGTGAAGTGGATCGAAAGCCTGAACGTCTCCCTGGTGGGCCGCAACCTGGCCCTCCTTTACTGCAAGGCCCCCTTCGACCCCGAGCAGGTATCGAACGCCGGTAACTACGGCGCCGGCATCGACCTGTTCATGGCTCCCTCTACCCGTAACATCGGCTTCTCCGTGAAGGTGAAGTTCGGTAAGAAGAACAATAAATAATGGAGGATACAGCAATGAAAAAGACCATCCTTCCTGTTTTGATCCTGATGGTGAGCCTGGTGTCCTGCACCAAGTCTTTCACCGACCGCAATACCAATCCCGAGCAGGCCACCAAGGAGATGCTCGAGCACGATAATCTTCGCACCGGCTCCTACGTGGCCCAGATGATGGCCAACGTGCTTCCTTCCTACCAGAGAGGTGAGGAAGAGTACGGCTCTGCCTCCTACCAGGTAGTCCAGGGCCTCACCGGCAACATTTTCTCCAACTACGAGGCCGCTTCCAACAGCGGTTTCCACCAGACCAACGAGTACAATCTGGTGGCCGATGGCTGGACCAAGGCCCTCTTCGAGGATGCCTACATCCGTGCCATCGCTCCCTGGACGCAGCTGAATGCCCTGCGTGCGGCCAGCCCCTACGATGCCGCTTTCGGCGACATCCTCAAGGTGGCTTCCCTGCACCGCGTCACCGATGCCTACGGCCCCATTCCCTACACCCAGCTGGGAACCGGCGCCATCCACCTTTCCTATGACAAGCAGCAGGAAGTGTATGCCGCCATGTTCGAAGACCTGGACAGCGGAATCGCCGCTCTCGAAGACCTCCTCGGAAAGGGTGTCTCCGCTTACCTTGCCGACTACGACAATGTCTTCTACGGCGACGTGGAAAAATGGATTCAGTTTGCGAACACGCTCCGTCTCCGCCTGGCTCTCCGCGTAGCTTATGCCAACGAGGAGCTGTACAAGGCTCAGGCTGCCAAGGCCCTTTCCTGCGCCGAAGGCTTCCTGGAGGTGGACGCCGCCCTGCATCCGGGTTCCGGCGCCTGGGAATATCCCATCTATGTCATTGAGTACAACTTCAATGACGGTGATGCCAAACCCGGTGCCACCATCGTCACTTACATGAATAGTTATAACGACCCCCGTTGCAGCGCTTACTTCACCACCGGCTCCGACGGCCAGTATCACGGCGTACGCATGGGAGCGGTCATCAGCGACGACTACGCCAAGTCTTCCCTGCTGTCCCGCATCAACTGCACCAACAACGATCCCCTTATGTGGATGAGCGGTGCCGAGAGCTTCTTCCTCCGCGCCGAGCATGCCCTCCGCGAAGGAAACGATGCCGCTGCCGGTCAGCTCTATGAGGCCGGTATCAAGCAGAGCTTCGAACTCAGAGGCGTGGGCGTGGGCTCCTACCTGAGCACCACCACCGGTGTGGGCAGCTTCACCGATGCCGTTACGGCCGGCAACAGCTACAGCACCAACCTTACCGACGTGTCGGTTGCCTGGAGCAGCCAGAGCAGCTTCGAAGGTCACCTGGAGCAGATTATCACCCAGAAGTACATTGCCGGTTTCCCCGAGGGAATGGAGGCCTGGGCCGAATTCCGCCGCACCGGCTACCCCAAGGTGATTCCTACGCTCACCAACAGCTCTGGCGGTACCATTGACACCGACAAGCAGATCCGTCGTCTCATCTATCCTGCCTCCGAGTTCCAGGCCAACAACGCGGCCGTGACCGAG
>CAMJKI010000116.1 GCA_946406355.1 uncultured Bacteroidales bacterium | reverse complement strand
CCTGCCGTACGGGCATCGACCCAGGCAAAATCCGACTCACCTGCGTCGTTCACGGCTTTTACACCAAAACGATAGTCTGTTGCCTTGGTAAGGTCATTTACGGTAACATTGCGCGATGTAACCGTTCCTTCCTTCTCCGTGCTTCCGCCCCGGATTAACTGCCAGGAATAGGAAGTAGCGCCGGAAACAGCCGTCCACTGGAAAGTAAGGGAGGTCTCGGAAGGAGTTCCGTGCAGGGACAGACCGGTGGGAACAGCCGGAATGGAGGGTTTCTCCGGTTCCGGTTGCGGCTTATTCTCACAGGAAAACGCCAGAAGGGCAACGATCAGCAGCAAATACATCTTTCTCATAACTTTTCATATTCCAGCGCCGCCCAAACAAGCGGGCCGATACCCTTGGGGTCGTTCGCACGTACGCGCTCATTGATATAGTAGTCATAGTCTCCCCTGCGGTTGTCCTTACCACCCAGGCCGGCCACCTCGCAGCACTGGTTCAAGTTCACCAGACCATTCTCTTTGGACACAAAGGTGGAAAGCAGGGATTCATAGGCGTGAACCGCCCCGTCCGGGTTCCCCAGGAAACCCAACCGGCAGCCTTTGAGCCAGGAATAGACGAACATGGCAGAACAGGTGGCTTCCAGATAGTTACCTTCCCGGTAGGGGCAGTCCAGCACCTGGAACCACATTCCCGTTTCGGCATCGGCATAAAGCGGAAGCACATCGTAAAGGGTGGAAAGAAGGCCGATAAGGGTATCCTTATGCCCTCCGGCGGGAAGGATTTCCGCCACATCCACGAGGGCCATGCAATACCAACCAAGGGCCCGACCCCAGGCGTGGTCGCTCTGTCCGGTTTCCGGATTGCACCAGAACATCTGACGGGAGGAATCCCAGGCATGCCGCAAAAGGCCCGTGTCCGGATCAAGGGTATGCTCATAGACCGTTACGAAGTGATGAACAATATCGGCATAGTTGGCCTCCTGCTGCAAGCTGTCCGTTACGAAACGCGCTGTATATTCCGCATAAAAAGGCTGCGCCATATACAGGCCGTCCAGCCACATCTGCTCCGGATACACCTGCTTGTGCCAGAAACCGCCTTCCGGGGTGCGGGGCTGGTCCAGGAGCTGGCTATAAAGGGAATCCATGGCCGCGCGGTATTTCTCCTTTCCCGTAAGGTCATAAAGCCGGAAAAGGGTACGGCCGGGGCAAATATGATCCGTAGAAAAATTGGATTTCTTATACTTATAGATGATGCCGTTATCGTCGATGATGGCATTGTACCAGGCATCTGCATAGTCCAACAGCTCTTCCCCGCCATAAACGTCATATACATCCAGGAAAGCCTTGAGTTCCAGGCCTGTGGTATAATTCCACTTAAGGTTTCCTTCCTGCCCGTCTATGTACGATGCCTCCGGACAGCGGACCATCTCCGAACGGACCACCTGCAGGGAAAGCGGAGCCTCGGCCACACAGGCAGCCAAGGCAAAAATGCTTGCTATGAATAATTTACGCATTATCTGTTGTTATAAGGGTCCCAGACGATTCCGTCCTGCCGCTGATACATTACCTTTTCAAAGCTATAGTCTTCCAACTCCTTCCGGGTGAGTTGATGGGACCATTCCACGCGGGGACCTTGTGCTCCGGGGCCATAGCTGCCGTATTCGGCATAGAAGGAATTCTCCTTGGTATTGGGCTTGCCTTCCTTCTCCCAGTCGTGCCAGCCTTCCGGACGAATGTGGGAACCCAGCTCGCAGTCAATGAAAACAGTCTTGGCGTGTGCGCCCCAGGGACGGCCCAGATAGCACTTGGTCACCCCTTCCGCGGCCGTGAGCTTACAATCCTTGAACACGTAGCCGTAACGCTGTCCCTCCAGTGTGGAGGCTGCCGTAACGTAGCTGTCTTTCTTACTGTGAATGGTGCAGTTCTGGAAATACGCTATGGAAGGGCCGAAAATAAAATCCGTGGTTCCTTCTATATAGCAGTCCTTGAAATAGTTCCGCTTGATGCCACCTTCTTTTCCAAAACGGCCGTAGGTGTACAGGGTGTCCTGGTTGCCCAAGAAACGACAACGGTTGAAGAAGAGGAAATCCCCGTCCGTAAACACGGCTACGGCCTGGCCGATTTCCTTGCCCTCCCCCGCGGTATTCTCAAAGGTGAGGTCCTCGAAGGTGATATAACTGGCGTGGATATAGATGGAAGCACTACCGGAGGTTCCCATGGTGAAATCCCGGCCAGGCCAGAATTTCTGGGCATACTTGTCATAGGTGAGAATGGTGTTTTCCGCATCTTCTCCCTTGAAATGCACGCGGAACTTGGTGTGGGGAATGGTCACTTCCTCCTTGTAAACGCCCTTACGGATAAGCACATGGGTGATTTCCTGATGGCTGTAATCCGGAATGGCGTTCACCGCTTCCTGTACGGTCATATAATCCCCGTGGCCATCGGCCGATACCACTATGTCATAATGCACAAGATAGGCGGCAAGCTCCGGAATCTGCGTACGGATGCGTTCGCAAACCATTTCCGTCACCTGGCGGGCGCCGGCAGCCACGGTGTGGGTATTGTCGTCTTTTCCCGTGGAAATCATGAAATAAGGACGGGAAGCAGCGTCTCCCAGGGCTTCCAGCCAGTTGAGGCTGGCCGTTGTGATATCCAACAGCGGAATGCCGAATTCTTCCGCCACCTGTTTCATGGCTTCCGGATAGTCCGTGTGGCAGTTGCGGTCCAGCACCCCGTCTTTGAACCAGCGACGGGCCACCGGAGTGAGCAGCACCGGGTGGGCGCCCTTGTCCAGGGCCGTCTTCACAAACAGGCGAAGGTTCTCCTGATAAGCGCCGAAGGCCGGAGCATAGCGGGCAGGATCATCGGCCTTGGCATCGTTGTGGCCGAACTGGATGAACACATAGTCCCCGGCCTGGAGATTGGCCTTCAGCTTGTCCCAGAGCCCCAAATCGATGAAACTTTTGGTGCTGCGGCCGTTCTGGGCATAGTTGATTACATTCACCTGAGAGGGATCCAGGAAATTCTGTAACATCATTCCCCAGCCACGCTCCTCCCCGGCCTTGGGAAGGTCTTTTTCCGCCATGGTGCTGTCCCCCATCAGGTGGACGGTAGTAAAGGAGCTGGCTACAAGCCAGACAAGGACCAGATAAAGGATTCTTTTCATTACAGCTGCTCTCCGTTTACAAAGACATTATCATAAGCAATAGGGGCCGCATAGTGCACTTCCACGCCCTTCCGGGCCGTAAAGCGGCAGTCCTTGAAAGAGACGCCGGCAAGCGGGAGCTCCGGCAGTCCGTTTACATAGATAGCCTGGCCGGCGCCGGCGCAGACGATGTCCGAGAAATGGAAATCCCGGAATTCCGGCGTGGTCTCGTCAACGG
>CAMJKI010000115.1 GCA_946406355.1 uncultured Bacteroidales bacterium | reverse complement strand
AACGACGAAGGCAAGATGGTACAGCTCACCGGCAACCAGACCTGGAGCTTCCTCACCTATTATATCCTCACCCGCTGGAAAGAGCTGGGCAAGCTGAACGGCAATCAGTACTGCGTCAAAACCATAGTTACAACGGAACTCATCGCCGCCATCTGCCAGAGCTTCGGCGTAAAGTGCTACAACGTGCTCACCGGCTTCAAATACATTGCCGAAATCCAGAAGCAGCAGGAAGGTAAAAGCGAATTCATCTGCGGCGGAGAGGAAAGCTACGGCTTCAACCTGGGTAATTTCGTGCGCGACAAGTGCGCCCAGGTAGCCGGCTGCGCCGTGGCCGAATGCGCCGCCTGGGCCGCCGAGCAGGGCCTCACCCTGTGGCAGCTGCTCCAGAAAGTATACAAGGAATATGGCCTGTACGAGGAAAAAATGGTGTACATCGTACGCAAGGGCAAGAGCGGCGCCGAAGAAATTCAGCAAATCATGGCCGATTACCGCGCCACACCGCCCGCCCAGATTGCCGGCAGCCCGCTGGCCAGGGTGAGCGACTTCAACAAGCCCGAAGAAACCGGCCTGCCCAAGAGCAATGTGCTGCAGTTCTTCAACCAGGCCGGCGACGTAGTCACCGTGCGCCCGTCCGGCACAGAGCCCAAGATCAAATTCTACTTCGGTGCCAAGGGCAGCGATGCTCCGGAGAAGATTGAAGCCCTCAAGGCCCAGTTCATCAGCTAAGTGACGGCCCTCATCACAGGCGGGAGCTCCGGCATGGGGCTGGAGTATGCCCGACAGCTGGCAGCCAAAGGATACAACTTAATCCTGGTAAGCAACCGGGAGGATGAGTTGTCGGCCGCCAGGGCCGAACTGCAAGCAGCCTTTCCTGTAAAAGTCACCACCCGAGACCAGGACCTGGCCCTCCCGGATGCCGCCGACCGGCTGTTCCAATGGTGTATGCAGGAGGAGGAGCAGCTGCCGGATATTGTAATCAACAACGCCGGCATGTTCTTTTTCAAGGAGCTGCAGACGGAAGACCTGGACCGCGTGCAAGCCATGATGAACCTGCACATGACCACCATCACCCGCAGCTGCATCCTTTTTGGCAACGCCATGAAGCAGCGGGGATCCGGTTATATCCTCATCCTGTCCTCCATGGCGGCCCGGCTCCCTGTCCCCGGCATCACCATTTATTCGGCCACCAAGGCCTACCTCAAGAGTTTCGGGCGCTCCCTGTCCTTTGAATTGAAGCCGTACGGAGTGGGCGTTACCACCGTGTGCCCCGCCGCCATTGCCACACCGCTTTACCGGCTGGACCAGAAGCGAGTGCAACTGGGCATCCGCCTGGGCCTCATCCATACCCCGCGCTGGTTGGTGAAGCGGGCCCTCAGGGCCCTGTTCCACGGCCGCCGCGTCATCTGTCCCGCCTTCATGAACGTGTGGCTTCCGGTCCTTATCGGCCTGCTTCCGGCCCCCGTTATTACCGCCCTATGGAAAAGATTCAGATAGCTATCGCTGCCGTGCTGCTGGCCCTCCCCGCCCACGCCCTGCTGATGATCAGCGCCGGCAGCAACGAAGCCTTTGTGGGGGCACTGGGCAACACGCTCTGTGTGGATAATATCAGACTGGAATATGACCATTGACACTTTCCATATCTTTCTGCTGGTAATGGCCGCCATAGCCGTTATCGTATTTGCAGCCCTGTATTTCGTGGACGCCGGATACGGGAAGTTCTATCGTACCTCCTGGGGCCCCTCGCTGGACAACCATCTGGGCTGGTTCCTGATGGAAGTGCCGGTTTTCATTGCGATGCTACTGCTGTGGTGGTTCTCGGACCGGCGGGCCGACCCTGTGCGCCTGGTTTTCCTCATCCTTTTCGAAGCCCACTATTTCCACCGCTCGTTCATCTTTCCCCAGCAACTGAGGGGTCACAGCCGGATGCCCTGGTCCATCGTGGCCATGGGAGCCCTGTTCAACACCCTCAACGCATTTATGCAGGGTGGCTGGCTCTTTTATTTTTCCCCGGCCGATTACTATCCGTCTTCCTGGCTCGTGAGCCTGCCTTTCCTTGCAGGAACTGCCCTGTTCTTTGCCGGCATGTACATCAATATCCAGTCGGACGGCATTATCCGGAACCTGCGCCAGCCGGGCGACACCGCCCATTACCTGCCGCAGGGAGGCATGTTCCGCTATGTAACCAGCGCCAATTACTTTGGGGAGTGGCTGGAGTGGACCGGATTCGCCATCCTCACCTGGTCCTGGGCAGGCGCCGTGTTCTCGCTGTGGACTTTTGCCAATCTGTGCCCCCGCGCCGCCCGCATCTACGATTTGTATGCCCAGGAGTTCCCGGAACAGATGGAAGAGCGCAAACCCAAACGTTTCATCCCGTTCATCTATTGATTTGGCCATGATTGAATCTCCCGTATTCACGCCCGTAAAAATCGGCCCCGTAACCCTTCGCAACCGGGTAATCCGTTCGGCCGCCTTCGAGAACATGGCTTACGGCAATTCCCCGTCGCAGGACCTGTACGATTATCATGTGGCAGTAGCCCGTGGCGGCGTGGGCATGACCACCCTGGCCTACGCTTCCGTGAACCGTAGCGGCCTTTCCTTTGACGGCCAGCTTTGGATGCGGGAAGAGATTGTTCCCGGGCTGAAGCGCATTACCGATGCCGTCCACGCCCAGGGGGCCAAATGCTCCATTCAGTTGGGCCACTGCGGCAACATGACGCACCGTGCCACCTGCGGATGCACGCCGGTGGGCGCCTCCAGCGGCTTCAACATCTATTCCCCCACTTTCGTCCGCGGCCTCAAAATATCCGAAATAGACGCTCTGGTGGCCGATTTCGGCCATGCGGTGGACCTGGCCCGGAAAGCCGGCTTCGACTGCGTGGAAATCCACGCCGGGCACGGGTATCTCATCAGCCAGTTCCTCTCCCCCTATACCAATCACCGGCACGACGAATACGGCGGTTCCCTGCAGAACCGGATGCGCCTGATGCAGCGGGTAATCGGCTGCGTACTGGAACATGCCGGAAACGATATGGGCGTAATTGTTAAGATGAATATGCACGACGGCTTCCGTGGCGGCATGCAGCGGGAAGAGTGCCTGGAAGTGGCCCGGGAGCTGGAGCGCCTGGGGGTACACGCCCTGGTGCTGTCGGCCGGCTTCGTGAGCAAGGCCCCCATGGAAGTGATGCGCGGCGCCATGCCCCTGAAGACCATGGCCCACTATATAAACCCCTGGAAGTTCTGGTGGCTCAAGGCGCTTGTGCTGGGCTTCGGCCGATGGCTCATCCCCACGGTCCCCTACAAGGAAGGGTACTTCCTGGAAGATGCCCTGCAGTTCCGTCAGGCCGTGAAAATGCCCCTCATCTATGTGGGCGGGCTCACCTCGCTGGCCAAGATGGAGGAAGTGCTGGACAAGGGTTTCCAGGGCCTGCAGGTAGCCCGTGCCCTGGTGCACGACACCAACTTTGTGAACAGGCTCCGCAGCGGCGAAGAAAGCTGCAGCGGTTGCGGCCATTCCAATTATTGCATCGGCCGCATGTACACCCTGGAAATGAAATGCCACCACTGCGTCCAAAAGCTCCCCGTCCAGCTGGAACGCGAAGTGGAAAAGGCCGAAAGCCGATGGAAATAACGCCAAAAACGGCCCGGCCTCTTGCAACTTTGCGGGAAATCCCGTATTTTTGCAATCCTTTTTGGGGTATTAGCTCAGTTGGCTAGAGCGATAGGTTCGCAATCTATAGGTCAGGGGTTCGACTCCCCTATACTCCACTAAAAACAGCAGGCTGCGGCCTGCTGTTTTTGTGGACTACGCTTCACTCACGTTACCCC
>CAMJKI010000114.1 GCA_946406355.1 uncultured Bacteroidales bacterium | reverse complement strand
TCGGCCAGGGCAGCGGCAATGTCAGCCTCGGAAATGCCCTTTCCACGCAATTGGAAGCGGATTTTCACAGGCCCCCAGCCCTGCAGGGAGGCTTTTTCACGGGCAAAGGCGGCGGCAAAGCGGGCATCGTCCACATAACGGTCCTCCTTCAGCGATGCTACCACGCGGGAAGCATCCCCGGCATCTCCCTCCAAGTCCTTCAGGGCCTTGCGGTAAATGTCGGCCGAGCAGTATTCGGCCCGGGAGCAGAGGCGTTGCAGGCGCGCCAGGCACTTGGCATACTCCATACCCTAGAAATTATAGCCGATAGAAAGATAGGCGCCCACCTTCTTGGTTATCGTAGACCAGTGGATATCCAGCTTAATGGGGCCCAAAACGGAGTTATAGGCATATTCCAGTCCCGCACCAAACACAGGCTCCCCCTTTACGAACTCCCGGAAATTGTTGAAATCGTAGGCCGCATTGAAAATGGCGCTTACGAAATGGTTGCCGGCAACGTTGTACCGGGCATCCAGCCGGCCGACCAGCATGCCATTGCGTCGGAGAGCCGCCTTGTTGATACCCATGAAGGGCCGCTGCTGATCTACATAACGCCCCGGGAAATCTCCGCCCAGCACATTGGCGTACACAATGGGAATGTCATCCCCGAACAGGATGCGCGCACTTCCGTGCGGAACCAGGGTGAAACGGCCCCAGGTAACAGGCATCTGCCCGTCCAGGGCCACCACGGCAAACGGTTTGGGATGCCCCTCCACGAACAAACGGGAAACGAATTCGCCCTGGATGCCGGCCGACACACCCCGCGTGGGGAAATAGCCGTTATCCAAAGTTTCTATGCGCGCATTGAGGAAGAAGCCGGGATAATCCCGGGAAATGGTTTGGGGATCATAGTCGCCCAGCACATCCTTGGCCAGGATTTGCCGTACGTTGAAGTACTGGTTCCGGAAGCCGCCCTGCACATCGAAGTGGGACCAGCGCATGTTGGAAAAATACAGTTCCTGCGTATATTGGTGGAAGGCAATGCTGAAGTTGTTATCCCCGGAAATGAAATTATTGCGATCGGCCCAGCGGAAGAAGGCCCGGGCGTTGAGGGTGGGCCACTTGGGCGCATTATACGCAAAATGCAGGTCCAGGTAAGGATTCACGCCAACCCGTCCGGTCAAATCCAGGGAAGCGCCCCGGACGGAATGCGTATTGAGACCGATATTCACCAGAATGGACACCAGGTCCTGCGTATCTACCCGGAAGCCCAGGCCCAGCTGGTGCATGGGACCCCGCTTGCACAGGATTCTGAGCCGGTAAGGCTCCATGGAACCGCGCAACTCGTAGCTCACAAAATCATAGGTGCCTTCGCCGAAAACCCGGGCTATATCCTCCTCCAGCATCTGATAAGAAATCACAGTGCCGGCTTTCACGGCCAGCTTGGAGCGGATGTAATCGGCTTCGTCGGCGGTTACGCCTACAATATCTATATCCCCTATCACAACCGGCTGGCGGTTTAGGTCTACGGCCGGTCGGGCCTGGAGTCTCCGTTTGTCGGAGCCCACCTTGCGGCGGACGGCGGCCAGCTCATCGGCGGCGGCTTCGGCGGCCCGGTATCCCCGGCGAAACATGGTGTCTATAGCCACTTCGTTGAAGCTGAGCATATTGTACCCGTCCAAGTCCGGGTGAATACGCACATCCACGGAACGCACATTCCGTTCAAACGAGTCCCCGGCCAGCATATCGATCCCCTGCCACAGGATATCGCCCAGATTGTTGATTTTTTCGGCTTCCAGATTGGAAGTGGAAAGGTCTATGCCGATGACGATATCGGCCCCCATATCCCTGGCTATGTCCACGGGGAAATTGTTGCGCATGCCGCCGTCGGCCAGCACCATGCCCTGGGTACGCACCGGGGTAAACAGTCCGGGGATGGACATGGTGGAGCGCAGGGCCAGGTTCAGGGACCCGTCGTGCCAGATTTTGGCCTTACCGGAAGCCACATCCGTTGCCACGCAGGCAAAAGGGATGGGAAATTTGAAGAAATCCGTGGAATCTGAGTAACCCACCGTGCGGGAAGAGATAATCTGATAGACGTTTTGCCCGTACACAAACCCGGCAGGGAGGCTGCCCATCAGGTTGTCGCTGATAATCCGGTCTATGGAATTACCCCGTTCTTCGGCGCCCAAATGCAGCCGCCGGTCTCCCGCAGAAGCGAAGGGAAGGTCTCCCGTCACATAGTTCTGATAATCGTTGGTCCTGTAATAGAAAGGGATGGAAACCAGGAATTTCTCCTTGTAGCGTGTTCTGGAATAGGGTATATACTTGCGGTCCACCTTGTCGCTGAGCGCCATTTCCCAGTTGATGTTGTGGATGAGGGAATCCAGATAATCGGCATCGTAACCCAGGGCATACATGCCGCCCAGCAGGCCGCCGATGCTGGTACCCACCACCATGTCTATGGGCAGATCGTATTGCTCCATGAACTTGAGCGCGCCAATGGTGGCCGCCCCCTTAGCGCCTCCGCCGGAAAGCACCAGCGCCACGGTGGGCCGGTGTTTTCGGATTTGGTCCATGCGGCTCTGGATGCTGCGCACCGCCTGCGCGTCTTTGGGATCCAGGCCGAAGGTAGAGGAAGAACGGTCCTGTGCCAGGGCGCTCAGTCCCAGCAGAAAACAGGCCGACAATATGCTCAAAAGCCTTTTCATAGTTCCTTGTGTTTACCTGCCAGCAAGCCGCAGGCCGCAAAAATGTCTTCTCCGCGGGAGGCCCGGATGGTGGCGGTAACCCCGCCCCGGGACAGCCGGTCACGGAAAGCTTCCATCTGGTCCAGCGGAGCCGGGCCGAACGGGAAATCCGGAATCCGGTGGAAACGGATCAGGTTTACCCGGCACTCCAGGCCCTGTAACAGGCGCAGGAGGGCATCGGCATGGCGTTTTGTGTCGTTCCAGCCGGAAAAGACCGTATATTCAAAACTTACCCGGCGCTGCCCGGTGAAGTCGTATTGCTTAATCAGGTTGATTACGTCTTCCAGCGGCCAGGCCTTTTGCACGGGCATCATCTGCAGGCGCTCCTCCGGAAAGGGGTTGTGCAGGCTCACGGCCAGATGGCAGCGGCTTTCGTCCAAAAACTCCCTGAGATTGGGCAGCACGCCGATGGTGGAAAGGGTGATGCGTTTGGGACTCCAGGCCAGTCCCCAGGGCGCCGTGAGCACCTCGATGGCCCGTTTTACTTCCTCCCAGTTGTCCAGTGGCTCTCCCATGCCCATGAAAACGGCGTTGGAGATTTCCCCTGCCTCTTCTATGGCAAAGAACTGGTTCAGGATATCGGCGGCCGATAGATTCCCGTGGAATCCCTGCCGGCCTGTCATGCAGAACTTGCAGGACATCTTGCAACCGGCCTGGGAACTTACGCAGAGGGTTTTACGGTCCTGGTCCGGAATCATCACCGCCTCTACGCACGACTCCTCTTCCCGCCCGGCGCCCACCGGGCATGTAACCCGGAACAGGTATTTCCTTGTACCGTCCACCGATGTCTGGCAATCCACCGGAGTTTCCAGGCCCACCTCCCACTCACGGGAAAGGGCCTCCCGTCCGGCCTTGGAAAGATTGGTCATTTCCTCCACCGAACGCACCCGCTTCACATACAGCCACTGCGCCATTTGCTTTCCGGCAAAGGCGGGCAGGCCGGCTCCCAGGGCAATTTCCTTGAGTTCTTCCGGCGTTTTTCCCAACAGACGCTGTTTCATACCACAAAAATAAACAATTCCCCGGGAATAATCAATCCAGTATATATTTTTCGGAATTGCGCAATGGTTTGGCGCAAGATGGGGCTATTTTTGCACCCGGAAAAAGATTTGATAATA
>CAMJKI010000113.1 GCA_946406355.1 uncultured Bacteroidales bacterium | reverse complement strand
GATAGCTTCCACCACATTTCTTGCACGACAATCGTGCATGCGGTCGCTACGGCCGGTATTCAGGGTGGATAAACCGCGCCCCCAAAGCGGCGTTGTACGGCACCAGGTGCCATGAATGTCGTTTTTCATCCACAGGCGGTGCTGGATAAAATCGGAATAGGGCCAGATGGTCTGGTTGGCATAACGCGGAAGCGGTTTGGTACCATTCATCGCCGGCGACCAATAGTTGTCTTTCCCGGTGGTCCAGGAAGGACGGTGACAGCTGGCGCAGCCCATCTTTTTGAACAGTTCCTTTCCCTTCTGGACCTGGGGATCGTGCAGGTTACGGGCCCTGGGAATAGCCAGTCCCCGGTGCCACACCATGAAATCGTAGAACTCGTCGGCCGACATTTCGGGCTCGAAGTTGTGGTAGGGATTGTCAAACTGGTTGGTCGACGGGCTCAGAAGGGCCAGCACGGCCTCGGCAATTTCGGCATCGGTCACTTCACCGTCCTTGTCCACATCCACAAAATAGGGAGACTGCACTCCTTCGGCCCGGATGGCGGCTATCACCTCCGGATTTCTGGACATGGCCGTCGCCCAGGCCACGGTGGTGTAAAGGAAGGGACGGTCGGGACGGGATACGTTGGTGATGTTCCAGATGGCGTTGGCGCCAGCCCCGTCCTGCAGGGTTCCGCGCGTCATGGCATAGGTGAACTTTTTCAGAAGTTTTCCGTCCATGTAGGCATCCCGCTCGTAATAGTTTCCGTCGGCGTCATAGCCTGCGCCGTTCTTTCCCGCCGCCCAGTTGTGATAATAGGCACCGGGCGCAAAATCGCCGGCTCCGGCATCCCAGAACGAGGAATTCAGTTCCACGAACCGGGCCTCCTGGGCGTATTGGGCGCGGATATCTTCCTGCGGAATGGCATCAATGAGGCCGGTCCCGGGAATGCCGATGGTGCTCTCCAGGCGGAAAGCCACGGTGGTACCCTTCTGGCGGGCCGATTCATAGGGAGTGGGCATCGTGTTGAAGGCGCTCTCCGGAATGTAAAGCTCGGGATAGATGAGCTCGTACTTCTCACCGTTGGGGAAAGTCATGGAAAGACCGCTTTCCATGGATGTTACCGCCACCCAGTTCAGTTCTATCTGCTTTTCGTCGATAGGAGGCAGGAAAGGGGCCTCGGCCATGGTCTGCGGCATGCCCGTCACTTCCGACACATAAGGGCCATCGTTGGGATTATCGGCATTCTGGTAATAGACCACCAACAGGTAGCCGTTGCCGAAAGAGCGGTTGCCGTTGGCCTCATAGCGCGACTGCCACTGTCCGTGGCCATAGCCGGGATGGCAGTCCAGGCAAGACTTGCGTACGGCGGCCGGTCCCCTCCCCTTGAACGGGGGCTGGTTTACGGTCACATTCCGCTCGAAGAAAGCCTCGCCGTGGTTAAAGGCCGCCTCCAGGCCCATCTGCAGCACCGCCGGCGCCGGATCTTCATAAGAGCCGGCCGACACATTGTCGGTAGTACCCAGTTCTCCGCCCGGATACCATTCGGCGGCCGTGAAATTCCCCACATCCTGCCCCACATATTTGGCATCGGACTCCTTTACCGGGTTCGGATCCTCCCCCAGGCAGGATGTCAGCAGGACGGCCAGGCCGATTCCTAAACAAAGCTTTTTCATATTGTTACTGTTTTACTATCCATTCGGCAGCCTTGTTCAGCTCCTGATCCAGGGCCGATACGGCATCCATGGCATCCTGGACGGAACTGTCGGCATAAATCTTCACAAAAGCACCTTTGGCCTGACAGGCCTTCAGGGCGTTCAGCGCGGCCTCCAGCTTGGTTTTCAGGGCAGCAGTGCCACTGTATCCCAGGTTGGCCATAGCGCCATACAGCGAGTTCTGGCCGGGGGCCGATGCGTCACGGCTGCCATACAGCGTGAACTGGATGGAAAGGATATTGTCGATGAAATCCTGGAAGGACTTCTCGCTGTAGGGGGATTCGATGTAATTCACATCCTCGCCGGTGTGGGCGTTGCCCATTTTCACATCGGCCACCTCGGCACAGATGTTGGAACAGCCGCCTACCAGGATGGTGGAAACGGCCTCCTCCCAGGTCTCGAAAGAGGAGCCCAGCTGAGCGGCGCCCAGCAGGTTTTCACCGTACACCTTACCGTTGATTTCAATTTCGGCCTCAATTTCCTCCAAACGCGCCAGATACTTGCTTTCGGCGGCCGGATTCCAGGCGGCATACAGGCGGTAGCAGTTGTCGCGGAGGTCACCCGCCACGGCGGCGGCATAAACCAGTTCCTGCGCACCGGAGACATTCACTTTGGCAAAGGCCTCGTCATCCTCGGCCGCTTTCAGGGCGGCCACACTGCGGTTGGCGCCGTCGCGGAAAAGGATGAACTCGATGCCGTGGAAGCCCAGGAGCTCCTGCCCAAGTTTGGCGCCGGCATAGGCTATTCCGTCCTCCCCTTCCAGCATTTTCACCTGTGCGGCGTTGCCCAGCGAAACGGCCAGCGCCTCCACGTCCAGCGGCCAGGTATCGATGTGCGGATCTATGCCGAAGGTTGTGGCCGGGCCATACAGAAAGGCTTCGGACTGCTCCCAGTACTTCCGGGCCAGCAGGAAAGTGCTGCAGACGGCATCCACATCGGCCTGGGAAAGCTGATCCACGCCTTTTTCGCAGGCGGCCGACAAGCCCTCATACAGGTTCTGCGTTTCGTCGGCCAAAGCCTTGTAGGTGCCGTAAACCACCTGGGGAACGTAGTTTTCCACGGCGGCCTTCATTTCCTTCTGGGCGGCCGTAAGGTCGCCTGTACCATGGTTGTCTTTTGACTGGCAAGCTGCCACCGCCACACACAGGACGGCCGCAAAGAAGATTTTCAGAGTCTTGTTCATGTTCGTATGTTTTTTAATGATTATCTTTTAAAGAAGGCCTGGTAGGCTATGCCCAGGCTCAGCGAGGGCTCGTTGTTGTAGGGCTCCTTCAGGAAGCGGTACGAATATTCGGCCTTAACCACCAGTTCCGGAATGGGACACCAGTTTACACCGCCGGCCACCCGGTGACGGGCAGTGTACGGATAATCCTGCTGCTCGGGCGAAGGGATATAACTGTTATAGTATTCGTAGCGGGCAAACAGATACAGTTTGGCCTCCGCCGTTCCGGAGAACCAGGGAAGGAGGTCGTATCCGGCCTCCACACCCGTTGCCAGCGCTTTTTCGGCTACCGGAGTTTTGCGGTAAGGGGCATTGTTGGAACTGAGATTCCGCTTTACCGTGGAAATGGTTGCGGCGCCACCCACATAGCCGAAATCGGCATTGCCGCGCAGCACAAGCCGTTGTCCCTTGTAGGAAAAATCGAAAGCGCCCAGGAAGGTACGGCCCTTGATGCTTGAGTAGCGGGTATTGTGCATATCGTTGGGATAGGCATTGTGCATGGATTCCCCATAATAGGCACTGAGCCCTATCCGGAGGCCTTTAATACTATAATTATCCACGCGTGCCACGCCGCCCAGCCGGTTGGCCACCTTGAATTCATAGGGAGAATTGGCACCGTAGTGGACAAAATGGTCGCGGTCGAACATAAAGCCGTCCAATCCGGCAATCACCTGGGCTTCATAGCGCCAATGGGCGGTGCGTCCCCAGATGCTGATACCGGTGTCGTGCCAGGTGGAAGGGAGCAGGGTATTCTCTCCTTCCGGCCGATATACCGTAAAAAAGTTGAGCGGTTCATGGGCGTTGTTGAGGCCGCCCACCGGCACCACAAAATGTCCCACCCGGACATTCAGGGCCGGGAAAAAGGATTTCTGAATCCAGAACTGCTCCAGGGCCACTTCGCCGCCTTTCTCTATCTCGCTTTCCCATTCTCCGGCCTCGGTGAATTCCTTTTCCACGGAAGAACCGGTACCGGTATGTTCGAATTCAATCTCCGTCTGCATCGACCAGCCTTTTCCAAAGTCGTAGCCCACATACAGGACGGCATGGGGAATATCGAAGCGGCCGTGCGAGGGATCGTTGGCATACTCCGAAGGACGGGAATAACGGTAAACATTGTCGCTGTAGAAGTTTCGCGTAAGAGCCACCTCTCCATATCCTCCTATAGTAAGGTGCTGCGCCCGTGCCAGC
>CAMJKI010000112.1 GCA_946406355.1 uncultured Bacteroidales bacterium | reverse complement strand
GGGTTCTACGCCTCCTATCTTCGGTCTCGTCTGGAGCTTTGGTAATACACAAAACGCATAACGCAGCAAAGATAAATAAAATTTTTAAATATCCAATGATTTTCAGCTTTCTCTCCGCATAAATCAGTTACCGGACGCAGGGAAGGGGCTCCTTGCGTCCGGTAACAAATAGAAAGTGAAGTTCGTATTACCAGCGGTCGTAGTGGATGTTTTCCGGTTTCCACTTGTCTTTCGGCTGGTCATCGCCGGCCGGGTAACCGACCGGCACGACGCAGTACGGCGTGACGTTGGCGGGGAGACCGAGGACCTCGCGGGCCGGGGCCATCCGCTCTTCATACGGGTAGCAGGCCGTCCACACGGCACCCAGGCCGATCGCCTCGGCAGCGAGCAGCAGGTTCTCCGTGGCGGCGGCGCAGTCGGCCGTCCAGTTGCCGTTCTCCACCTCGACCGGCGCAGCGTCCGGCTGGCCGAACGGGGTGCGGGACATCGTGGTCTGACCACAGACGACGAACACCACCGGCGCCTGCGCGATCATGCCGCCGCGCGGTCCTGCCAGTGCGTCCTTGACCGCCTGGTCCGTGACCACGACGAAGCGCCAGGGCTGGATGTTCATGCCCGTCGGCGCCGCCATGGCGGCCCGCAGCAGGGTCTCAATCTGCTCCTGCGACACGGCCTGGTCCGTATAGGAGCGCACGCTCTTGCGGCTGGCGATCGTTTCCAGCGCGGACTTCTCCGCCGCCTGCTTCGGCGCGCATGCGACGGCCGTCCCCATCAGGACCGCCGTCAACAAGATGATTCTCAATACTTTCATAAAAGAAGACAATTTAGATTCTGATTAATATCCTTTGCGCAAATATACGAAAAAAGGATCAATCCTTCTTCCTGTACAGGTGGATTCAAGGACGACACAGAGCAATTGCCTTCAAGGACCCGCTAATCTACCAGGGAGCCGTCGGCAGGGTCCAGATGGTGCCAGGAGCCGTCTTCCAGCTGGATGTACAGGCTGGGCTCTTCTTTGTACTTAAAATCCTTCACGTCATTGTACAGGCGTTCGCCGGAGAGGTTAAAGATGGAATACCCGTCCTTGTCTTTGGGGTGGAAGGATCCCAGAATGAGCGCGTGACCGGGAATCACAGAGAAGACTGTGTAGCGGGCTTCCCAGATATAGGCAATATCCAGCGGATCGCCGGATTGCAGGATAGGAACCAGTTTATCGTCCTCTATCTTGAACACCCCACACCCCCGGATAAGCCATTTGGCATTGGGATTCTCGATCCCTTTGGCCCAGTAGTATCCGTTTCCTACAACCACCAGACCCTGAGCTTCCGGGACATAGCGGTCTCCCTCAATGAAATCCACATCGGTGTTGGGAAGGAAGACGATGGATCCTTCTTTGTTCTTGAGTTTTGGAGCGGTCACCCACACGCCGGTGGCCTTATCCCGGATGGCGGATACCACGGCTTCGCTGGTCCATTTGTCTTTGGTCAACTGGATTTCGTAATCGCCGTACTTCTTTCCCAGGTTTTCGTTCTTCTGGGCAAACGCGGGGGCCGATACGAGTACGGCCAGCATAAGAATAGCTAAACGTTTCATGATCAATACAAATCTGAATAGTTAACAATGGGCCCGGCATAACCATCCAGGCCCGGGTTTTCGTAATGATAGACTTTGCCGGAAGGCAGGGTGATGTCCATTTCCCCGATTTGCGCAAAGTGCTGATAGATAAACAACGTGGCTGTCTGCAGCAAGTCCTTGGTTCGGATGGAGCCCAGCGCTTCCCGGAAGGTCGGGCCTTCCTCGACAGGAACGGACAAATAGTAGATCGGAATGGGCGAGAGATTGCTGGTGAAAGGGAAAGCCCCTTTGTCAGCATCGTACGCGTGCCAGTTGATGGTCATCCCGCTTCCGGACTCGGCAGCCTTCTTGAGCTGCGCCCTCAGGAAGTCCTTCGGGAAGCTCTCCATCTTCTTGTCAGCGTAAACTTCATTGTCGGCCGGACTGGCCTGGCGGGCCTCGAACTGGGCCTGTGTCTCAAACTCATCCTTCCGGTTCAGGTATTCCTGGCGCTGGACGCGGGCGAGCATATAGTAATCGGTTGTATTCAGCGAGTTCAGGTATAAATACATCTGGCTACGGTCCAGGATGAGAGGCTCCAGGATGTAGCTTCCATCGGTCCAGTGCCTGGCGCCCCAGCAGCCATCCTTTTTCACGAAAAACATCTTTTTGCCTACATACTCGCTGCCCAGCGGGCCAAACTTCAGCAAATCCGGGTCGTTGTCCACTATCTGGATGCTCTGGAATTCAGGTTCCAGCACCGTTTCCCCCTGCGGAGTGGCAAAGCCGAACAGGCCATTTTGCTCAAATACAAACCCGTCTTTGGTAAAAGTGACATCGTCGTAAAGGGCCGGGCTTTGGCGGCCATCGGAAAGAAGCACAAAGTATTTGTCTTCTCCTTTCCGGCGGGCCGATACGCCATATTCATCCACGTGCATGCTCTCATGCTCGAAGGGGAGGATGACATCGCCACTGATGTTGACAAGCCCGCATTCACCCTCTCCGGTTATGGCCCAGGCCCACTTCTTCTTCCCGATGACAGTACCCACATCCTTGTATTTAACGGGAATGAGCGTCTTTCCGTTATCATCGATGATGCCGGCCAGACCATCCTTCCAAACGCAGTTCTGCGTACCGTAGAACTGGATGCTGTCGAATTGAGGAGCGGCAACTTCTTTCAGCGTAATGGGATGCTTTTTGATTTCATCGGCCCCGGCGCGGGCCACAGTATAGAGGCCCCAGGCGCCATCTTTCTGCAGCATAAGCTTGGAACTTTTCAGAGAGAACTCCACGTCCTCTGCCGGGAAGGGCGAAATGATGGTGGCATGTCCCTGATAGATGAAAGTGCCCAGGCCGAATTCATAGACCTGCCATTCCTGCACGGACTGTCCCTTTTTGGTTTTTGACTGGCACGTGATGGCGTAGGGCTTGTTCATATACTGATCCATGTATATCTGGTCGAATTCCGGCTTCAGGATCCAGAACCCGGACGTGGGCTGGGGATTGTTGGACTTGGAACCGGCCACGTAGGCATTGTGCCAGATACCCTTCTTTTGAGTTTTAGGGTCCCGGAGCACCACGCAAGTGTGATCATCGTCGCGGTTGTACTGCGTTTCAAAGGTGAGCTGCTGGGCAAAACCGTCATTGGTGTAGTAATTGTTGTCGCCGTGGCTGTGGTCCATGGCACTGGTAATGAGGCTGGAGATGGCGCTCCCCAGTACGGCTGCACCCACGCCCATCGCCGTAGCGGTGACGGAAGATGAGGAGGAACTGCTTCCCCCGCCGGAATCCTGGCTTCTGTAATACGGACACCAGGGCTCATGCTGCCAAGGATAAGTAATGTTGCCCATGGTGATGCCGCAGTGCGGACAATGCTTCTGTGCCTGCCGGGGATTGGTCGTAGGGTTCACGATCGCCTCTCCCTGGCTGAGCCCGGCCTGGGCAAAGACACTTAAGGTGGTAAACAGCGCAATAATAGAGAGAAGAATCTTATTCATGGGGTTCAGCGTTTTCACAAAGGTAACCCTTCGGAATAGCACTTTTGTGGTGGATTCCGCCACATAGCGCTGATTTGCAAGGTTATTTGAGGAGGAAAACCTATCTTTGTAAAGCAATGATACACCTTGCCCTCATCCTGTCCCTGCTGCTCTCAGCGCCGCGGTTCATGAACTACAACTCCGCGGACGGACTTCCGTCCAATACGGTCTATGACATCGCACAGGATGCGGACGGCGCCCTGCTGGTGGGCACACGGGGCGGCCTGAGCCGTTTTGACGGCGAGCGCTTCCAGACCCTGATCCCCGGGAAACGCATCAACGCCCTGACCGTGGATCCCCAAAACAGAATCTGGGCCGGCACCACCGAAGGACTGCAGGTTGTGGAGATGCCCGGGCAGACCGTATCAGAAGCCTATCGGGGAGGAAATATCCGCGCCCTGCTGACGGACTCCGACGGATATGTCTGGGCGACCATGGGGGACAGTCTGCTGGTGAAGTTGTCTTTCTCGGCTCACAGCGGCATCCGGGAAGAATCAAATACCCGATATAGCAAGCGATATAGTGAGGGCGACTACCCTTATTATCA
>CAMJKI010000111.1 GCA_946406355.1 uncultured Bacteroidales bacterium | reverse complement strand
TTCATGCACGACGATTTTGTAGACATCGAGAAGGCAAGCTGCCTGGCAACCATCGTGGATGGCGAGGAAGTATATAGATCCGTTTTATGAAAAAGTTACTCTATCCTTTTGCCGCCATCGTTTTCGCCATGCTTTCGGCGCTGTCCTGCAGCGAGGAAATCACCGTCAAGGTGGTGGACCTTGCCAAACTTACGGCCGATTATGAGGCAAAAGACGGCGAAACACTTTCGGGAATCCTTGGAGGCAACTATAAGATTACCATAGCCGACGGGGCCATTGTCACGCTGAAAAACGCAGTGATTTACGGAGAAAACAACGAGGCTTACAAGTGGGCCGGCATTACGGCGACAGGGGATGCAACCATCGTATTGGAGGCATCCAATATTGTCAGGGGCTTCCATGAGAATTATCCCGGCATCTTTGTGCCCGAAGGCAAGACGCTCCGCATTAAAGGGAGCGGCAAACTGGAAGCAGGCAGTAGCGGACGGGGGGCCGGAATAGGCGGTGCGAATTATGAGCAAATAAACTGTGGCAACATTGAAATCCTGGAGGGTACCATCCGTGCTGTCTCCGGTATGAACAGCGCCGCAATCGGCGCTGGCGGCCTGTCGGAGTGCGGCAGCATCACCATCAGCGGCGGCTTTGTTACGGCGGTGCCTTACAACAGTGACTCTGCCGCAGGTATCGGCACCGGGCACAAGCGTTCCCGATGCGGGGATATCACCATCAGCGGAGGGAACGTGGTGGCCGAAGCCGGGGATTTGGCTGCCGGCATCGGCTCATCCTATGAGTCAATATGCGGCAACATTACCATCAGCGGAGGTACGGTCACGGCCCACGGAGGGACAAATGCCGCCTGCATCGGCAGTGGCGCCGGCTGCGACAAAAAACTTGAAACAAGCTTTGACCCCTCCGTCTGCGGAAACATTACCATCAGCGGCGGCACGGTTACGGCGGCGGCCGCCGGTGACGGCAATACGTTCGCCGCCGGCATCGGCTCCGGCAATGACAACGCCGTGTGCGGAAACATCCTGATAAGCGGCGGTACGGTATATACCAAAGGCGGTTCCGACGCTGCCGGGATTGGAACCAGCGAGCAATCGAGCGTCGGTGATATCACCATCACGGACGGAGTGACGAAGGTAACGGCCGAAAAGACTTCCGTGGGAGAAGATACACACTGCATCGGCGGCGGAACCGATTATAAACGCATCGGCAAAGTCACCATCGGCGGAAAAGAGGGCCCCGTCATCGAAAGCCCGTTTGTGTACCAACCGTAATGACAAGAATGTATAATAACTCATAAACATATTGATAACCAACTATGCAACAAGAAATCAGGAAAGCAGTCAAGTGCAACAACGGAACCTTCGTGGGCAAAGAGACAGACGAACTGATTATCTGGAAGGGCATCCCACCTTCTGGATATCGTCGCCGCGCGCAAATAGACACCCCGTTACATTCCGAGCGTCGAGATATATAGCACGATAAAAGAACATGAACAACAAATCATTCTCAAACAGATTGAGCTGGAGAATTATCGGCATAGCAGCCGTCGTTTTCTTCGTCTCGTTCCTGGCAATCGGGCTTACTGTCCATTATGCCATTACCCATGCTACGGATGTTTCCGTCACCTTGGCGCTGGGCCTGAATCTGGTGATTGTGGGCCTGGTGGCGCTGGCGGTCCTCTATTTCCTGTGCCGGAAGGAAATCCGCCGGATGACGCGCCCCATTACGGAGCTTTCGGTGTCGGCCTTGAATATGGGCAAAGGAAATTTCAAGGCTCAGTTGCCTGAAATCACCAGCAAGGACGAGATGCTGCGCCTGAGGAACAGTTTTGTCTATATGCAGAACTCCATTTCCGATTATATCGGCGAGTTGAAAACCACCCGGAGCGACAACGAACGCATGGAATCGGAGCTCAACGTGGCCCGGACGATTCAGATGGGCATGCTGAACACCCATTTCCCGCCGCAGCTTCATGCGCTGCTCATGCCCGCCAAGGAGGTGGGAGGAGACCTGTACGATTTTATCTGCAAGGGCGACGTGCTCCATTTTGCCGTGGGCGATGTCAGCGGCAAAGGCGTTCCGGCCTCGCTGGTAATGTCCATTACCCGTGCCATGCTCCATTTTGTGGCCACCTTGGACTTGCCGCTGAATGAGTCGATGAGCCGCATCAACAACAGCATTGCCGACTCCAACAGCAGCTACATGTTTGTCACCCTTTTCATCGGCCGTGTGAATTTGAAAACCGGGCGCATGGACTACTGCAACGCCGGTCACAACCCGCCTGTCATTGTCCCGTCCGGCGGCAAGCCCTTTTTTCTCCCGGTCAAGAGCAACCTGGCGGCCGGCCTCATGGAAGATATCATTTATGAGGACGAACAGATTGACCTTGAGCCGGGTACCCGCATTGTAGCCTATACCGACGGGGTGACGGAGGCGGAAAATGACAGATTGGAACTGTACGGAGAGGAAAGGCTCATCGGCAGCATCGGGCAGATTGAAGCCGGCGTGGAAGAAAAAGCCGTGGTCCATCTCTACCGGTCCGTGAAATCATTCACGGCCGGCCATCCGCAAAGTGATGACATAACGATAATGAGTCTGAGCATATGAAATACATCTATATCATAAACGGCCGGGCCGATAAAACCCCGCACTACAAGGATTTCTATGCCCAGTTGAAGGAAATTCCGCACGCGTATGTGGTCTATACTACGCTGGGAGAGGGAGACGCCACCCGTTATGTCCGCCTCTACTGCGATTTGCATCCGGAGGAAGAGGTCTGTTTTGTGGCCTGCGGCGGCAACGGCATCATCAACGGCGTGGCTTCCGGGCTGGTCGGCTATGCCACTTCCAGTGAGGAAGCGGCCCTGCTTTGCGCCAACAAGACGATGGCCATCCTTTATTTCGGCGGCGCCACGCAGGACATCATCGTCAACTTCCCCGGGCGCGACTTCCAGAGTATCAAGGACATGCTGGACGGCACCGTCACCCCCACGGACATTATCCAGGTGAACGACAGCTTCTGCCTCAATGTCTGTAACCTGGGCTTCAACTCCACCGTTGCTTCCCGTGCCAACGAACTGGTCGCCGAAGGGAAGTCGGCCCACCAGGCCTATACACGCGGGGTCATCAACGCCTTCCTTACCAGCCGGTTCAACCGCATCAAGGTAAAGGTGGACGGCAAGCCGATTGCCCGCGGGCGCATGGTGCTGTGCACGGTTGCCAACGGGCGGCGCGTGGGCGGCGAATTCAACTGTGCCCCGGATGCGAAGCTGGACGACGGCCTCATGGACGTGTGCTACTTCCGGGCAATGAGCCTTCTGCGGCTCCTGCTGCTGTTCCCCCTGTACCGGAGCGGAACGCATATCGGCAGCCGTGCAGGCGGGAAAAAAGTCCTTTACCGGCAGGCCCGTGAAGTGACCATCAGCAGCAAGGACATCATTGACATTTATATTGACGGAGAACAGCTTCCCGGTTCGCAGTTCCAACTCAAGATGCTGCCGGGGGCGCTTCCTCTCCGGCTGCCCAGGCAGAAATGAAAGAACAAAATAAAGAAATACAACCATGAAAGCGGACAAAATCTTCAAGAATGCCAAGATTTTCACGGCGGACAAGAATCAGCCCCGGGCCACGGCCCTGGCGGTGAAGGACGGCAAATTCATCTATGTGGGCGACGAAGCCGGCCTGCTGGCCTACGAAGGGGAGGTAACGGACCTGGGCGGCAAGTTTGTCCTGCCGGGCATCATTGACAGCCATGTCCATATCACCACCGGCGTTGGATTTGAATACACCGATCTGGGCGTGCCTGTCATGTGTTCCACCAAAAAGGAAAGCTTGGACTTCATGGCGGATTATATTCAGAAAAATCCGGGTCTGAAGCGTTACCGTTTCATGATGGAACGGACCTGCCTGAACGGGGAAGATCTCTCGAAGGAAGAGCTTGATGCGATATGCCCGGACGCGGAGATGCTGGTTCTGGAGGGAGAAGTACACAGCAACTGGGTCAACTCCAAGATTCTGGCGGCACATGGCATTAGCGATGAAACGCCGGATCCCGTGCCGGGACTGGCCTATTTTGTGCGCAAGGATGGGCACCTGACAGGAAACTCGTACGAGACTGCCAGCTGGCCCATGCTCTTCGACAGCGTGAAAGACCTTACGGACGAGCAGATCGGCACGGCCATCCTGCGCTGGCTCGACAGCTCTGTCAAGTATGGCGTAAACGCTGTCTTCGATGCCGGTTTCCCCGAGCACAACGATGTCAATGAGCGCTGCTACGCATTTCTGCGCGAGCTGGACAGGCAGGGGAAGCTGCCGGTCTATGTGGACGGGTGCTACGTGCTTAC
>CAMJKI010000110.1 GCA_946406355.1 uncultured Bacteroidales bacterium | reverse complement strand
TGGTATCCGCGGGCCGATGATCCGTTTCGCAGCGTAAGGCAACTGGTGACAATCTCGTCATCCATGGTACGGAAATGCACGTTTTCCCAAAGCATGGCAATGCTGTGGGAGGCCATGTCGTCAATATCCAGACCGGAGAAATTGACGGCCTGCGAAGCGCTCTCCGCAGAGTTGATAGCCGTCAGAAGGCGCGAAACCTGGCTTTCCATCCGGGCTTTGAGGTTCCCTTCAGAGATACCATCGGCCAGCTCAAAAACCACTTTATCCTGCGCTCCGGCCATAAAGAAGCCGGTGAGCAGCAGGCCCAAAACGATTAGTATTCTTTTCATCATCTATCTATTTTGCGAACGTAAACCAAATAATATCTGCCTCTCCCGGAAGCGTAGCGGGTACGCTGGTCAGGGTTCGGAAATCGGTCCGGGTACTGGCGCCGGGGCCCAGCACGGTCTCAACCTTTCCGGCTTTTCCAACCAGCATGAAGCACTCGGCCGGCTTTCTGCAACTGGCCAAAGAACCGGTATTCTTAATCTTATACTCGGCCTTCATCCGGGCCAGAAGAGCCTTTGCTGCGGCAAAGGAGCTGGCCGACAGCAACTGGTCCACGGCACTCTGCTGCCAGGCGCTTTCCAGGCGAAGGGAAGGAACCGGGGCCGATGCCGGAGCCGGCGTTCTTTCCAGTTCCACTTTCTCCACGTTTCCAATGGCAACCTCCTCCGGAGCATCGGCCTGGCCTCCTCCGGAGAGCAGCGTCACGTTCTCTGCAGTCTGGATGTCAGACTTTTTAACGTAGAGAAACACTTTCACCATCTCTCCCCTGCGCAGCTGGACGGAATCCCGCGCCGAGCTGATGTTCCGGATAAGGATATCCTTGTCACTGAACGCCTTCTTGGAGCCGGCATACTCTTTCACCTGAATAAGCAGAAGGTCGTTGGCCACCTCGAAGGCCTCGGCCTGCGTGGGCATGGTAGCCTCGGCATACAGGTACTGGTTACTCCGTTTGATGGAGTTGATTTTCTTGGTGCCCTGGCTCCAGGCCATCACGGTGATGAAAAAGAGAGCCACAAGGCAGGTTATGAGTCGTTTCATTGTCTGGTTTCTTCAAATAAATATTTCAGGGAATGCGTGGGGACATAGGGCGTGAGCCGGGCCAGGATGCTGCCTTCTTTCAGCGCAAGCACCTCATAAGGCACCTGCAGCCGCAGTACGTGATTGAACCCGGCAGCCGCGTTTCGCAGGATGAGTTCTCCTTCCATCAGCTCCCCGTCCCGGGCAATGACTCCCCAGTAGGGCGTGCAGCCAAACTGCTGGGAATAGCCAATGAGTGCACGGAGAGGAATGGTAAAGTAGTCCCACTGCAAGCCATACACGCTGCGCCTCACTTGAACGGTAATGCTCCCGGCATCCACCAGGCCCGCCAGGATGTTGGCAAAAGTCTCGGAAGGGTATTCGGGCGCATCTACCGGCTCTACCGAAGCCGTAAAGTACCGGTTCGCATTGAGACTGGGTAGGTAGTAGCACCCCAGCGCCTGCTCCAGAATGTGGTCTGTCCTTTCGGAAAGTTCACCGGACGATGGAAGCAGCGGCGCCACCGGATCCGGGGCACTGGCCAGTTCCCCCGGAAGCCGGCGCTCATCCTCCTGACGGGTGCGTCCGAGAAGCAGCTCTGCATCGGAAGGGAACGTCATGGAAAAGCTTCCCCATTCCAAAAGGTACCGGCGTCCACCCAGCTCCGAGAGCTTCAGGGAAAGTCCCGGTTCAAGGCTCAGCGGCAGAAGACTATCCAGTCCTCCTCCCTTCGGGAAAGAAACGCCGTCCTCCATGAGCTGGACTTCCAGGGTCTTTTCCCGCTGCAGGGGAAGGTCCGCCTCCAGGGAATAACGCTCCACAAAGTGGCCCACAGTTGGGCCGATTAGCTCCCGCTGCTCCTGAGAGAAGAGGGCATAGCCGATATGCTCTACCGTTCCGCCGCACTTGACCACGGAGACGGTGGCTCCGCTCCATGAAAGAAGGCTTTCGCCGTCCGGAAGCGCCTCAACACGGGCGCGTCCCAGGGCATCGGCCATCGTCTCCAGACGGTCGCTGCGGAAGGCGGGACCCGGTCCCGCCAGAACAAGAAGAGATATCAGTATGCTCCCTAGCATGGAACTAGTTTCCTATGTACAGGCTTTCCTGCTGGCCGTTGGCATGGTGGATATAGCCCTGGACCAGTTTGCCGGAATTAAACTTGCAGCTCACAATCTTGTCACCCCGGGATACGCTCTTGAAAGAACCGTTCTTCATATCAATCTGGTAATCCTTGGTAACCTTGATCTCACCGCCCATGCCGTGCGGCTTCCCACCCTGCATGGGGCCTTCATAGGTACCCCAGCCCAGGCTGTAGGTAGTTGAGGAGGCTGGCTTGGGGGCCGGTTTGGGCGTTTCCTTTACCGGAGCGGGTTCCTCTACCGCGGGCTCTTCTTCCACGGCCACGGGCTCTTCCACGGCCACCGGAGCCGGTTCGGGTGCGGGCTCATCCTTCCCCCCGCTGAGGAGAAGGGCGGTACCGCCACCTCCCAGAAGCACCACGGCCGCAGCAATGATGCCGATGAGTTTGCCTTTGCCGCCACCGCCGCCTTTTTCAATCACTTCCAGTTCCTGGCCACACTTGGGGCATACGAATTTTCCATCTACTTCTTCCAGGTCGGTTTCCTGGAAAATGGTTTCTTTATCGGCCTCCGGGCAGATGCCGTAGTTGCTGCATTTGTATTGTTTTGCCATAGTTTTATCAATTAGTTTTTAAGGGTTTGTATTGCTTTCTTGGCGGCTTCCAGGAATTCCAGGAAGGCTTTGGAGCCCTGATTGTTGCCGGTCTCCGGGAGCAGGGTTTCATTCAGGAGCTGCTGAATCTTCGGACGGAGTTCATTCACCCGGTTCTCGATGTTCAGGTACGGGCCCTTGAACTTTTCTTCCACCTGGGCCTTGATGCTTTCGCAGAAATCCTCCGTGAATCCATCGGCATAGCCAATCTCCGTAAACTTGGCGGCGAGGGGCTTGAGGGTCTCGAAGCCGGTGTCCTCGTCCACCTCCACGGTACCGAACATCTTGCGGCCGGTACCGTCCATTATGTCACCGTACTTGATAATGCCGGTTGCATAGGCCAAAAGAATCCAGGCTGTGTACTCGGCCCGCAGCTGAGACTTCTGCTTGGCCGGCGTGAGGAACAGGTCCGGGAACTGCTCGCCGGTACCTTCTCCGTGCAGGATCACTTTATTCTCACGAATCTGGGCGGCCGTCATGTTGGGATTGTTCACCAGATAGTCGTAGCGCTCCTTGTAGAACTTGAGGCTCTCCAGCGTACGCATGGGCATGCAGTAGGTGATGTTCATCACGGTAATCTCGTTCTTGCGGTCCGACGAGGAATCCACCAGCACCTTGATGCCGGCCTCGGCCGCAGAGATAAGGGCCGACTTGAGGTCAGCGGCGAACTTCTGCACCTTCTCGTTGCCTTCCACCTTGGGCAGGCTCACCAGGATGACCTTCTTGGCCACGTTCTTGCCAATCTCGGTGGTAGGGTTGTTGGGCACGGACAGGCCCACTTCCGTGTGGTTGAGCTTGACCATCACACCGCTTTCCTTCATGATCTTGCGGGCAAAGTTGCTCAGGCTGTCGGCCGATGTATATTGTTCGGCCAGCTGTTCCAGGATGCTGCGGTTGATGAGTTTCTCGCTGGCTTCCACCAGGGTGTTGTCGTGGATGGAAATCACCTTCTCCCGCACGGTCTTCTCAAAGATACCGTCCAGGACGTCCTGGTCGATGGTCTCGTTGGCACGGGCGAAAGTCTTCTCCGAGCCGATGGCCTTCAGGATTTCCTGACGCACGGCCGTAGAAATGTTCTCCTGGTTCTTCCGGCTGTGCACCATGGTCTGGGTGAATTCCTTCACCTTGGGCTGGTCATAATACCGGATTACGGTACCCTCAAGGCTCGTGGTATTCACCTCGTCCTTGCAGCGGGAGCCGGCCTGGCGGTCTGCTTCCTCGATGGCGTCGCTTACGGTGGAGACAAATATCTCCAGACGGGAATGCAGGATGTTCTCCTTTCCAAGCAGTACTTTCAGGAGGTCCAGGGCAAAGCCGGAAGCTTCCACTTCCGTTTTGCGTACGCAGATTTTCTGCATGGTCTCGGCATAGCCGGCCAGCATCTGCTTTCCCTTGAGGCCGCGGGTAATAAGACCGGCGTCGTTGTACTCTTTGGCACGGGCCTGCCGCTCCTGTTCCAGCTTGTCTACGACCTGGCGCAGTTTCACGCTGCGGTCCTCAAACTGTTTAATCTTGGACTGCGTCTCGGACATGATGGCTTCGCTCAGTTCCAGGAGGTTATAAAGGGCAAAC
>CAMJKI010000109.1 GCA_946406355.1 uncultured Bacteroidales bacterium | reverse complement strand
TGATCCTGGTTGTCCTGGCCGCCGCCCTGCTGATCCTGCTGTTGCTGCTCCATCAGTTTGTTGCGGGCGTAAATATAATTCTCTTTGGCCTTCAGGTCGTCCGGAGCCAGCAGCAGGCTCTGCTTAAGGGCATCCACGGCCGCCTGCCAGTCTTCCTGGGCCATGGCCACATCGCCCAGATTATAGTAATAATCGGCCGCAAAAGTCTCTGCGGCAGCCGCTTCCTTAGCGCCGTCCAGCATTTTACGGGCGTTGTCCATATCCTTTTCCCTGTACAGGGTATTGGCCAGGTTGTACGTAGCAGCCACGGAGGTAGAATCCTGCATCAGCGCCTTCCGGTAGCTGATATCGGCCTTGGGATACTCTCCCTTGCGGAACTGGCGGTTCCCCCGGCGAAGATCGCTCTTCTGGGCAAAGGCCGCCGTGCAGCAGAAGGCCAGCACTATTACCAGCAACTTTCTCATAGCTCGAACAGTTTGCGGCGGGGCTTGCGCTCGCCGATGAGCATTTCTATCACAAACAGCAGCAAAGCGATGCCGAAGAAGTACATGTACTGCTCGTCGTATTCCTCAAACACGATGCTGCCAAATTCCTCGTCCTCCATCCGGCGGATGTCCTGGACAATGGGATTGAGGCCGAATTCCTCGTTTCCGGCATGGATGTAAGCGCCGTTACCGGCCTTGGCGATGTCCCGGAGGGTCTTTTCGTCCAGCTTGGTTACCACAATCTCCCCCTTCTGGTCCCGCAGCAGGGCGCCGTCCATAGGAATGGGCTGCCCCTCGGTCGAACCAACGCCGATGGTATACACCTTGATGCCGATTTCGGCCGCCTGCTTGGCCGCCGCCACCGGGTCGTCTTCGTGATTCTCACCGTCGGAAATAACGATGATAACACGGCTCTTCTCGCTCTGGGCGCTGAAGCTCTTGATGCTAAGGCGGATAGCATCGCCGATAGCCGTACCCTGAATGGGAATGGAACCGGTGTCGATGCTGTTCAGGAACATCTTGGCGCTCACATAGTCGGTGGTTACCGGCAGCTGCACAAAGGAAGTTCCGGCAAAGACTACCAGGCCGATGCGGTCTTCCTGCAGCATGTCCGTGAGGCGGGAAATGGCCAGTTTGGCCCGCTCCAGCCGGTTGGGCGAATAATCCTGCGCCAGCATGGAATTGGACACATCCAGGGCCACGATAATCTCGGCCCCCTTGGTCTTACGCTCCGACAGTTTGGCGCCGGTCTGCGGCCGGGCCAGGCCCAGCACAAAGAACAGGAAGCCCAGGCAGAAGAGCACCATGCGCACCCATCCCTTGGAACGGGAACGGGACGGCATGAGGGCATTCACCAGGGCAGGATCACCGAACGCCTTCACCCGGCGGCTCCGCAGCCAGCGCAACAGGGCGTAGCCCACGAGGAACAGCGGGATGAGCAGCAGCAGATACAGATATTTATAATCGGCAAACAGCAGCATTACGGCATCCTCCTCATCAAAGCGCGCAGCAGCAGCTCCACCAACAGGCACAGGAGCGCCGCCAGGGCGTAATTCTTATACAAATCCTTGTACACGGGGAAAGAATCCACGGTAGTACGGGTCTTTTCCATCTGGCCGATTTCGGCGTAAATCTCGCTGAGCTTGGTATTGTCCGTAGCGCGGAAATAACGGCCGCCGGTGGCATCGGCTATGCCTTTAAGCAGGGGTTCGTCAATCTCTACGGGGATATTCCGGAGCTCGATGCCCCAGGGCGTCTGCACCGGGTAAGGGGCTTCTCCGTTGGCGCCCACGCCGATGGTGTACACGCGGATGCCGTAGGTTTTGGCAATCTCGGCCGCCATGCCGGGGTCTATTTCTCCCATATTGTTTACGCCATCGGTGAGCAGGATTACCACCCGGCTCTTGGCGTCGGAATCCTTCATGCGCGCCACGGCTGTTGCCAGGCCGTTGCCGATGGCTGTGCCGTCCTCAATGAGGTCCGTCTGCACCTCTTTCATCAGGTTGATGAGGGTAGCGCGGTCTGTAGTAAGCGGACACTGGGTGTAGCTTTCGCCGGCAAACACCACTATGCCCATGCGGTCGCTGGGACGCTGCGCAATGAACTCAATGGCAATATCCTTGGCGGCCGACAGGCGGTCGGGCTGGAAGTCCCGGGCCAGCATACTGGTAGAGACGTCCATGGCAAAAACAATGTCGATACCCTCCGTATCCACCTTTTCCACCTGCGTGGAACTCCGCGGCCGGGCGATGGCCACAATAATGAGGCTGAGGGCGGCTATGCGAAGGACAAACGGCACATGGCGCAGCCAGGCCAGCCAGGTGTTGCCACCAGCCTTCCAGGCATCCAGACTGGACACCCGCAAATGAGGCCGACGGTCCTTGAGCTCCACCCAAAGATAGCGAAGCACCAGCAGCACCGGAACGGCCATGAGCCATAGGAGGTATGGATATTCGAAAAACATTAATCTTCCTCCTTTTTACTTTCCTCTTCCAGTTCGGCCTGGTAGGTGGTCGTTACAAATCTTACGGCGCCGGGGAGCACCTTGGCATTGTCCTCGTCGGAGGCGGTGAACTTGGCGAATTTCACGAAATCGGCCCGCTCAAAGAGGTCCTTCATCTCCTCGTACAGATCGGCGGGGAGCTCCTTGTCGCCCTTGAGCGCAGTAAAGATTTCGGCCGTGGTCATTTCCATGGCGCCCACGCCGAAGCGGGCAGCTATGTACTCCCGCAGAGCATCCGTTACGCCGGAATAGAAGGTTTTCTGCTTCTCCGGCGCCCAGAACTTGTCGGAACGGTAGGCGTCCAGCTTGCGGAGGGCACGGATGTGCGCCGGCTCGGCATTTTCCTTTTCGATGGCAGCCCTGCGGCGGCTTTGCAGCCAGCGGACCAGCAGGTAAATGAGGGCCGCCAGCACCAGCACGCCCAGCACCCAGGGGAAGATTTCCTTAAAGGTATAGGGGAACTTCACCTGCGGCTTGATGTCGTTGGGCTGGAAGGTTTCCATATCTACCGGCAACTCCTTCACTTCCAGGGGTTCCGCCGCGCGAAATACCAGGGTGTCGCCGTCCAGCAGCACCGGGATATCGGGCAGTTCGTACGTGCCGCCCCAGAAGGCCGAAAGCACCACGGAAGCCCGGATGTCGTAACGGGCAGGGACTTCCTTCTTGCGGCTTACCCGCGTGGAATCCAGCTGCCAGGAACCCACAATTTCCAGCGGGCTCTCCTTTTCCTGCTTGAACTCCGGCAGGGCCAGCGGGGTATTCTCCTTTACGTCCTTGAGCACCACGCCGTAGCGGATTTGATCGGCGATGAGCACCGAATCCCGCTTCTGGAGGGGCTCCAGAAAGGTTTCACCGGCCTCCACGCGCCGTCCCTGGGCGTAGCAAAGCGCCGGGAGCAGCAAGGCCGATATGATCAGTTTCCACTTCATCTTCTGTGAAATAAGGCCATCAGGCCCCGCACATAATCTTCGTTTGTAGCAATATCCACCCGGTCCACCTGATAGCGGAGCAGGAGCCGGTCGGCCCGCTCGGTAGTGGTCTGGAACCACTTCCCATAGGCGCTGCGGACGCTGCGGGAACCGGTGTTGATCCAGCGGGAAGCGCCGCTTTCGGCATCCTTGGCATGCACCAGGCCCACATTGGGGAGCGTGCGCTCGCGCGGGTCGCTTACCCGGATTACGGACACGTCGTGCCGGTTCACGGCCACCTTCAGGGCATCCTCGTAACGCGGGGTGCCATCGGCCTCCACATCCAGCATATCGCTAAGCACAAAGGCCGTGCACTTCTTCTTGATGGCGTTGGTAAGGTAACGGAAAGCCTCTCCGATATCCGTCCCGTCATGCTGGGGTTCATACTCCAGGATTTCCCGGATAATATGCAGGAAATGGGTGCGGCCCTTGCCCGGCGGGATGAACTTCTCTACGCGGTCGCTGAAGAGGATGCAGCCCACCTTATCGTTGTTCAGAATGGCGCTGAAGGCCAGCGTGGCGGCAATTTCGGCAATCTGCTCCCGCTTGGTCTTAACGGCCGTTCCAAAGAGTCCGGAACGGGAAATGTCCACCAGCAGCACCACCGTAAGTTCCCGCTCTTCCTCGAACACCTTTACGTAGGGGGCGTTCATGCGGGCGGTCACGTTCCAGTCCATGTTGCGCACATCATCGCCCCACTGATACTCCCGCACTTCGCTGAACGCCATACCGCGTCCCTTGAACGCGGAATGGTATTCGCCGGCAAAGATCTGGTGGCTCAGCGCCTTGGTCTTGATCTCAATCTTCCGGACCTTCTTTATTAGTTCTTCTGGTGTCATAAGTTTCAACGAAGTTCCTCACAAGCCGCTCTGCAGAGCGGCCGGCCGGAGGCCGCGGGGGATAATAGGGGGCAGAGCCCCCT
>CAMJKI010000108.1 GCA_946406355.1 uncultured Bacteroidales bacterium | reverse complement strand
GTCCACAGTTCCACGGGTTTCATTCATGTTGCCTGCGACCGTCTCCACATACCAGACTTTTCCAAAGTTGAATGTGCCGCCGGAAACCTGCTTGTCGGCCACTTTCACGGTGAACTCATAAGTGCCGTCTTCCATGGAAGGAATCTCCACGGCAAGGGCGGTGGCTGTAGCGGCTTTCACCGGAAGAGCCGTAGCGCCCAGGGTCACCGTGTTCTCTTCGGGAACTTCGCTGAAACCGGAACCGGAGATGATAACGATGGTGCCGGAGCCGCCGACCTCGGGCTGGTTGCCTGTAATGGCCAATTCATTCACGACCTCTACAGTGTAGGAGCCGCCGTTCACCTCATGCCCGCGTGCACGCACCGTAAAGCTGTAAGTGCCGGCAGGAAGCTTGGGCATGACCACCACCAGTTGGGTCTCGCTGGCGCTCTTAATCTGGACAGGAGCACCGTTCACCAGGACAGTGTTGGCTTCTACCGTTTCACCGAAGCCTTCACCTTTGATGGTAACCTCGGTTCCCTCAACACCTACTTCCGGAGTGGTTTCCGTAATAGCAAGGTTGAGGTAAGTGAACAGAGCCGTAGCCGTCTTTGTCCCATAGGTGACAATAACACCGACAGAGCCTTTTTCATTCTCAGGGACAACAACGCGAAGAACGGAGGCGCTTGCCTGTTTGATTTCGGCCGCCTTCTCTCCGAACACCACATTCATATCAGTTGCCACCGGCGAGAAGTTCTCGCCCAGGATGGCCACCTCGTCACCCGTGAAGCCGGAGGCGGGAGAAAGGGAGGTGATGGTCATTTCGGGCTCTACCGGCGTAGCATAGGTAAAGCTAAATCCATCGGCCTTTTTCCCTTTGACCGTCACTGTGATGGGATATTCCCCGTCTTCATTTTCGGGTGCGGTTACGGTAAGCCTGTTAGCGGTAGCCGCACGTACAACGGCCTCCGCGCCGCCAAAACTGACACTGTTTTCCGCCATTTTTTCGGAAAAATGAAGACCGGAAATGATTACCGTAGAACCAGCCGTTCCCTTCACGGGGATTACGGAAACAAGTTCAGGATTGCTTGCTTCGGTATTTTGTTCCTTCTGCTGGCAGGCATTTGCGAACAGGATTGCCACTGTTGCCAGGCTTGCAATTAATAACTTTTTCATATTGCGTTGCTTATTATTCACGAAATGCTATTGCTCGTCCACTGTTACAGCCCAGGCATTGATGACAGGGCGTTCTTTTCCGTCGGAAGGACGGTTCCGGACTTGGAACACCTGTGCCACGGGATGACGAACCAGGAACTGGGCCGATCCGCCGCCGTCCAAGTTTGCGGCATTGTCACAGCCGAGGGCACGGAAGAAGGAGGCCAGTTCTTTATATTTGAGGCCATAGGCACCAATGGTTTCCCGCCCGTCACCGGTGATGAAGTACACAATTCCGTCGGCCGTGTAGCCGATGGCGGTACGCGGGTCACGCTGCTGCCAGTCGGTGCCCGGGAATTCACCATTCTGGAGCACAATAAGGCCGGCCCCGGTGCATTCGGCCAGTTGGTCTTTCAAATAGGGATAACGGTCTTTCGAGGCAATTACCATTTTCCCGTCATGGCCCACACCGATGAAACTCAAAGCCTGCTGAGGCAGCTTTTCGGAAGGGTTCCAGACCTCGGAGACTACGCTCCCGTTCATATGCACGGGACCGCGGGGGACATTCGCCTGGGTGTCCCAGAAATCGCCGTTTACCATCCCCACAACACGGGCGCCGCTTTTGTCCAGCGCAGCAGCCATATCCGTAAGGCTCTGGAATTTCCAGCCGTTCTCGATGTTGGCGTTGTTGTTGGGCATGGCCACCCTCACGTTCACACCGGGAACCGAGGTGTCAATTTTCAGGACACAGATGCGCTCGGGAAAGCCTTCCATCACCTGAAAAGTAATATCGGTTTCCTCTACGCCCACCGCAACTACGAAGGATGTATCCTTGTATACACGGGCCACTTCGGCAGCATTGTACAGCAAGGCCTTGCCCACCTCGGTCTGAGGCTCATAAGAGAAGACCTCCTGAACTTTGGTACACGAGAAGGCTCCCGACAAGAGCAGCAGGAGTGCGCCAACGCGCAACTGATTCTTCAAAAGATAACTTATTTCCATAACTCGTTCTGTTCCAGATTTTCGTTGAGTTCAAGCTCCCTGAGCGGAATGGGGAATACCGTATACTTGGTTTCCAGTCCGGTGGCCGCCTCATAGCGTCCGGTGCGGACCAGGTCAAACCAGCGGAACCCTTCGCCCAGGAATTCCAGGCGGCGTTCGGCCAGGACGGCATCAATAAACTCCTCATCGGTCGCGGGAGCGGGAGTCACGGCCGGAAGGCCACGGAAGGCACGCAGCTCATTGAGGCGCTGCAGGCCGCCGCCGGCGATGCCCTTTCCTTCGGCACTGATGAGATACATCTCCGCAAGACGGAAGACGATGATGGGGTCAGAGGTATTCTTGTTTAGGTATTTGAAAAGGATATCCTGATTCCCCTCCCGGCCAATGGTAACGTCCCGGCGCTTGTCGGCAGCCACAAAAAGATTCACGACCTCCTGAGTGGGGGCGTACATGGGATTTGCCTGATAGAAATTGGTGGAGAAGTTGATACCGTGTTCATCGGCCAGATTGGAGAAAGTGAAGATTTCCTCCCGATTTTCCTGTCCGCGGAAAATCTTTTCGTACTCATCCAGACCGAAATAAGAAGCGGCGATGAGTTTCTCCGCATAAGTGGCAGCCTCGGCCTTCCGGTTCTGGGCCAGCAGGGCGCGGGCGATCAGGGCCTGGACGGCCTCCAGGGAAACATAGTACTTGGAAGAGAAGTGAGAGCAGTGTGCCTCGGCAAAGGCAAGATCTTCATTCACCACTTTCCAGATGTCGGCCTGGGACGCAGCAGGGAGCTGCTCGTCGCTGGGCTCGGTCAGGAGCGGGACGTTACGGTACTTGGTGGTAAGATCATAATAGACCAGGGCGCGGAAGAAGCGGGCGACGCCCTCCATTTCCAGTACATCGTCGGTCTGTTCCGCCTTCTGGGCAATCAAGAGGAAACTATTCACCTGATACAGCCAGGAATAGTAGCCGTTCCAGGGGCCGGAAATCCAGCCTCCGGTAATGAGCATGCAGTCTTTAATCCAGCTGGGGGCATCGGCAAAAGCGGAGGAGCCGCCACGGTTGAAATCGCCGCCTGCCATGTCATTCTGGAAATACCCGTTGAAGGTGGGCTTATACTGCGCAAAATTGTACAATCCAGTGAACAGCAGGTTCAGGTCTTCTTCTGAAACGCTGTCACGAGACACGGCGTTATGGGGATAGTGGTCCATCACCTGGCAGGAAGAAACGACCCCCAGAAGTGTAGCAGCAGTGCAAAGGAGACTAACAATCTTTTTCATACCGCTTAGAATTTAAGGTTAATACCCACCATAAAGGTCCGGGGCTGGCCGGGGTTGAGCCAATCCACGCCATAAGTGGTAGCGCTGGAGTTGTAAGAGACTTCCGGATCCAGATAAGGCCATTTGGTAAAGACCCAGGCATTATCCAATTGGCAGTAAATGCGCAATCCGTCCAGTTTGAGGGCCGACACCCAACGGTTGGGCAAGTTGTATCCCAGCGTGATGGAACGGATACGCAGATAGGATGCGTCGTGCAGGAAACGGCTGCTGGTGCCGAATTTCGTGCTGTTCCACGTCTGGTTATAGATGGCGCGCGGAGTTGTGTTGGTTGTCCCTTCGCCCGTCCATCGACCCTCGCAGACGCTGCGCAGTTGCGGCCACAGGCCGCTGCCGCCAAGACGGAGACCGCCGGACCAGTACTCATAAACGCTCTGTCCGTAAGAATAGGTCATGAACACCGACAGTTCAAGGTTCTTCCATGTAAACGTGTTGTTGAAACCGCCGGAGAATTTAGGGTTGGCAGAACCCACAATCTGACGGTCATAGGTGTTGTCAATCTTGCCGTCGGGAACTCCGTCGGGGCCGCTGACATCTTCGTAAATGACATCACCGGCACGAACCCCCTCATTCGTGTACAGGTACTCGGGCACATCTTCGTCACGCTGGTAGACGCCAATCATTTTCACCATGTAGAAAGATCCCACTTCTTCACCCACCTTCAGGGTATGGAAGCTGTCGGGCATGATGAACTGCTTGTCGTCCAGAAGTTTGGTGAGTTTGTTCCGTATGAAGGAGATGTTGAAGTCTCCCCTCCAGCGGAAGTCCCGCTTGCCAAGATTTCCGGCGATGGTGAATTCCAGTCCCTTGTTGTTCATGGACCCGATATTGCTGGACAGCGTAGTGTAACCTGTTGTGGCCATGATAGGACGGCTGTACAGGAGGTCGCGGGTGTCCTTGTTGAAGATGTCTGCAGTGATGGAGAGGGCCCCCTTGAAGAAACTCACATCCAGGCCGAAGTCTTCCTGAAGCGCGGTTTCCCACTTGAGGTCACGGTTTCCGGCGGTGGAAAGGCCCAGTCCGTTGACGTTGTTGTAGTTGAACCCGGCAGCAGCCAAGGCCTGATAGGCATAGGCACCTAT
>CAMJKI010000107.1 GCA_946406355.1 uncultured Bacteroidales bacterium | reverse complement strand
AACCTGGAAATGCTTTCGGCCGATGGCTTCAGGACTTGGAACAAAAACCATGGATATCCATTCAGGGATGACGGTTTCGACTCGGACATGGTGTCGTCCATTCTTCGGACAGGCTTTGTACAGAACCACCACATCGCCTTTGGCGGAGGTTCGGAGAACAGCCATTACAGGGCCTCTGTCGGCGTCCTTGACCACCGGGCCGTGGTCAAGAAGCAGAATATCCAGAATTATTCGGTGAAGTTGGACGTCGGGCAGAAGGCCTTTGGCTTCCTGCAGCTGGACCTTGGGCTTTTCGGCTCGCTGCAAAACGAGGATGCCATCCATGACATGCAGAAACTGTTTTACTCCGCCGCGGCATTCAACCCTACGATCCGTGCAGGGGCGGAACCTGACGGCAGCTATGTACAAATCCCCACCGCCAGCCAGATCAACCATCCGGTTTCCCTGCTGGAAAAGACTTTCGGCGGCTCATCGGCCCATTTCAACGCCCATGTCCTGGCAAAGGCCGAGCTGCTGAAGGGCCTCTCTCTCAGCGGATTTGCCTCTTACAGCTACAACATCTTGAACGACAGCCACTTCTTCCCCACCATCATCTGGTCCGGAGGCGAAGCTTACCGCAGCACCACATCGCAAAGCGAATACCGTGGCTATCTTAACCTTGCTTATGCCCATGAAAATGGACCGCACCAGCTGTCCACAAACCTCATGGGCGAAATTCAAGGCAGCAGTTCCAGCGGCTTCTATGCCACAACCACAGGTTTTTCCACCAACGCATATGGCATCAATGCCATCCAGGCGGGAGCGATAAGGCCGTGGGAGGGTACGGGCTCTGTCTGGGAGAGGCAGAACATGCTGTCCGTGATGGGCCAGGCCGTCTACTCTTACGACAACCGTTACTCCATTTCCGGAACCCTCCGGTCCGATGCGGCTTCGCTTTTCGGAGACAATCATATCTGGGGCCTGTTCCCTTCCGTATCGGCCTCGTGGATTGCATCCAACGAATCTTTCCTGAAGGACGTGGCATGGCTGCACAGGCTTAAACTGAATGTCGGATACGGACTTTCGGGCAACCAGGGTGCACTTACGCCCTATTATTCCCTCCAGACAATATCGCCGACGGGGATTTCACCCTATGGCGGAGACGTTGCCGTAACCTTCGGCGAGATGCACAATGCCAATCCGGATCTTCGCTGGGAAGTGAGGGAGCAGGTAAATCTGGGGCTGGAATCGGCCTTTCTGGAAGGCAGGCTGGTGTTAACGGCCGAATGCTATAATTCCATCACGCGGGACATGCTTTACATGTATGAGGTAAGCGTGCCGCCGTTTGCTTACAACAAACTGATGGCCAACCTCGGGAAGATGACTAACTCCGGCGTGGAACTGGGACTTGGCGCCAATATCCTGAGGACGTCCGACTCCCAACTGAACCTTTCCATGAACCTGGCCTTCCAGCAGAACCGGCTGATTTCCCTGTCGGGATGGTGGCAGGGCCAGTTTCTGGAAGCCCCTGAGATCCAGGGCATGAATGCCATGACCGGCGCCGGTTTCCACGGAGGCCACAACGACGTCGTGTATCAAATTGTCGGGCAGCCGTTGGGCGTTTTCTATCTGCCGCATTGCACGGGATTGAAAGTGGCCGATGACGGTACCAGATATTATGAGACTGACGGGGTCAACCATATTTGCGGCCAGGCGGCGCCAAAAGCCCTTCTTGGCTCCAATATCAGTTTCCGATACAAAGCGTTCGACGTCTCCATGCAGGTGAACGGGGCTTTCGGCCACAAGATCTTCAATGGCACCGCCCTCACTTACATGAACACCGGTTCGCTCCCATATTACAATGTCGCCGCGGATGCTCCCTCCCAAAACATTGTGGACCAGACAGTTACGGACTACTGGCTGGAAAGGGGAGACTACGTGAACATCGACTATTTAACCATGGGATGGAATATTCCCGTCAAGCGGGTTGTCCGCTCCCTGAGGCTTTCCCTTTCGGTCAACAATCTGGCCACCATCACAGGCTACAGCGGACTCACCCCCATGATAAACAGTTCCGTGACGGGTTCCACCTTCGGCCTTGATGACAAGATTTCCTACCCCGTCTACCGTTCTTATTCCGTATCTGCAAGCATTCAGTTCTAGATGAAAAAAGCTCTTATCATACTGGCCCTTATCGCTCTTCCGGCATGTACGCTTTTGGAAGAACATCCTCGGAGCAGCCTTCCTCGCGAAGAGGCCATCACTTCAGAAAAAGCCCTGTATCAGAACACTTTGGGTAATCTCTACCGGCAGATAGGTTCTTCCACCGAAGGAGAAGGCATAGCCGGCACCTACCGCGGCATCTACGACTTGAACACCTTCACAACCGACGAAGCCATTATCCCCACACGTGGTGGCGACTGGTACGACGGAGGACTGTGGCAGAGGTTGTTCCTTCATACCTGGGAAACCTCCGAAGCGCCCGTCAAGAACGCCTGGAACTATCTTTACAAGATGGTCGTCCTTTCCAACGAGGCAATCCAGGAATTGAAGGACTATCCCGAATGGCAGGCTGAAGCACGCGCACTCAGGGCTTGCTTTTATTACTATATCATGGACCTGTTCGGCAACGTCCCGGTGTTGAAGGAGCCTGGCGTTTCCATATCTGAAGTGAAGCAGAGCCCCCGGGCCGATGTTTTCCACTTCATCGTCGACGAACTGGAGGAGGTGTCGGAAAAACTTCCTGCGGTGATGAGCCAGTACCCCGGCGAGTATTATGGCCGATTCACCCTTCCGGTAGCCTGGTTCCTTCTTGAGAAATTGTATCTGAACGCGCCTGTTTACGCAGGAGAAGAACACTACGACAAAGTGCTCAAGATGGCTCTGTCCCTGGAGGGGTTCGGCTATACCCTTTCCGCATCGTACACGGACAATTTCCAGGTGCACAACGAGTCGTCTGATGAAAACATTTTCGTGATTCCACTGGACAAGCACCTGTATTCGGCTCAGAACCAGTATATCTTCCGGTCCATCCACTACGACCACGCATCGGCCATAGGCTTTACGGCCGAAAACGGTTCTTCGGCTACGCCGGAAGTGCTCGACGCCAACGCTTTCGGTACCCAAAACGAAGATCCCCGATTCGCCATGAATTATTGGGGAGGAGTGCCCACCGACGCCAACGGGCATGATATTGCCGTTGAATACAAGCCCCGTTCCATCGCCCTGGACCTTACCGGAAGCCCGGATGAAAAGACCGCAGGCGCCCGTATGCGCAAGTACCAGACCGATTACAACGCCTTCAAGGACGGAAAACTGATGGACAATGACTGGGTTATTTTCCGCTATGCCGATGCCGTGCTGATGAAGGCGGAAGCCTTGCTTCGTACTGGGAAAGACGATGAAGCCCTGGAACTGGTGAACGTGGTCCGCTCACGCGCCGGAGCGCCGGAACTGGGAACGCTCACCCTGGACATCCTCCTGGAAGAGAGGCTCCGGGAATTTGCCTGGGAAGGCCTTCGGAGACAGGATCTGGTTCGTTTCGGTCGATTTGGGGCTGCAACAACCCTTCGCCCCCAACTCCCCGCTGAAGCAACGTCCTGCTATACGGATATCTTCCCTATACCGGCCGATATCCGTGCCCTTGCCCCATCGCTGGAACAAAACCCCGGTTATTAGTGAGGTCGCGCAGGAAGAAATCGGAAATAATCGCAACTTGGTTGCAGGAAATGGAGCTTACCTTTGTGCCTGGAATGCATTAAACAATGGAGAACTATGCGAATCGAACTTATTGACCGAATCATGTTTCCCGTGATGTCCAAAGTATGCATCAAGGAATTGCAGAAGGACCATCCGGAATGGAACGGCAGAGCCATCAAACAAAATGCCCGTAGGCGGTTCATCAAGATGTTGAAAGAAACTCCTTCCATCGGCCGTCTTTCCCAGAATCATTGGAAATTCAATTTGGTTGGCGGAGCTGTCTGGTTTGCCCTATATGAGGCCGTGGAAGAGTTATACGGTCGAATGTCCAACGATCTTTACAGCCGGATGTGCAATGCGTGTATGACCATGCCGATAATGGCCAAGCGCTACGCTTCCACGCCGTTTTTCAGCGAAAAGTACCAGGACAACTACATCAAGAAGGTGGAGAGGGTCAACCGCATCAAGTCGGAATACAACTGGAACACCATCATCGAGAAAGGGGAGACCCCGGACTCCATGCGGGTCTGCTTTACCACCTGCGGTCTCTGCGCCCTGGCAACGCGGACCGGTCACCGGGACATCCTTCCCATTATGTGCGCCACGGACTACACCGTTGCCGACCAGATGGGCGTGATTCTTCACCGGGACAAAACCCTCGCTACTGGCGACCCTTGCTGCGACTATTTTTACACCCGGCCTGATTCTGAGGATGAGAAAAAGTGGCAAGCTGAGCATCCGGAGGGCTCGTTCATCTCAAAGTAAAGCTTTCCGTCATGAAACAGAAAGACTTGAGTGTTTCCTTTACCAAAAATAAACGCTAACCGATTTATAATTAATCAGTTAGCGTTTTTAAGTAGTAGCGGAGGCAGGACTCGAACCTACGACCTCCGGGTTATGAGCCCGACGA
>CAMJKI010000106.1 GCA_946406355.1 uncultured Bacteroidales bacterium | reverse complement strand
TCGATACCAATGGTGTCGTGCTTGTCCATGGCAAAGGCAATCTTGAGTTTGGTGCCCACGCCGTCGGTTCCGCTCACCAGCACCGGCTCTTTCACTCCCAGCGCCGAAAGGTCGAACATGCCGCCGAAGGAGCCGATGTTACCCATGGATCCGGTACGGGCAGTGGAAGCCACGTGCTGTTTGATGCGGCGGACCACTTCGTATCCCGCCTCCAGGTTTACGCCTGCGTTTTCGTAAGTTTTGGCCATATTTTAATCGTTTTCTACGGATTCGTCATAAAGTAATGTAGGATACACGCCGGTGAAGCAGGCCTGGCAGGGATCGGCACAGCCGAAGCAGGAGTCCCGCGTGGATTCCGGGCTCAGATAGCCCAGGGAATCGGCGCCGATGGCCTGACGGGCTTCCTCCAGCGTGCGGTGCGAGCATAGGAGTTCCTCCGGAGTGGAAGTATCTACGCCATAATGGCAGGTAAAGCGCATCATGGGGCTGGCAATACGTACGTGCACCTCTTTGGCGCCCGCCTCACGCAGCATCCTCACAATTTTCAGGGAGGTGGTGCCCCGGACGATAGAGTCGTCTACCAGCACCACGCGCTTTCCTTCCACGATGCTGCGCACCGGGGAAAGCTTCATCTTCACGCCCAGTTCCCGGATGGACTGTACCGGCTGGATAAAGGTACGGCCCACATATTTGTGCTTGACCAGACCCATCTCGTACGGGATGCCGCTCTCTTCGCTGTAACCCATGGCGGCGCTAAGGCTGGATTCCGGAACACCCACCACCATATCGGCCTCTACCGGGCACTCGCGGTACAGGCGGCGGCCGGCTTCCTTGCGGTAGGCGTGCACGTTGCAACCGTCAATATCGCTGTCCGGACGGGCAAAGTAGATGTATTCCATGGCACACATCTGGTGGCGCGAGAACTGGGAATACAGGGTGCTGCGGATGCCGTGGTGATCCAGGGTAACAATCTCGCCGGGCTGCACGTCCCGGATGAACTGGGCGCCCATGATCTCGAAGGCGCAGGATTCGCTGCTAACCACATAGCCGTCGCCCAGCTTGCCGATGCAGAGGGGCTTGATGCCGTATTTGTCGCGGCAGGCATAGATGCGGTTCTTGGTCATGATTACAAAGGTGAAACCGCCTTCCAGCATATTCAGGGCCTTTACAATCATAACGATACGATCTACGTTGCTGCCCTTCTTGATCAGGTGGGCCAGCAGCTCGCTGTCCGTCCTGGTCTGGAAGATGGAGCCACGCCGTTCAAGATATTCGGCCACTTGGCGGGCATTCACCAGATTGCCTTCTCCGGCAATGGCGAAATCGCCCGTATGATGGTGGAAGAACAGCGGCTCCACGTTGTCCAGGCCGCCCTTGGACGCATTGGCATACTTCACGCTGCCGATACCCAGACGGCCGGGCAGATGATTCAGCTCGCCATTGGTAAAGATTTCACTCAGCAGGCCCTGCCCCCTGTAGCGGTGGCTTTCGCCATTCTGGTCGAAGGTGACGATACCGCCGCCTTCCTGCCCCCGGTGCTGGAGGTTATGCAGTCCGTAATAAATAAAGGTGGAGGCGTTTTCTACGCCATAGACAGCCAGTACGCCCATATTAGTTGATTACTTTTTTCAAACGGTCCAAAACAGTTCTGTAGCTCTCTACCACGCGGCTCAGATCCAGGCGGAAACGGTCCTTGTCCAGGCGTTCGCCCGTAGCCTCGTCCCAAAGCCGGCAGGTATCCGGGGAGATTTCATCGGAAATAATGATGGAACCCGTATCGGAGGCCCTTCCGAACTCGATTTTCATATCTACCAGCTCAATGCCGGCCTTGTGGAAAAGGGGCTTGAGCAAATCGTTCACCTTGCGGGCGATATTGTACATACCGTCCAGTTCCTGGTAGGTTGCCAGGCCCAGGGCTACGGCATGGTCACGGTTGATGAACGGATCTTCCAGTTCGTCGTTATTGTAACGCAGGTCCACAATGGTGTTGGGATGGCGGTAACCCTCCTCAACACCCAGCCGGGCAGCCAGCGAGCCGGCGATGCGGTTGTGCACCACCACCTGCAGGGGAATAATCTCAATCTTGCGGCACAGCTGCTCCTTTTCTCCCAGGGTGCTCACATAGTGGGTTTCCACGCCGTTCTCGTTCAGGTAATTGAGCAGAATGGCCGAAATCTGGTTGTCAAGGGCGCCTTTTCCGATGAAACGGGCCCGCTTTACGTTGTTGTAGGCTACGGTCACATCCTTGTAACGGAAGATCACCTGATCCGGGTTGTCGGTTGCAAAGACCTGCTTCTCGTTGCCCTCGAAAATAAGTTCTCCTTTTATCATTTTATTTGGCAGATTTTCTGAAATAGTTAACGGCATTCCGGAACAGCGGCTGCTGGCAGTTGCCGGCGATGTTCCGGAACAGATTATCCTCGTAGCGTTCCGTGTGGCCCATCTTGCCCAGGATGTGTCCGTCCGGGCTCAGGACACCCTCAATGTCGTAATGCGAACCGTTGGGATTATCCACATAGCGGAAAGCCACCTGTCCGCGGGCAAACAGTTCCCGGGCCAGGGATTCCTCCACCACAAACTTGCCCTCGCCGTGACTGAAAGCGATGGAATGCCGGTCGCCGATGGAAAGGCCTGTCAGCCAGGGGCTGTTTACGGAGGCCACTTCGGTGGTAGCCATCAGCGAAATATGGCGGTTGATGTCGTTACGGAAGAGCGTAGGCGAATCGGGCGTTACGCTGCCGGTCTTGCCATAGGGCAGCAGACCGCTCTTCACCAGGGCCTGGAAGCCGTTGCAGATACCCAGAATGAGCCCGCCCCGTTTCTGCAGAGCGGCGATAGCGGCGCTGATTTTGGCATTGCCGATAACGCTGGCAATGAACTTGCCGCTGCCGTCGGGTTCGTCACCGGAAGAGAAACCGCCGCAGAAAGCCAGGATATGGCTCTCTCCTATCCGGGCGGCCAGCTCGTCAATGGAACGGAGCACATCCTGCCCGGTAAGGTTCCGGAACACGAAGGGTCGCACCTCGGCGCCGGCTTTCCGGAAGGCCTTGGCGGTGTCGTAGTCGCAGTTGGAACCCGGGAAAACGGGCAGGCAAACCACCGGATGCTCCACCGGAGCACCGGGATATACCAGATTGGCAGCATCAAAGGCCACAGGCTTTACCGCAGGAACCGGCTCGTCAAAAGCGGGTTTTACGCGCGGCGGATAAATGCCGAAATACCGGCCTTCATAGGCCTTTTCCAGGGCCTCCAGCGAGAGGGTTGTGCCGTTGATGCAAATGCCATCGGCCGTTACCTCGCCCAGCAGCTGCGCACCCTCCAGTTCGCCGGGAGCTTCCAGCACCAGGGAGCCGTAGCCCAGGGAGAAGAGTTCGCTTTCCGGGAGATTCACGTTTACGCCCAGGCCGTTACCCATGGCCATTTTCACCAGGGCTTCGGCCACGCCGCCGTAGCTGAGAGACCAGGCCGATACCACCTTTCCGGCTTCCGCCTGCCGGCGCAGCCAGCTCCAGTTGGCCATCAGCTGGTCCGTATCCGGCATGTAATCCGGAAGCGGCTTATGCTTAAGCAGATAGATCTTGTTTCCTGCCTTCTTGAATTCCGGGGAAAGCACCTTGCGGGCATCCACCGTGGTAATACCGAAGGCCACCAGAGTGGGCGGCACATGGATGTGCTCGAAGGTTCCGCTCATGGAATCCTTTCCGCCGATGGAAGGAAGGCCCAGGGCTGCCTGCATCTTAAGCGTACCCAGCAGGGCGCTCAGCGGCTTGCCCCAGGTATGGGGATCGGAGGTCATCCGTTCGAAGTATTCCTGATAGGAGAAGCGCATGCCGCTCCAGTCGGCACCGGCAGCGGCCACCTTGGTGCAAGCTTCCACCACGGCGTATGCTGCGCTGTGGTAAGGGCTCCAAAGGGCGATGTCCGGATTGTAGCCGAAGGCCATTACGCTGGCGGTATTGGTATAGCCGTCGGCGGGCAGTTTCTGCACGGAGACCTGCGTTTCCGTAGTCTGGCGCTTGCCGCCATAGGGCATGAGCACCGTGGAACGGCCGATGGTGGAGTCAAACATCTCTACCAGACCCTTCTGGGAGGCTACATTGGGCGATGCCATCACGGACAGCATCTTTTCCTCCAGCGTGGCGCCGGCAGGCATCTGCTCAAAGGGATTGCGCTTCTCCACCGCGCCGATGGCGGCCTTGGCAAAATGCCGGGCGCCGGCGCTGTCGATGAACTCCCGGGTGAGGTCACAGACCTTCTCCCCATGGAAAAACATCCGCATGCGGCCGGTAGCCGTAACATCGGCCACATGCGTAATCTCTATGTTGTCCAGGGCGCAAAGCTCCTGGAAGCGTTCTTTGGAAGCAGCCTCCACCACTACGGCCATGCGTTCCTGAGACTCGCTGATGGCCAGTTCCGTGGCATTGAGACCGGCGTATTTCACGGGTACGCGGTCCAGATAAATATCCAGGCCCGCCGCCAGTTCGCCGATGGCCACACTTACGCCGCCGGCACCAAAGTCGTTGGATTTCTTGATGAGGCGGGTTACCTCCGGACGGCGGAAAAGGCGCTGGAGCTGACGCTCCTCGGGAGCGTTACCCTTCTGCACCTCGCTGCCGCAG
>CAMJKI010000105.1 GCA_946406355.1 uncultured Bacteroidales bacterium | reverse complement strand
TGAGATGGAGGCCCGCGTGTGGAGTGCCCCGGCTGTTTTGAAGCAGCTTTCAGAGGACTATGTCATTGTGTCCCTCTATGTAGACGATAAAACCCGCCTCCCCGAAGAGAAGTGGGTTACTACCGAAAATGGGAAAGTGCTCAAAGATGTGGGCCGAGTCAATTCCAAGCTGGTCCTGGACCGCTTCGGGGTCAATTCCCAGCCCAATTACTTCATCCTGGATGCTTCCGGTAACACCCTGCGTGGCCCTCGTGGCTACAATCTGGATGTGGAGGCCTTTGCCGCATTCCTGAAATTCTAAAGCATTTGATATGAAACCCATCCATTCAGACAAGGCCCCTGCGGCCATCGGACCTTATAGCCAGGCTATCAGTAGCGGTGCCGGGCTCGTTTTTGTTTCCGGACAGCTTCCCATCGACCCCGCAACGGGCGCCTTCCCTGAAGGCGGTGTGAAGGAGCAGACCCGTCAGAGCCTCACCAACGCCGCTTCCATCCTTGAAGCCGCCGGCCTCTCTCTCAAAAATGTGGTGAAGACCACCGTATTTCTTGCCGACATGGCCGATTTCGCCGCCATGAACGAGGTCTACGCCCAGCTTTTTTCCGCTCCGTTCCCGGCCCGCAGTGCCGTAGCTGTGAAAACGCTTCCGAAAGGTGCGCTCGTGGAAATAGAGTGCATTGCGGCGGAGTAAGATGTCGACAATGTGGGTAACTTGACAAAATATGTCAAGTTACCCGCATTAAAGCTTAATACTTGACAGTCAGCTTAATGGCCTGCTGTGCATCGTGCTCGGGGAGATACACCTCCGCCACGCGGGTGGTGCTGCTGTAGCTACAGGGAAGTTCCTGCCCGTCTAACGTGGCCTTGGGGCAGCGGGAAAGTCCGCCCAGCACAACAGTCAGCACGCGGGTGCGGGGCATCCCCTTGTAACTGCCTTCCCTGGGGGCGATTTCTACCATAAGTCCGCTTCCGGCGGCGTTCTTGCGAATCCGGGTGGTGGCAAACTGCGTGGGATAGGCCTGGCTCACGCCATCGTCCTCATAATGAAGGTATGTGCTTTTGCCGCTGCCGGGGGCGATGAAGATGCGCCAGGCGTTGGTGGGCTCCTGCAGGTGCTGGATGCCCTTGGCAGCCAGGGGAATGATGGCGCCGGCCTTTACAAACCAGGCATTTTGGTCTATCCTGTATGCAAGCTTGTGAATGCCAGGCTTGAGCAGCTGTTTGTGGGCCATGTCGTACCACTGGTTGCCGTCGGGCAGCCATACCTCCCTGCCGGCCTTGCCGGAAAGGCTGTCCACGGGTTCACACACCGTGGCGGCCAGGATGTTGTCGCCAAAGAAATACTCCTGTTTCCAGGTATAGGCTTTATCTTCCTCCGGATACTCATAATAGAGTGGCCGGCACAGAGAAATGCCTGTCTGGTAAGCTTCGCGGGCCATGTCGTAAATGTAAGGTGTCAGGGCATAGCGTAGCTCCAGCGCCTCCTTCATGTAGGCAAAATGCTCCGGGAACATCCAGAAGCGGCGTTCCAGCACGGCCGACGATGTGCTGTGGGTCTTGAAGATGGGGGAAAAGACGCCGTACTGCAGCCAGCGGGTATAGAGTTCCGGGTCCGTGGGCTGTTCGCCCCGCTGCATGTGGCCGCCCAGGTCGTGGCCCCAATAGCCGTAGAGCACGTTGGAGGCAGAGGCGGTAAATTCCGGCAGGTAGCCCAGCACTTCCCACTTGATGTGGGTGTCTCCGGAGAAGCCCAGCTGGTAGCGGTGGCTTCCCAGTCCGCCCCAGCGGTGGTAAATCATGGGTCGCTCCGCTTCTTCCGGCGCCAGGCCGCGGCTGCGGCGCACCTTGTCATTGAAGAAGGTGTAGTTGAGCCAGAAGGTGTAGTTGAGCCAGAAGGTGTTGCTGAGGCCGGGGACATATTTGCTCTCTTTCCACTGCTGCCAGTCCAGCCACCAGAAATCCACGCCCTGTGCTTCCAGGGGATGGATGACGGAGTTGAAGTAGGCATCGGCCCAGGCCACCTGGTCCATGCGGAAGGGGACGGGAGCATGGTATCCTTTCCGGGCCGCCCGGTCGCGGCCGATGGCCTCACCGCCCGCGTATACATAGCCGTTGGGCCCGTCGTAGTCCGTGCCGGTCCTTGCCAGGTAATCCTTCACAAATGCCGGATATACCTTCTCGCGGGGGACGATGCCCGACGCCGGATGCAGGTTCAGGGACGTTTTCAGGTGCATGGCGTGGATGTCGGCCAAAAAGCCTTCCGGGTCGCCGATGAGGTCCTGGTTCCAGGTGTAGCCGGTCCAGCCTATGCTCTGGCCGAACTCGTCACGCCTGAGGCGCCTGCCGGCATTCTGCCAGGTTTCATGCCAGTCCATGTCAATCACCATTACGTCAATGGGCAGTTTCCGGGAGCGGAACTCCAGGGCCAGCTGGATGAACTCTTCGTCCGTATAGGCCCAATAGCGGCTCCACCAGTAGCCAAAGACAAACTTGGGTGGCATAGGGATGTTCCCGGCCACTTTGGCGTAGTCCGCAAGGGCGGCCTTGTAGTCATGTCCGTAGGCAAAGAGATAGAGGTCCTGGCCGTCCTGGACAGGACGTTCGGCCACCCATTCGCCCCAGTCGGAGCTGCTTTCCACAAAGATGTGGCGCCGGCTCTCGTCCACCACGGCCCAGCCGTCGCGGGACAGGATGCCCGGTTCCATGGGGTCGTTGTAGTTGATTTTCTCCGGACCCTGGCAACCGTCCAGTGTGCGGGCGGTGCCCATGAGGTTGCCCGATGCATCGGCCCCGGGGGTCCAGGTAACGGTTTTTCCGCCCATGCGGAAGCGGACCTTCAGGTTGTCGGCCGTGAAGGCACCTTCTCCGGAATAGGTGAGCGTGAGGGCCTGGGTCTTGATGGTGACGGCGGCGCCTTTGCGGGAAACGCTGAAGGAAGGCACCGGCAGGTTGCGGTTTACGATAGCCAGGGTGGCATGGTCTTCAAACTGGGCCTCCGGGGCCCATTCCATGCGGATGAGCCGGTCTGTGAGTACCGTAAAACGCGCATTGCCGGCTACCACCTGGGCGCCGGGAGCGGCTACGGGGTTGTTCTGTGCCGCGGCGCTCACGGCAATGGCGAGGGCGGCGGAAAATAGGAGTTTACGCATAGCAATCAGGTTTTTTCTTTTGTTAAAAGGGAGCAACCTTTATGCGGTCGCTCCCTTAACCAATGAAAATAACTACACACTAATAAATAGGTTTTCATTGGGGCCGCATCTCGCGACGGGGTGTTTATTTCTTGTATTCTATAATCAGGGAACTGAGCGGCGCCACTTCCGTGTTGTCACTAACGGTAACGCTTTCTCCGGTGAGGACGTTGCGTCCTGCACCAAGCCCGTCCGTCATTTCCCGGAAGCGGGTCCAACTCACTTTCTGCGGTTCCTGGGATAGGTTGATGAACACAAACACCACTTCGCTGTCATTGTAGCGGAAGTACCCGTACGTGTTGTCCTGCGGGATGAAGTGCAGCGTTTTTCCGCTGTGAATCACGTCTTTACCCTTTCTCCACTGGAACAAGGTGCGGGCATAGCCGTGCAGGTCCACCACGTGGGCGTACGTGCTGTCCTTGGCGGCCGCAAGACGGCCTTCTTCCGTGAACAGGTTCACGCTGTCGCCCTCCCAGCCGCCGGGGAAATCCATCCGCAGGCGGCCGTCGTCCCGGCGCGGATTGCCCGTGACAAACATCATTTCGTCGCCATAGAACAGCTGCGGAATGCCGCGTAAGGTGGCCAGCAGCGTGAAAGCAATTTTCATGCGTTCCGGGGAGTGGCCGAAGGTGTCGCCAATGCGGGCAATGTCATGGTTGGACAGGAAGATGAGCATGTGGCTCAGGTCGTGGTACACAAAGTCGTGCGTGAGGGCATTATACACGGCCGACAGATCCTGTGCGCGGCGTCCGCGTCCCTGCGGTGCACCCTGCCGGGGCTGTTCCTGCCCGGGGATGGGGGCCGACAAGGTCTGCGAAATGGCAGCCTGGAGCGGGAAGTCCATCACGGAAGGGAGGTGGGAGTCAAAACCGTCGGTGTTGGGGTTGCCGCCCTGCCAGTAGGCAATGTAGTCCGGGTTGGCATTCCACACCTCCCCCACAATGTTGAAGCCCGGGTATTCGTCGGTCACGGCCTTGGCCCAGAGGGACATGGGCACTTTCTCGTTGTAGAACCAGGTGTCTACCCGGAAGCCGTCCAGCTTGGAGTATTCTATCCACCAGATGGCCCACTGCTGGAAGTATTTGAGCATGAATGGGTTGTCCAGGTTCATGTCCGGCATGCCACGGGAGAACCAGCCGTTTTCCATGATGGCCAGGTCTGCCTTGGAGGCATTGGGATCCAGGGCCAGGCTCATCTGGTGATTGGAGTTCACGTAGGGCTCGTTCATGTGCACCCAGTCCGTGAAAGGAAGGTCCTGCATCCACCAGTGCTCCGTGCTGGAATGGTTGGTGACCACGTCCAGAATCACCTTGATGCCTTTCCGGTGGGACTTTTCTACAAATTCACGATACTTTTCATTGGTACCATAGCGAGGATCGATATGGTAGTAGTCGCTGCAGGCATACCCGTGGTAGGAGCCGCGGCGGGCGTTGTCTCCCAGCAGCGGCGTGCACCAAATGGCGGTGGCGCCCAGGTCGGCA
>CAMJKI010000104.1 GCA_946406355.1 uncultured Bacteroidales bacterium | reverse complement strand
AGGCGCGGAAACCGCCTACGCTGCGGTGGCCCTTGATGCCCACCATGCCGCGCTCTTTGGCAAAGGCAAAGAATTCGTCCTGAAGCTCTTCCTTGCCGGGAGCCATCACAAAGCACACGTTCATGAGGGAACGGTCTTCCTGGGCGGCAGTACCCACGAACAGGCTGTTGCGGTCAATTTCATCGTACAGCAGGGCGGCCTTCTTCTTGTTAATCTCGTAGATGGCTTCCACACCACCGATGCCCTTGAGCCACTTGAGGGTTTCGTTCATCACGTAAATGGCAAACACGGGCGGGGTATTGAACATGGAAAGTTTGTCGATATGGGTACGGTAGTCCAGCATCGTGGGGATATGGCGGGTTACGCGGCCCAGGGAGTCCTTCTTGATAATGGCGAAGATGACGCCGGCAGGGCCCACGTTCTTCTGGGCGCCGCCGTAAATGAGGTCGTACTTGCTAACGTCCACCGGACGGGACATGATGTCCGACGACATATCGGCAATGAGCGGGCACGGGCAGTCCATATCCTCGTGGATCTCCGTTCCGTAGATGGTATTGTTGGTGGTAATGTGCAGATAGTCCAGATCGGCCGGGATTTCGAATCCCTTGGGAATATAGGTGTAGTTCTTGTCCTTGGAGCAGGCGATGGCCGATGCCTCGCCGATGCCCTGGGCCTCTACCAGAGCCTTGTGAGCCCATACGCCGGTGTCCAGGTACGCGGCCTTTTTCTCCAGGTAATTCATGGCCACATAAAGGAACTGCAGGGATGCACCGCCGCCCAGGAATACAACCTCGTGGGTGTCCGGGATGTGAAGGAGTTCCTTCCAGAGGGCGCGGGTTTCGTCCATCACGGCGTCCCACTCTTTGGTGCGGTGGGAGATGGAAAGGAGCGAAACACCTGTTCCGGCGAAATCTGTGAGGGCCTCCTTGGCCTTTTCGATGGCTACCTGCGGAAGGATGCAGGGACCTGCATTGAATACATGAACTTTCTTAGACATGACGTTATAGTATAGTTATAATAAGCTAATAAAAATAATAGCTTGTAAAGATAGGCATTTAACTCTGGAAAACCTATATTTCTTCTATTTTTATGGTGGTTCCCATTTTTTCGCGGAAGCTGTCCAGGGCCGACAGCCGCACCCGCACTTCCAGCGAACACTGCTGCCCGAAATCCTGGGCCCGCTGGGGCAGATCCATCTCCTTGAGCACCTTCATTACAGCGTTCATGGACTCGTAGCCGAAGCTGAGCCGAAGCCACACGCCGGCTATCTTTTCCACCACCTGTGCCTGCGCCAGCGCATCGGCCGTAGAGGTTTTGTAGGCCCGGATAAGGCCCGGAATGCCCAGTTTGATGCCGCCGAAATAACGCACCACCACAACCAGCACGTCGCTGAGCCCGGCCGAGTCTATTTGCCCCAGGATGGGGCGCCCCGCACTGCCGGAAGGTTCGCCGTCGTCGGAGCTGCGGAATACGTTGCCTTTATACCCCAGCCGATAGGCGAAGCAGTGGTGCCGGGCATCGTGATACTGCTTCCTGAGGCCCGCTACAATGGCCTTAACCTCCTCTTCCGTTTCTACCGGATAGGCCAGGGCTATGAAGCGGGAGCCGTTGTCTTTGTACAGGCCCTCCGACGGGGCTGCGATGCTGGAATATGCGTCGAAAAGATCCATTACTACGAAAGTAGCGTTTTTTGGAGAATTTTGCAATTGAACCGGAAAAAAGCGCTATATTTGAGAACGCAAAACGAACATTTATGGTATTTAAAATTAAAGTCACCCTAAGCGGGATTAAAGGATTCTACAGAATCTATCTTGTGAACGGCGCCACTACCCTATATACCCTGCACAAGCAACTGCGGGCCGATATGGAATTCCCTCAGGACCAGCTAATTATGTTTAAAGCCCTGGCTTCCGACGGCTCTGTTACGGGCCGGTACGGACTCTTCGACCTGGGCTCCGGAACGGTAGATGCCGTGTCTCTGGAAAAGGCTGTTAAGGCGGGTGCCGCCAGTTTCGTGTACTTCTACGATGTAACCAACCGTAAAAGCGTAAATATCTCGGTGGAAGAAGATGCTTCCGCCGCCAAGGTGAATCCGGATTTTCCGGTGCTCACGGAAACCAAGGGCCCCAATCCCATCGAATTCGAGAACGGTTACGTGGCTTTTGAAGACCTGCCGGAGAAGCAGCGCTTCCTGCCCGGGGAAGAGCCGGAAGATATGGACGATGAAGGCTTCGACGAAGAAGATGCCGAGGACGAGGAGGAAGACGAGGAAGAAGACGAAGACGGAAAGGAAATCTTTGACGAGAACGAATAGGGGATGGGGCAAACGCTGGAGATTATACTCGGCCCCACCGGTGTAGGCAAAACCGCCTATGCCATTCAGCGCGCCCTGGAAGTGGGCTCTCCCGTCATCTCCTGCGACTCCCGCCAAATCTATAAGGAAATGCGCATCGGCACGGCAGTTCCTTCCGACGAGGAACTGGCGGCCGTAAAGCATTATTTCATCCGCGAAGTCCCCGTTACGCGTCCCTACACGGCGGGTATCTACGAGGTAGAGGCCCTCAAGCTCATCCATCGGCTCTTTGCCGAAGGATATCAGACGCTGGTAATGTGCGGCGGCTCCATGCTCTATATAGATGCCCTCTGCTACGGGCTGGACGACTTTCCGGAAGTGCCCCTGCAACTGCGGGAGCACTTGATAGAATGCCTCAAGGACGAAGGCGTAGAGGTGCTGGCCGAACAGCTGCGGGAACTGGACCCGGTTTCCTACGAAGAGATAGACCTTACCAACGGCCGGCGCGTAGTGCGTGCCCTGGAGGTATGCCTGTTCACGGGCAAGCCTTTTTCCTCCTTCAAAACGCGCACGTTCAAGGAGCGCAATTTCACCATTAAGAAAATCGGCCTGGAGCGGCCCCGGGAAGAACTGTATGCCCGCACCGATGCCCGCGTGCTCAAGATGATAGAGGACGGCCTGGAGGAAGAAGCCCGCAGCCTGCTGCCGTACCGGGACTTAACGCCCCTGCAAACCGTAGGCTACCGCGAAATGTTCGAATACTTCGACGGAGCCTTCGACCTGGAAACCACCATCCGCCACATCCAGGCCAACACCCGCCACTACGCCAAGCGCCAACTCACCTGGTGGCGCCGCGACGAAGATATTCAGTGGATTCACTTATAGCTTGATACTCAGCCATTTAACGATTTCTCCCTGTGATTTTAGTCACAGGGAGAAAAACGTAATGTGTTAATTTTCAGTTTGTTGAGGCCTTAGCCGATGCAGGCGCCGTTGGTGACGACCTCCTGCGGGGTGATGAAGCGCATTTTGCCGTCGCCCTGCTTGGCCATCAGGATCATGCCCTTGCTCTCGATGCCGCGGATTACGCGCGGCGCCAGGTTGGCCAGGATACAGATCTGCTTGCCCAGCATATCCTCCGGACTGTAGTATTCGGCAATGCCGGAAACGATGGTGCGCTGGTCGATGCCCGTGTCGATGGTAAGCTTCAGGAGCTTGTCCGTCTTGGGCACGCGCTCAGCGGCCAGCACTGTGGCGGTGCGGATATCCATGGCGCCGAACTGATCGAAGGTAACCTCCGGCTTCTGGGGCTCCACCTTTTTGGCAGCTTCTTCGGCCGCTTTGGCTGCCTCGGCGGCTTCCCGTTCGGCCTTGATGGCCTGCAGGCGGGCAATCTGGGCCTCTACCTCGGCATCTTCTATCTTGCGGAACAGCAGCACCGGCTCTCCCAGCTCATGACCGGCGGGAAGAATCTCGGCGTTGCCCAGCATCTCCCAGTTCAGTACGATGGAATCGGAAGGGAACACCCCTTTGGTCGCTGAATTAATAGCCGATGCTCCCTTCGGGGTGCTCCCCTCCGATATGCCGGCAGGAGAAGAATCGGCAATCATTTTTGCGGAGCAGGAGACTTCTCCTGCCGGTGCCGTATGAACGGCTTTCCCTTCACCGGGTTTGTAGAAGTTTTCGGTAGGGACGCCTTCGCCGGCCCGATGATCCACACCGGCATCCAGGCCCACGCGGAGGATGCCGCGCAGCTTTTCGGCGCTGAAGGGCGTAAAGGGCTCAAAGGCGATAGCAATGTCGGCACAAACCTGCAGGCAGGTGTACAGGATGCTGGCCGTGCGGTCCATATCCTCCTTGGCCACCTTCCACGGCTCCATGTCGGAGATGTACTTGTTGCCGATGCGGGCAATATTCATGGCCTCCTTCATGGCCTCACGGAAGTGATAGGTCTCAATGTATTTCTCCAGCGCCTCGCGGCAGGGCTTTACCGCCGCAAGGGTTTCGGCATCAATGGCTTCCGGCTTCAGATTGGCCGGAACCTTGCCGCCGAAGTACTTGTGCGTGAGCACCACGGCCCGGTTCACGAAGTTGCCCATCACGGCCAGCAGCTCGCTGTTGTTGCGGCTCTGGAAGTCCTTCCAGGTAAAGTCGTTGTCCTTGGTTTCGGGCGCGTTGGCCGTGAGCACATAGCGCAGCACGTCCTCGCAGCCGGGAAACTGTTCCTCGTATTCGTGCACCCACACCGCCCAGTTGCGGGAGGTGGAAATCTTGTCCCCCTCCAGGTTCAGGAACTCGTTGGAAGGCACGTTGTCCGGCAGCACATAATCCCCATAGGCCTTGAGCATGGACGGGAACACTATGCAGTGGAACACGATATTGTCCTTGCCGATAAAGTGCACCAGCCGGGTTTCGGGGTCTTTCCACCACTTCTCCCAGCTTTCCGGCAGCAGCTCCTGGGTATTGGAGATGTAGCCGATGGGAGCGTCAAACCAAACGTACAGCACCTTCCCTTCGGCGCCGTCCACCGGGACGGGCACGCCCCAGTCCAGGTCGCGGCTCACGGCACGGGGCTGCAGGCCGCCGTCCAGC
>CAMJKI010000103.1 GCA_946406355.1 uncultured Bacteroidales bacterium | reverse complement strand
TACCGTGGTCAATGGCAAAATACTCGCCGATGCTGGCGGCGGGATGAATGTCGATACCCGTGGCCGAATGCGCCAGTTCCGTAATGAAGCGCGGCAGAACGGGAACGCCCAGGCGGAACAGCCGGTTGGCCGTACGATAGTGCAGCATGGCCGTTACGCCGGGATAGCAGGAGATAATCTCCTCCCGGTCGTCCGCCGCAGGATCGTTGCTGGCAATGGCATCCACGTCGGTAAGGATGAGCCTCCGGATTTCCGGCATCTGGTTCATGAAGGCTTTTGCCTTATCCTCGCCCACCAGGCCTTCCAGCAGGGACAGGGTTTCGGCATGCAGTTCGGGGGCCCCGTCAAAAACGAGCCCCCGGATGCATTCCATAAAATGTTCAATCTGTCTTTTATCCATATTCCTATACAGGATAGTCTTCAAAAGCATAGAGGATGGTGGAAAGATAGCGCTCACCGGTGTCCGGAAGCAGGGCCACGATGGTCTTTCCGGCATTCTCCTTCTTTCGGGCCAGGGTAAGGGCGGCCGAGAAAGCGGCGCCGGAAGAGATACCCACCAGCAGACCCTTGGAAGAGAGGAGACGGCCGCCACGGACGGCGTCTTCATCGCTTACCGGCAGGACTTCATCCACCACGGAAGCATCGTACGTGGCAGGCACAAAACCTGCCCCAATGCCCTGGATCTTGTGCTTTCCGGCCACGCCGGTGGAAAGCACGGCCGATGAAGCCGGCTCCACGGCCACAATCCTGACCCCGGGTTTCTTGGCCTTGAGGGCCCGGCCCACTCCGCTTACGGTTCCGCCGGTGCCGACGCCGGCCACAAAGATATCTACGAAGCCGTGCGTATCTTCCCAGATTTCCACACCGGTGGTCTTCTCGTGGATGGCCGGATTGGCCGGATTCACAAACTGTCCCAGAATCACGGAACCGGGGATTTCCGCCTTCAGCTGTTCGGCCTTGGCGATGGCTCCCTTCATGCCTTCGGAGCCGGGCGTAAGGACCAGCTGTGCCCCAAGCGCTTTCAGCAGATTGCGGCGCTCCAGGCTCATAGTGTCCGGCATGGTGAGGATGGTCTTGTAGCCCCTGGCTGCACCCACCCAGGCCAGGCCCACACCGGTATTGCCGCTGGTGGGCTCGATGATGGTGGCGCCGGGAGAGATGAGCCCCCGGTTCTCGGCATCTTCTATCATGGCCAGAGCGATACGGTCTTTCACGCTGCCGCCGGGATTGAAATACTCCACCTTGGCAAGGATACGGGCCTGCTGTCCTTCGAAAGGACCCAGTTCCAATAAGGGAGTACGGCCGATGAGTTCTGTTAAGTTTTTGTAAATCATACTACACTACTATTTATTTGTTAAACAATCCTGCCCCTTCAGACAAAAAGAAAACCTGCCGGAAGGTGGCAGGTTTAATACTGTGCTATAATAAAGGGAATCCTTATGCAACGCGTTAAACCGTACCAACCTTGAGGGCGGCACAGCAACAACACATGCTGAAGGATTGCTTATTCATAATCAACTTACTGTTGCAAATATAGGAAAAAAAACCAAAGTTGTTCTCTTGTTTTTAAAATTTTTGCAAAGAAAGTTAAAAACCGGGGATTCAACGCGATACGCCCCGCTGCCAGAAACGGTCCGTGATGTCTTCCGGCTGACCGTCTATAACATGATAAAGGCGCTGGTTGGTGGTGGGACTGTTCAGCGGGCCCAGGGCAGGCTTGTAAGGGCCCAGCTTGATATAGTCGAAATGGTCCCAGTAAATGTCCTCCACCACTTCCCGGCCGCTGTACACGGCCGCCTCCAGACCCAGGGAGCGCACATGGTCGGCCAAATCCAGCAGTGCTTCCGGATCTCTCCCCTCGCCCAGGAACAGGAAGCAGTTTACGCCAAAGTTATCGGCCACCAGCGCATCGATGACATCGCTTGTGAGTTCCCGGCCGATATTCTTTTTGAGGAAGGGGGAATGGCAGCCTTCGCAGTTTCCCCGGCAGTTGGATATGTCCACTGCCAGGGAAACCCGGTCCGGAATCTCCTCCAGGACCACGGATGTCATCTCCGGGACGTACTTGATCATGAGATACGCTCGCTGCGCTGGATATGACAGAAAGTTACTTTTCTTCTATATAGAAGCGCTTTGCCGCCTCCTCTTGACGCGGTTCGCTGAAGGAAGAAACTCTCTTCAGGTAACCGATTACCCGGGTAAGGTAGTCCAGGTTGGAGCTGCCGCACTTGGGGCATACGGTGAGCGTATCCTTGGAGATGTAACCGCAGTCGTTGCACACGGTGTTACGGCAGTTGAAGGTGAAGTAGTTGGTGCCGTAGTGGGCCGCTGTGTTAAGCAACTGGCGGTACTGTTCCTGGGTGAGATGCTCGGCAATATTCATGTGCAGGGCGCTGCCGCCGTCCAGATACTTCACAAAGTCTTCGCCGTGCAGCTTGAACTTGTCTATCATGGACAGGCTTTCGTCTTCCGGATTATAGAAGTAGGAACTGTACATGTTGTGCCTGGAGCTCACAAAATAGCCGTCCTTCTTGTCCCATTTGTAGTTTTTGCCGGAAAGGTTCTCTCCGGGCACGAACTCCGTGTTAAACATGCAGTCCTTGGTGCGGGACTTGCGGTTGCACACGTTGATGGTTTCCAGGAGGGTGTTTACAAACTCCTTGTAGGCCGGATTGGGGGAAATCTTCAGGCCCAGGAATTCGGCGGCGTCCGTAAGGCCGTTCACGCCCACGGTAAGGTACTGCTTGCGCATGTCGATGAAGCCGGCGCGGTACACATCCAGCATATCGGCCTTGAGGAAATCCTTGATAATCTCGTTGAAAGCGGTCTGGTACTTGTGCACCCGGTAGGTTTGGTCGGCAACAGCTTCCGTAATGTAGCGGTACAGCACTTCCTTGTCGTACTGGTTCTGCTTCAGGGGACGGTCCGGGGCAATGGCCTCTCCCTTCTCCTGCTTGAAGTACTTGCGGGCGGCGTCCTGGATAAGGCGGTTGAGGTTGATGGTCATCACGCTCTTGGAGCCGGTGGCCACGGAAGCCGTACCCATAGAATACTGGTGGGTGGTGTGGTTGTGCTCTTCGTCGTCCAGGTCCTTGAGGGAATTGCGCAGGCGGCAGCAGCTGGAAAGACTGTCCGGGCTGTTGGAGATGTAGCAGAAGAAGCTATGGCCTTTGGCCCACATTTCGGCCGTGAAGTCGGCGTACTCCTTGTCGGCATAGTCGTCTCCGCCGTCCGTGAGGAGGGCCATCGTCTCCACCGGGAAGGTGAGGATATAGTGGTTGCGTTCCTCGTTGAACCATTCCATGAAATGCTTCTGCAGCCAGGAAAGGGTTTCCCACTTGGGAGAGCTGCCGTCCGGGAAAACGAATTCGCCGAACACGCCCTCGAAGTACGGCTTGTCAAAATAGCCGATGTTCCAGAACACCGTCTGGTAACCGCGGTTGCCGGCGGGCATGTTCATGGAGTGGACCACCTGCTGGAAGCAATTGTCTATCACCTTTTTAAGGGTGCGGTGTTTGGTATTGTTCTCCACAACCTCGTCCAGGCGGGAAAGGTAATCGTCACCATAGTCCTTGCGGATGAAGTAGTCCAGGTACATGAGGAATTCCGGCGTGGCCACCGCACCCATGAACTGTGAAGAGATGGAATACACCAGGTTGATGAATTCTCCGCAGAAACTCTTGAGGTCTGTGGGAGCGACGGATACGCCGCCCAGTTCCCGCAGGCCGCTTACCAGGAAAGGATACATGGTGATGGCCACGCAATACGGATAGCCCGGCGTACCGCTTTCGTCGTGCTTGTACAGCACGTGGGACTCCAGGTCGGCAATATACTGTTGAGCCAGGTTCTTTCCGTACAGGGCCTTGATCTTGTCCTGCATGATATAGCGGTTCTGCTTGATATTGTTCTCCTTATAGAGTTCGTTGCCCAACGTTACAATGTTCTTGTGCGTGATATTGGCGTTGGAGTCGAACTTGGAACCCGTGGCGGCATTGGAGGCGTTGATATAGTCCCGGATAAAGTCCCGCTTCTTGCGAAGGTCGGTTCCGCGGTCGAAGGTTTCAATGTATTCCAGGGCGGCCTTTTTATTGATGGACATGAGCGATTCCACCACCTGGCGGCGGATTTCCTGGCTGGACATTTTGTCGTAGATGAACAGGTTGTCCACTACCGAAACCACTACATCCTCCGGAACGGGCTGACCGGTGTGCACATAGGCCAGACGGATACCGTTCATGAGTTTCTCTTTGTCGAACTCTTCGAACGAACCATTGGTTTTACGTACTTCCATATTATTGATTATTAATTACTTACAAATTAATGGTATCTAAAAGGGGTGAAAAGGCACGGACTGCCATGGGGCAATCCGCGTTCTTTGGATACAAAGTTAGGGGCTTATCGCCGGATTCCCCCACCCGCCCCGGGAAAGTTATTCACAAACTTTTCAACACGCAAAGCGCAGCCCAAACCGCGTCACATACTTAATAAGTATTACAGATATTATTTGTATCTTTGTAGGTTAAAACGAAAATAAGGAAAAGACCATATGAAGAATTTTGTAGAAGAGCTTCGCTGGCGCGGCATGATTCAGGACATCATGCCCGGAACAGAAGAGAAACTGATGGAAGGTCCGCAGGCGGCCTATGTGGGTATTGACCCCACGGCCGATTCCCTGCACATCGGCCATCTGGTAAGTGTAATGATCCTGAAGCATTTCCAGAACTGCGGGCACAAGCCCTTCGCCCTGGTGGGCGGTGCTACCGGCATGATTGGAGACCCTTCCATGAAATCGGCCGAACGGAACCTCCTGGACGAGGAAACCCTGAACCACAACGTGGCCTGCCTCAAGGCCCAGCTGGCCCGTTTCCTGGATTTTGAATCCGACGCCCCCAACAAGGCCGAACTGGTGAACAACTACGACTGGATGAAGGACTACAGCTTCATCAACTTCATCCGCGAC
>CAMJKI010000102.1 GCA_946406355.1 uncultured Bacteroidales bacterium | reverse complement strand
AGCTCCGTCGTTCCTCTACGGATCCTGAGGACATCTTCATCGCCCACATCAGCGCCATGGACGCCATGGCTCACGCTCTCCTTAACGCTGCTGCTGTTCTGGAAGAGAGTCCTATCTGCAAGATGGTCAAGGAGCGTTACGCTTCCTTCGACAGCGGTCTGGGCAAGAAGTTCGAGGAAGGCAAGGCTTCCCTGGAAGAGCTCTACGACTACGCCAAGAAGAATGGCGAGCCCAAGGTTGCTTCCGGCAAGCAGGAGCTTTACGAAACCCTCCTGAACCTGTACGCTAAGTAATGGCTACGCAAGAAAAAGGATCGGGAGCGTATCTGTTTTCGATCGTGCTCGTCGCTGTTCTGGGCGGCCTGCTGTTCGGATACGATACAGCCGTCATTTCCGGTGCAGAGCGAGGTCTGCAGGCGTTCTTTGAGGGCGCCTCAGACTTCACCTACACCAAGTTCCTGCACGGCTTCACCTCCTCCAGCGCACTCATCGGATGCATCATCGGCAGTGCGCTCTCCGGTTTGTTCGCCGGTAAGTTCGGCCGTAAGAAGAGCCTGTTCTTCGCAGGTATCTGCTTCTTCCTGAGCGCCGCCGGTTCCTACTATCCGGAGTTCCTGTTCTTCGAGAAGGGCGTTCCCACCCAGTCCCTCTGGGTAGCGTTCAACCTCTACCGCGTTCTCGGTGGCATCGGCGTAGGTATGGCATCGGCCATCTGCCCCATGTACATTGCCGAGGTGGCTCCGGCCAACAAGCGCGGCAAGCTGGTGAGCTGGAACCAGTTCGCGATTATCTTCGGCCAGCTGGTCGTGTACTTCGTGAACTTCCTTATTATCCAGTCGCATAAGAACGACCCTGCCGTGGTGGAATGGACCAACCAGGTAGGCTGGCGTCTCATGTTCGGCTCCGAGTGTGTTCCGGCAGGTCTTTTCACCCTGCTCATCATGCTGGTGCCGGAAACGCCGCGTTACCTTGTTATGTCCGGTCAGGAAGACAAGGCCCTCAAGGTGCTTTCCCGCATCAACGGCTCTTCCGCGGCTTCCCAGATCATTGCCGATATCAAGGCGACGGTTATTGAGAAGAAGGAAAAGCTCATGGCCTATGGCTTCGTGGTCATCTTCATCGGCTGCATGCTGTCCGTTTTCCAGCAGTTCGTCGGCATCAATGCGGTGCTCTATTTTGCCCCGCGTATTTTTGAGTCGATGGGCATGGGCAACGCCATGACGCAGACGGTGGTTATGGGTATCGTGAACATCAGCTTTACTCTGGTGGCCATCTTTACGGTAGAGAAACTCGGGCGCAAGCCGCTGCTCATTACAGGTTCCCTGGGCATGGCCCTGGGTGCGCTGGGTGTGGCTCTGGCCGATGCCGTTCCGGGCGTTCCCGGTATCGTGGGCGTGCTCAGCATCATGATCTACTCCGCGTCCTTCATGTTCAGCTGGGGCCCCATCTGCTGGGTGCTCATCTCCGAGATTTTCCCCAACACCATCCGCGGCGCCGCCGTGGCCATTGCAGTGGCCTTCCAGTGGATCTCCAACTTTATTGTGAGTTCCACCTTTGTGCCCATGTACACCTGGAGCCCGGCCTTCACTTATGGCCTCTACTGCTTCATGTGCCTGCTGGCCGCCCTCTTCGTGTGGCGTATGGTACCGGAAACCAAGGGCAAAACCCTGGAAGACATGTCCGCCCTCTGGCGCTCCCGCCAGAAGTAACCGTACGGTTGCACTATCAAAAAAGCCCTGCGTCTCCGCGGGGCTTTTTCTTTTCTAACCAACTCTTAACTTATCTTAAATCGATGAGTCCTGTTTTTGGGCGGGGGCGTTGCCTCCGCGGTTCTGGCCGGGATACGTTCCCGGATAAGGAGGGTTCCCCTGAGGGCCGCCCTGGGGGCCGAAGGGCATGCCGCCCTGGCCCAGCCGGCCGATCTGCTGATGACGGAACTTCTCTTCGGCCAGCAGCAGCTTAGCCACTTTCTGTACGGGAAGTACCTTCTTGTATCGGTCTGCGGCACCTTCTTCTATGGCGTTCAGTTTTTTGGAGGCAGCCACATACTCCTGGAGGAGCTTGTTTACATCGTTACCGTCGATGCCCTTCTGCAGGGCCATGAAGGCTTTCTGCTGGGCCTCGAAGGCTTGGCGGCGCTGCTTCTGAACGTCGTTGTATACGGGCCAGAAACTTTGGGCTTCGGCTTCCGTCAAATCCAGTTCGTTGGTGAGGAAGGCAACCTGGGCGGCGCGTACACGCTCCCGCCAGTCGTTGCCGTCGGTTTTCTTTTCATTGCCCTTGGGCTGTCCCTGGGCCAGCGCCGTGGCGCAAACCGCCAGGACACAGATTAAACTAAAAACCTTCTTCATAACTCATTGCTAACTGATCAAGTGAAACATTGCTGGCCAGAAGATAGTTGATGATATCTTCTTCGGAAAGATCCTCTACTTCTGTGTATTCGTAGTAGCCATCGGGATCCAAAGCGCCCGACAGGTATGCGTAATATTCCCAGTAAGGATCTTCCTGCACGGCGGGAGTGCTTGTCTTCCGCAGTATAAAGTTACCCACAGCCACCAGAATGGCCAGCGACGCGGCATACGCCAGGTAAGGCGTAAAGCGGCGAATAACTGTGGAAGGCTTGGAGGCAGCCTGCTTTCCAGGAATGGCGCTAAGCCGTGCCTGCAGGTCCTGGAAGTAACCTTCCGGAGTGGATATGTCTGATTTTCTGGTCATAACGCTTACTTTGACACGGGAAGAAGGCAAAAGTTTAATTAGAATTTAGGGATATCGAAGAGTTTAGCGTCAACGGGACCTTCTTTGAATTCCTTTACCTCGGTGGAGACGCCGAAGCCGCCCATGTCAATTTTGGACTTAAAGGCATATCCCTGCCATACGGAAACTTCCGCTTTTACAGTCTGGCCCATCTGGGAAAGCTCCACCGTGTACTTGGTGCACTCTTTGCCGGCAACGGTTTCCTTGCCCACTTCCTTTACATTATATTTCTTAATGATTTCCGGGGTAAGGTTAAGATAGTTCACGCTTTCCTGGGCGGGCATTTCCTGCACCTGCTTCTGTTCGGCATTGATGATGTACATTTTGCCGTCGCGGGAGAGCTGGGTCATCTTCATGCCCATCATTTCCATCTGGGTTGTCTCCTTGGCACCGAAGTCGTCGAAGTAGGAGGTGCTCTCTGTCTTTTCGCCCATCATGTCGGTAACAACGGTCACCGTGGCCGATTTCACACCATACTTTTTGGCGGGAGCCTGTCCCAGCGCTACCACTGCCACCAGCAGGGCTGCGCAAACTGTCATGTACTTTTTCATAGACATAATAATAAGTTAAATTCGATTATTAGATGTATTATCAGGGAAATGGTTTAAAACAATGTTTGCGAAACAAGGGAGCGCACTTTTTCCTGGGCTATATGGTACGAAGCCTTGAGGGAGCCCACCGAGGTGCCGGTGATGGCCGACATCTCCTCGTAGGAAAGGTCGTCCCACCAGCGCATGATGAACACCTGGCGCTGTTTCTCCGGCAGTTTGAGCACGGCTTTGGCCAGTTCCCGTTCGGCCTCGGTGCCCTTGAAATAGGGATCGGCCTGGATGCGGCGCTCCATTTCCGCATCTACGGAGGAGAATTTGAGGGCGGCGCGCACCTTTTCTTTCCTCAGGTGGTTCAGGGTTTCGTTGGTGGCGATGCGCCATACCCATGTAAAAAGCTGCGATTCCCCCCGGAAGGAAGGAAGCGCAGCCCATACTTTGAGAAAGATTTCCTGCAACAGATCGTCGGCGTCTTCGTGGGAGTTCACGAAACGGCGCACGTGCCACCACAGCCTTTCGCTGTAGTCCTTGACAATCTGGTTGAAAAGTTTCTCGTTTTCACTCATTTACTTGCGCGCAACGGCTTTCTTTGCCGCCTCTGCAATGTGGGCGGCATCGATGCCGTACGCGGCCATCAGTGCAGAAGGCGTGCCAGACTGGCCGAATTTATCGGCACCGTTCACGAACTCCACGGGGGTGGGGAGGGCGCGGGCAAAGAGCCCGGCAACAGCCTCTCCCAGACCGCCGGCCATGTTGTGCTCTTCGGCCACAACCACGCAACCGGTCTTCTTGGCGCTCTTGAGGATGGCTTCCTCGTCCAGCGGCTTGATGGTGGCAATGTCGATGACCTCGGCCTTGATGCCTTCGGCCTCCAGGGCCTCGGCGGCCTGCAGGCTCTCCCACACGGTGTGGCCGGTGGCGATGAGGGTGACATCCGAGCCTTCGTTCATTACGATGGCCTTGCCGATCACGAACGGCTCATCGGGATCTGTGAAGTTGGGAACGCTGGGACGGCCGAAACGCAGGTACACGGGACCCACGTACTTGGCGGCGGCAATGGTGGCCTGTGCGGTCTGGTTGAAGTCGCAGGGGTTGATGACCACCATTTCCGGCAGGGCGCGCATGAGGGCGATATCCTCCATGGTCTGGTGGGTAGCGCCATCCTCGCCCAGGGTGATGCCGGCGTGGGACGATGCAATCTTCACGTTGGTTTTACCGTAGGAGACTTCCTGGCGGACCTGGTCGTACACGCGGCCGGTGACGAATTCGGCAAACGAGCCGATGAAGGGAATCTTTCCGGTGAGGGCCAGTCCGGCGGCGGCGCCAACCATGTTGGCTTCGGCAATGCCGCACTGGATGAAACGCTCCGGGAATTCGGCCGCAAAGGCGTCCATCTTGAGCGAACCCTTAAGGTCTGCGGTGAGGGCTACCACACGGCTGTCGGCCTGTCCGGCCTTCAGGAGACCCACGCCAAAACCGCTGCGGGTGTCCTTCTTACCTGTATCTGTATACTTTTTCATACTAAAAATCTCCTAAGGGGGTTTCACCTAACTGCTTGAGGGCGTCTTCCAGCTGCTCGGGCTTGGGGACGGAGCCGTGCCACTTGTGCGTGCCGGCCATGAAATCTACGCCGTGACCCATTTCGGTCTTGAACAGGATCATGGTGGGTTTGCCGCTGCCCTTGCCGGCCTTGGCCAGTTCGAAGGCCTTCAGGATGGATTCGAAGTCGTGTCCCTCGGCGGTAATCACGTTCCAGCCCCAGGCGGTCCACTTTTCGGCCAGGTCGCCTTCGCCGGCCACTTCGGCCACGGGACCGTCAATCTGCTTGCCGTTCCAGTCCGTCATGGCAATGAGGTTGTCCAGCTTGTGGAACACGGCGAACATGCCGGCTTCCCAGATCTGG
>CAMJKI010000101.1 GCA_946406355.1 uncultured Bacteroidales bacterium | reverse complement strand
GGCCCCATAGCTCAGCGGTTAGAGCAGCGGACTCATAATCCGTGGGTCGCAGGTTCAAATCCTGCTGGGGCCACAAAAAAGCCTGCGAAATCACTTCGCAGGCTTTTTTGGGCCCCCATTTCATTCACGTTGCCCCCACCCGAAACCCCTCCCCTCGGGGGAGGGACTTAACAGGTGCTTGGCGGCAAAAGACACGGCCCGGCCGGGCGCCTGCAGGCGCCATGTTACTATAAGCCAGCGATTCGCTGGCTTTTTGCGTCCTTCACGGTTCATTCAAGTTTGGGTTGATTGTCAGATGTGGTATTGTTTAAAAAATAAACTTTAATTATATTTGTGGATAGAACACTAAAGACCACAGATATGAAACACTCTAAACTTGCAGCTCCCGCCAAGAGATTCCCTTCTCTGCTGGGTATCCTGATGATCATCGCTTCTTGCGGAGAAACATCGGAATGTAAAAGAAACGGTTTGGATTACAAATCCACCACCAATGAAATTGTCTGCCAGAATTCTCCGCAGGAACTGGGGCAGGATGGAACGGCCGTCCTCACATTCTATTGCTACTGGAATTGGGAAGCCGTATCGAATGGCAGTATCGGCAACTCGTACGAAAGGGGGGCAGAGGTGACATTCACTGCAACAGGCGGCACCTGTACGTCAAGCGCCATCTCGGATGAAAAAGGCGTGGTTACCTGTGTCTTCACTGCTACGGATCCGGCCAACTTCAAAGGCGGAACGGTAACTGCGAGCCTGCGGGTATTCTCTCATTCAATGGACGGAAGATATGACGATATGAATACCTACCGTACCGCCGTGGGAGAGATCTTGCCGCCTTCACGTCCCATAAAGGGCAAAGCCAAACCGAAGATCAGGGTCATCGGCGAAGAGAAACCGGTAGTGGGCGAGGACGGGAAGAGTAAGATTATCTTTGAAGTGTCGGAACGCATTGAAGGTGAGACGGCCGACCGCCTGGTAGGAGGCGCCGAAGTGAAGTTTGATAACAGCAGGCCGGACCAGGCTACGCTTTCACAGGAAAAAGCCACCACCGACGAAAAGGGACAGGTGAGTGTTGAACTGCAGGTAAAGGATGCCGACAATTTTGAAGGGGCCGACGTTACTGCAAAGGCCGAAGTGAAATATGCCGACGGAAGCACCGAGGTGGAAACCAAGGTCTCTGTCCAACCTTCCAACACCTCGCGTTATACCCTTACCTGTGTGAATTCTCCGCAGACCGTTGATGCAACTACGAAACAAGCCACGCTCTGGTTCAAGCTCATGGAGAAGACAGGTACTGAGACCAAACCCGTGGAATATGCTACTCTCGGTTTTACTACAAATGAAGGTGAAGTCTGGGCATCATCCATGACCATGTGGACAAATGATGAAGGCCAGATGGCGGCCACATTTAAAACCGACGACATCCTTAATTTTGTAGAAGCCACCATTACGGCCACTTTTGAAAAGGACGGGAAAACCTGTAGCGCCCAAGGTGTGGTTAAAGGCCTTGAATGGACTTATTCTGTAGAGTGTGAAAACTCCGGACAGGTTATAGACAAGGATGGGAAGGCCACCCTTAAGTTCTCGGTTGTGGCAACTACTACGGATGGAGAAAACAAAACTGTCCGCTACGCTCCTTCGGAAGCCCTCATCAGTTTTACTGCGGAAGGAGGAACCATCACCCCGGACGTGGGTTACACCGATGGATGGGGAATAGCGGAAGTGGAATTTAAGGCCGAAGACATCCTTAATTTCAAAGAGGGAAAAATCACGGGAAACTTCAACGGACAGATAAAAGGCGCTGTTGTGAGAGGTGATCCCAAGGCTTCCGGTGTTGGTGTTGTCAAAGGATTGGACTGGACTTATTCCCTCGCATGCACCAATTCCGGCCAGGCAATAGATGAAACGGGCAAAGCGACGCTCAGTTTCGAACTCAAGGCCGATGCCAAAGATGCGAACAGTGAGGAGATTAGCCTGGGAGTCCCTTCAGCCAGCGTTGCCTTTACCGCTACGGGCGGCAGCGTGAGTCCGGCTTCCGGCACAACCGACGCTGCCGGAAAGGTGAACGCAGTATTCCAGGCCAGCGAACCGGACACCTTTGAAGAAGGCGCGGTTACGGGCTCCTACACCAAGGGAGACAAGTCTGCAACGGGTGTGGGTACCGTTGTGGGGATGCCAAAGGACGAACCGCAGGACGAGGGCCTGAAGAAAGCCCACAAGCTCGACGATAACGAGTATGTGGTTGAAGACACGAAGGTTAAAGTAGAGGATCTCCCTGAAGGGGAAGGCATGCGTGACTATATCCTTTATGGAGAAAAGAAAGACTATGATGGCGTAACCAAGGTCCATTTCCTGGAGTTCTGCAAGGAGCACCCTGTCTATGCCACCGTGGGCGGCGGCTCCATCCACATCAGGCCGGATCAGCTTGGCAAGGAGATAGACATGCTTCAGGAAGATCCCAACGGACTGTGCTGGATGAATCTCTTCTCGCTTCAGGATGTGAACCAGGGGTATGACTCCCAGACCAACCCGGAAACCAGTTTCAGCGCTCCCAGCAGCCAGAATGACATGGCCATTGCCAAGTGTCTGTTCAAGCAAAACCCGGATGGCAGCCTCACGGGCCTGGCCTACTTCAAGAAGAAAGACGGCACGGAAGGCTATTTCAAGATGAAGGCCACCAGAAAAGCCAACTGGTAGGCGCTCACTTTCCCTGTTTTATCGGCAATCTTTTTCGTTTTTTTCGTATATTTGAAATCGGGAAAAAGATTGCCGATATTATTATGGAAAAGAAAAAAGTGGACAAGTGGGAGGTGCTGTTCTGGATTGCCTTCGTGCTGCTGCTGGTGCTTGGGGGCACGATGCTCCTCAACAAGTGCTCGGATTCCATTGTGGAGTCCGTTGCCACTCAGGAGGAAGTAATTGAGCCGGAAGCGCTTATGGAAATGGAAGCACCCAAGCCGCTTAACCATTATTCGCTCAAGGGTTCGGTGGCCGCCGGCGGCTACACGGAGTTTGTTCCAAGCAGTGACTATGTGATGGAGGAGGACGACGACGGCGTTACCTTCAAGTCTCCCGGCGGGAAGAAACTGCTCCGCTGCGACGTGCGGGAGCACCTGGACGCCCGCTGGCCGGATCCCAATGATCCGGCGCTGCTCCGTTACCGCACGGTCTATGAGGACTGGGGCTACAGGGCGGTATTCGAATACGTGGAAGAATGGCCCGGTGAAGACGGAAAGAGAACCTTCAAGCTGGGGCCGGTGGCCTTTTTCCGCATTCCTCAGAATTAGACAGACAACAGATATGGAGGAAAAGAAAAACCTGCAGCTCCCGGAGAATGCCCACAGGGAGCTCAAGAAAGGAGAGGAATACAAGCCCATCCTGGATCCCAATAAAAAGTACTGGGAGGTAACGCCGTATTCCGTGGCCATGGGTGTGCTCATGGTAATTCTGTTCAGCGCCGCCGCCGCATACCTGGGCCTCAAGGTGGGCCAGGTATTTGAGGCGGCCATTCCCATTGCCATTATTGCCGTAGGGGTTACGTCGGCCCTGAAAAAGGTGGACGGACTTAGCCAGAACGTGATTATCCAGTCCATCGGCGGATGCTCCGGTGCGGTGGTGGCGGGTGCCATTTTCACCCTGCCGGCCATCTACATCCTGGGCGTGGAGGTGGACTTCTGGAAGATGGTGTGCAGCTCGCTGCTGGGCGGTGTGCTGGGCATCCTGTTCCTCATTCCGTTCCGCAAGTACTTTGTGAAGGAAATGCACGGGAAGTATCCCTTCCCGGAAGCTACGGCCACCACGCAGGTGCTCATCAGCGGCGAAGGCGGCGGTTCCAGTGCCAAAACGCTGGTGACGGCCGGCCTCATCGGTGGTCTGTACGACTTTGCCGTGGCCACCTTCGGCACCTGGGCGGAAACCATTTCCACCACCGTAATGGGCTGGGGCGCCGCTGTGGCCGATAAAGCCAAGGTGGTGCTAAAGATGAACACCGGTGCGGCCGTGCTGGGCCTGGGCTATATCATCGGCCTCAAATACTCCTTCATCATCTGCTGCGGCTCCCTGCTGGTTTGGCTGGTGATTATTCCGCTGATGAACCTCATCTGGGGGGCCGATGTAATCGACCTCATGAACACGGGGGTTACTACCGCCATCGGTGACATGTCTCCGGAGCAGATCTTTAAGGATTATGCGCGGCACATTGGTATCGGCGGCATTGCAACGGCCGGTATCATCGGCATTGTGAAGAGCTTCGGCGTCATCAAGAGCGCCGCCGGCCTGGCGGTGAAGGAATTCAAGCGCAAGCCCGGCACCCAGGAGGCCAAGCCGTTACGCACAGAGGAAGACCTGCCCATGAAGACCATCGTCTTTGGGGTGGTGATTGCCCTGCTGTGCATCTTCGCCTTCTTTGCCTTCGGCGGCGTGGTGGATAACGTCTGGCAGGCCCTGGTAGGGCTGGTGATTGTGGCCGTGGTGTCCTTCCTGTTCACCACCGTGGCGGCCAATGCCATTGCCATTGTAGGCTCCAATCCGGTTAGCGGCATGACGCTGATGACGCTCATCATCGCTTCGCTGGTGCTGGTGGCCGTGGGCCTGAAGGGCAATACCGGCATGGTGGCGGCGCTGGTTATCGGCGGCGTGGTGTGCACGGCTCTTTCGGTGGCCGGCAGCTTTATCACAGACCTTAAAATCGGTTACTGGATTGGCTCTACGCCCAAAAAGCAGGAAGGATGGAAGTTCCTGGGCGTGGCCGTATCGGCCGTTACCGTGTGCGGCGTTATGCTGGTGCTTAACAAAACCTACGGCTTCACCGGCGAGAAAGCCCTGGTGGCCCCGCAGGCCAATGCCATGGCGGCGGTTATCCAGCCGATGTTCTCCGGCGGCGGCGCCCCTTGGCTCCTATACGGAATTGGCGCGGCCATTGCGCTCATTCTTAATTTCTGCAAAGTGCCGGCCCTGCCGTTTGCCCTGGGTATGTTCATCCCCATAGACTTGAACCTGCCGCTGCTGGTGGGCGGTGCCATTTCCTGGTACGTGAGCACGCGTTCCAAGGATGCCGCCGTTAACAGCGCCTGCCTGGAAAAAGGCACCCTCATTGCTTCCGGTTTCATTGCCGGCGGCGCCCTCATGGGTGTGGTTAGCGCCATCCTCAAGTTTGCCAATGTGGACCTGTTCCTCACGGATTGGGCCGCTTCGTACGGCGAAGCTGTGGCCATAGTCCCGTTCCTGGCACTGATTGCCTACATGGTTTATGCTTCAATGAAAACCA
>CAMJKI010000100.1 GCA_946406355.1 uncultured Bacteroidales bacterium | reverse complement strand
TTTCTCGGTACTTGCTTGTACTTTTAGTCTTTCAATATTGTCAATGAGCCGTAAAAAATCCCGTTTTCATCAAACGGGACTGCAAAGGTAGTAACTTTTTCCGAACCCACAAATTTTTTCTCACATATTTTTCTTTTTTTTGCCTAACTTTGAAGAAACAAAACGCAACCACATGAAACGCACCCCTATTTTGGCCTTTCTGGCCCTTTTCGCTATGTTGTCCTGCAGTAAAGGAAAACCCCAGCCGTTCCAGGTAATTCCCATGCCCAACGAGGTTTCCATCGGCAAGGGCGTTTTCCCTGTGAAAGGCGCCGCCCTGGCGGTGGATCCGGCGCTGGACGCGCCCTCTCAGGCTGCCGTAGCCGCCTTTGCGCAGGCGCTGGAAACGGCCACCGGGAAGGCCCTGAAAGAGGGCGACGGCGGTTTCAGCTTTACCCTGAACACGGCGCTGGACCCGGAAGAATATACCATCAGCATAAACAAAAAAGGCGTGGCGGTGGAAGCATCGGCCCTGAACGGTTTCCTGTATGCCTGCGAAACCCTTAAGCAGATGCTGCCGGTGGAAATCTACGGCAACAAAAAAGCCAAGGCCGATTGGGTACTCCCCTGCGCCACCATTCACGACAAGCCGCGCTTTGCCTACCGGGGCATGCATCTGGACGCCAGCCGGCACTTCTGGTCCATCGAAGAAACCAAGCGGTACATAGATGTGATGGCAACCTACAAACTCAACCGCCTGCACTGGCACCTGACCGACGACCAGGGCTGGCGCATAGAGATCAAGCGCTACCCGCTGCTCACCGAAGTGGGCGGATGGCGCGCCGGAACCATGGTAGGCCGGGACTGGGGTAGCAACGACGGCATCCGCTACGGCGGCTGGTACACCCAGAACCAGCTGCGGGAAGTGGTGGCCTATGCCGCCGCCAAGGGTATTACGGTAATTCCGGAGATAGACCTGCCGGGCCACATGGTGGCGGCGCTAGCCTCCTACCCGGAACTGGGCTGCACCGGCGGTCCCTACAAGGTTTGGGAGCGCTGGGGCGTGGCCAAGGACATCCTCTGCGCCGGCAACGAAGAAGTGTTCACCTTCCTGGAGAACGTGCTGTACGAGGTTATGCAGATCTTCCCCTCCCAGTACATCCACATCGGCGGGGACGAATGTTTTGACGGCGATGCCGAACCCGGCAGGCCGGATCCCTGGGACGTTTGCCCCAAATGCGCCCGCAGGATGGCCCAGCTGGGCATCCGCCGGGGGCCGATGGCCAAGCACGAACTGCAGAACTACGTAACCGCCCGCATCCAGAAGTATCTGGCCGATAATGGGCGCAAGGTTATCGGCTGGGATGAGATTCTGGAAGGAAACCTGCAGCCCGGAGCCACGGTGATGTCCTGGCGGGGTACGGAAGGCGGTCTAAAGGCATCGGCCCTGGGCTTTGACGCCATCATGACCCCTACCACCTACCTCTACTTCGACTATTACCAGGGACGCGAGCGCGACAAGGAGCCCCTGGGCATCGGCGGTTATGTGCCGCTGGAGAAGGTGTATAGCTACGAGCCGCTCACCGGCGTTCCCGCCGGGGCCGAAAAGCACATCCTGGGCGTGCAGGCCAATCTTTGGACGGAGTACATTGCCCTGCCGGAGCATCTGGAATACATGCTGCTGCCGCGCCTGTGCGCCCTGAGCGAAATTCAGTGGTGCCAGACCGACCGCAAAGACTACGACCGCTTCAACGCCTCCCTGGACCATACCTTCGGCCTGCTGGACCAGATGGGCGTGAACTACTCACTGGATAGCCGGGGCCTGGTAGGCTTGGACCGCAAGCCAGCCCGCAGCGCCGCCGATCTGGAAACCTACCTGGAAGCCAATCGCTGATTCTGAGGCACTTACGCATTTCTCCCTGTGATTCCAGACACAGGGAGAAAACAGGAAACGCCTGATAATCAATAGAGTAACAATCCCAACACAGCGCCGCCCAGGATGATGTATATGGGGTTCACCTTGCCCCAGTAGCCAGCCACGAAGGCACCGCCCAGCAGCACCCAACTTTTCCAGTCGGGAAAGTTCTCGGATACCACCCGGACCGAAGGCACACCGCCCGTCCAGGTGGTTTTAATTATGAGAATAAGGGCCGCGGCGCCGATGAGCCCCGCCACCGCAGGCTTCAGCCAGTCCATGGTGCCGGCATACAGCCTGCTGCTGCGGAATTTCACGTAGAAGCGCACGATGAGCAGCATAATGATAAACGACGGAAGGATGAGCGCCAGCGTAGCGATGGCCGACCCTGCAACGCCCAGCCATTGGCTGCCGGTAGCGTTGAAAAGCACCTCGTACCCCACATAAGTGGCGCTGTTGATGCCGATGGGCCCCGGCGTCATCTGGCTCACGGCCACGATATCCGTGAAAGCGGATTCGGAAATCCAGGGATGCTCCACCACCACCTGGTTCTGGATGAGGGACAGCATGGCATACCCGCCGCCGATGGTGAAGGCGCCTATCACAAAGAAGGTCCAGGCCAGTTGGAGTATGAGGTACAGCGTTGTCATTCCGGGCGTAGCGAAGACTCTTTCTTCATTTTAAAGTACGTTACGCTGAACCCAATCACCAGCACGCACAGGATAATGTAGATGGGCGAAACATTCAAGAACGCCACCAGCACCAGCGCCGCTATGGCCAGCAGCCAGGCCCACCAACTTTTGCAGGACTTCCGGGCCATGTTCACCATCGGCACGGCTATCAGGGAAATCACTACCGGACGGATGCCCTTGAAGGCCCGTTCCACCCAGGGGTTGTCCTTAAAAGCCGTGAAGAAGACGGCAATGGCCAGGATGATGAGGAAGGAAGGCGTAATGCTGCCCAGGGTGGCGGCGATGCGGCCCTTCACGCCCCGCAACTTATGCCCCGCAAAGATGGAAATATTCACGGCCATCACGCCCGGTGCGCTCTGGGAAAGGGCCACGATGTCCGGAAGGTCTTCTTCCGGAATCCAGCCCCGCCGGGACATTTCGGCCTGGATGATGGGAATCATGGCATAGCCTCCGCCGATGGTGAACGCCCCTATCTTGGCGAACACCGTGAAGATTTGCCACAATGAGACCTTTTGCTCCATGGGGATTACTCCTTATATAGCAGGTAAAAGCCCTTCCACAAATTGTCTATAAGGTCCCGGCTGGAGAAGCCCTCCTCCGAACGTTCCCGGGAAAGGCAGTCTCCGGCATAGCCATGGATCCAGACGCCCAGCGCAGCGGCATCTTCGGGCGAATAACCTCTTGCCAGCAGCCCGCCGATGAGCCCGGTGAGCACATCCCCGCTGCCCGCCTTGGCCAGGCCGGGGCCTCCCGTCTGATTTACCAGACAGTTTCCGTCGGGCGTAAACACCCTGGTGTGGAAACCTTTCATTACCAGCGTGCAACCCGCATAGATGCAGAGTTCCCGGGCCAGGGCCACGCGGTTCTCCTCGCTGGTATGGGGCAGCAGCCGGCGGAGTTCACCCATGTGCGGAGTGAGGATGGAGCCTTCCGGAAGCAGTTCGTGCCAGTCCGGAATCACCGAGAGCACGGTGAGGGCATCGGCATCCAGTACCATGGGCACCTTTTCTTCGTAGGCGATGGACAGCAGGTCCATGAGGGCGTTCATGGTGCCGGCATCCCTGCCGAGACCCGGCCCCACGGCCACTACTGCGAACTTTTTAAGGGTAGTGGGCGCCGTGCAAAAATGCGCCTCCAACTCTTCCGAGAGCATGGCCGACGGGAAATTGTTCACCGTGGACTGGAGCGCCCTTTCCGTAGAATGCAGCGTAACCAGGCCGCAGCCGCTCTGAAGCGCCGCACCCGTGGCCAATACGGCGGCCCCGGGCATCTGGTCGCAGCCTGCCACAACCATCAGGTGACCATAGTTGCGTTTATGCGAGTCGATATTCCGGTAAAGTAACCTGGGACGAAGATATGCTGGGTCGATAACTGTCATGATAGACAAAGATACAACTTTTTTGTATCTTTGTCCACGAACAAAAGCCAATAACCATGAAAAGAATCCTTGCTACAGTATGTCTGGCCTGCGCAGTAGTGGCCGCCTATGCACAAGACCGCTTATATAACGACGAGTTTCCCCTGGGCGACGTAACCCTGCTGGAAGGCCCGCTGAAGCATGCACGCGAACTGAATATCTCGGTACTGCTGCAGTACGACTGCGACCGGCTGCTGGCCCCCTACCGCAAGGAAGCCGGGCTGGAGCCCCGCAAGCCTGCCTATCCCAACTGGGACGGGCTGGACGGCCACGTAGGTGGCCATTACCTCACGGCGATGGCCATGAATGCCGCCACGGGCAACCAGGAGTGCCGCCAGCGCATGGAATACATGATCGGCGAATTGCAACTCTGTGCCGATGCCAACGCCAAGAACCACCCCGGCTGGGGCAAGGGTTATGTGGGCGGCATGCCGGGCAGCGAGCGCATCTGGAGCACGTTCAAGCAGGGTGATTTCCGGGTGTACTTCGGTTCCTGGGCACCGTTCTACAACCTCCACAAGATGTACGCGGGCTTGCGCGATGCCTGGGTGTACTGCGGCAACGAGCAGGCGAAAAACCTCTTCCTGGGCTTCTGCGACTGGGCCATCGACCTCACGGCCGGCCTCAGCGACGCCCAGATGGAGCAGATGCTGGGCAACGAGCACGGCGGCATGAACGAGGTGCTGGCCGATGCCTACGCCATCACCGGGGAACGGAAATACCTGGATGTAGCCCAACGCTTCTCGCACCGCAGGCTGCTGGACGCCATGTCGCAACGCGTGGACAACCTGGACAACATGCACGCCAACACACAGGTACCCAAGGTGGTCGGCTTCGAGCGCATCAGCGAACTATCCGGCGATGAGCGTTACCACCATGCGGCCGATTTCTTCTGGGACATCGTGACGGGCGAGCGTTCGCTGGCCTTCGGCGGCAACAGCCGTCGCGAGCACTTCCCCAGCCGGGAGGCCTGCACGGACTTCATCAACGACATCGACGGTCCCGAGAGCTGCAACACCAACAATATGCTCAAACTCACGGAGGAAATGCATCGGCGCAATCCGGAAGCCCGCTATGCCGATTATTACGAACTGGCTACTTTCAACCACATCCTCTCCACCCAGCATCCGGAGCATGGCGGCTATGTATATTTCACACCGGCCCGTCCGCGCCACTACCGCAACTATTCGGCTCCCAACGAGGCCATGTGGTGCTGCGTGGGCACCGGCATGGAGAACCACGGCAAATACGGCCAGTTCATCTATACCCA
>CAMJKI010000099.1 GCA_946406355.1 uncultured Bacteroidales bacterium | reverse complement strand
ATTGAAGGTAACGGCCTCGGCCACTATGTCTTTCATATAGATATGGTCAAACCAGATGTTTTTCACCACGCCGCCGCGGCCCCTGGTGCTCTTGAAGCGCAGGCCCACGTCCGTACCCAGGAACCGGCAGCCGCTCACCCACATATTCTCCACCCCGCCGCTCATTTCACTGCCAATCACCACGCCGCCGTGACCGTGGTAAACGGTGCAGTCCGTAATGGTGATGTTCCTGCACGGAATGCCGTGCCGGCGACCGTCCTCGTCCTTGCCTGACTTGATGCAGATGGCGTCGTCCCCCACATCGAAACTGGAGCCCGTTATCAGTACATTCTCGCAGGCGTCTATATCTATGCCGTCCCCGTTGGTGGAATAATGCGGATTACGAACCGTAATATTCTTAACCATGAGGTGCTTGCACCAGAGCGGATGGAGGTTCCAGCAGGGGGAATTCTGGAAGGTGACACCCTCCAGCAGCACCCGTTCACAGTTACGGAAGCTAACCAGTACGGGGCGGAGGAAGGTCTTTATTTCATTCTCGTCCAGGGAAGGGTCCGGATAATTGAGGGAACCGGCCGTGGCACGGGCCCTGGCATATCCTTCATCCGGGAACCAGGTCTTGCCGTCATCCGACAGCACGCCGCCCCGCTTGACGATGGTTTTCCAAAGGTCATCCCCCACCTTGCGCTTCTTCACTTCCCGCCAGGCATCCCCGCTACCGTCGATAATTCCTTCCCCGGTAATTGCTATATCCGTCTCCCCTTCCGCATGAATGGGAGAGAGGCAGCGACGGACGTCCAAACCTTCGAAATTGGTATCTATGATGGGATACAGGTCCTGGTCCGTGGAAAAGACAATGACAGCGTCTTTATCCAGGTGCAAGTTAATATGACTCTTAAGGCCGATGGGACCGGTGAACCAGATCCCGGCAGGCACTTCCAGCGTTCCGCCACCTTGGGAGGACAGACGGCCGATGGCGGAAGCGAAGGCCTCCGTATTGAGGGTAACGCCATCCCCCACTCCGCCAAAATCTGCGAGCGAGACACTGCGCCCAGGAATGGAAGGTTGCTCCACCTTGGGCATTTCAATGGGGGCAGATTGTCCCGTACAGGCAGTTCCCAGGGCCATTACTCCGGCAAGGAAGAGGTGTTTAAAGGCGTTCATTGGTTACTAGTTATAATGTCACGGCTGCAAATATAAACTATATTTTTGAATTTCCGTGCACGGTAACGGAAAAATTATCAACATTTTTTCAAACAGGCCACAGACCTATCTGCAGAGCCTCCGTGCCCGAACACGAAAAATATTTGGAAAGCATTTATTTTCTCCTTATTTTTGCGCTGTGGAAAAGGTAACCATCAATGACATAGCACGCCTCACCGGTCTTTCAAAAGGAACGGTGGACCGGGTGTTGCATAACCGGGGAGAGGTTTCCCGGAAAAGCTACCAGAAGGTAATGGACATAATCAAGGAACTTGGGTATGAGCCCAATCTTTATGCCTCCCTGCTGGCCCGGGGAGAGCAACGTACCATTGCCATCCTGATCCCCTTCCATGAAACCGGGACCTACTGGGATATTGCAGCAAAGGGAGAGGCCAAGGCGCAGAACGGATTAAAACCCCTATCCATCGTCACCAGGCAATTCTGCTACAACCAGTACAGTGCCGAAAGCTTCCGGGAAGCCTGTGCCTCTGTTCTGGAAAACAATCCGGCCGGCGTAGTAATTGCCCCCATGTTCCAATACGAAACACAGGTTTTCTGTCAGGAGCTGCAGTCCCGCGGCATCCCCTATTCCTTCATAGACACCAAACTGGAGGCGCCAGGATATCTTTCTTTCTATGGGATTCCGGCCTATAAGAGCGGCTATCTGTGTGCAGCCATGCTCACCAGCGGAGAACCCATCCGGGAGGCCCTCATCGTACGCATCATGCGGGACAAGGAACGCCAGAGTGACCCTACCGTCATGCGCAGGGCCGGTTTCATGGACTACATGCTGGAACACAGTCCCGGCTGCACCATCCGGAGCCTTTTCATAGACCCGGAAGACCCCGCAGCCACGGACGATGCGCTGGATGCCTTTTTCAAGGAATTCCCGGGCGTAAACCATATTGTAGTGTTCAACTCCCGTGTCCACCTGATAGTCCCCTACCTGGAGCGTCATCCTGCCAATCGGCGCGTTGTGGGCTTCGACAATCTGTCGGCCAATCTGGCCGCCCTCAAACGCGGTACGGTAACAGCCCTCATTGCCCAGCGTCCGGAGGAACAGGTGCACATGGCCATCCAGTCCCTGGCCGATAAAATCATCTTCCAACGCATGCCGGAACGGACGGATAACTATATGCACATGGATATCCTCATCCGCTACAACGCGGAAGACTATTGATTATTTCCAAAGGGTATCGGCAAAACGCAAGTACTGCTCCCAGTCGTAGAGCAGGATCTCATGCTTTCCGTTCCGGATATGATAGCCCGTAACGCCATGGATTTCAGGCGCTTCCACCGCAGGCTGTTTCCTTGAGGTGAAAGTATCAAAGCCATAGAGCCGGTAAACTGCAGAAGCCTCCACCAGGGAAAGGTACTCCCCATAAGGGTCGCTCCAGCGGTCTTCGCTGCCGCTTTCTATATACAAAGGCCTGGGGGCTATGAGAGCCAGCAGTTCGTGCTGGTCGAAGGGCATCAGGTCTTCATTGTCGCCATATTGATGGAAGTTTTGGGCATACCAGTGCGGGAAACGGATGTTGATGCGCCGGAGCGTCTCGCCGTAATGCCTTCTGGAAAGGGCCGCCCCGCCGCAGCCGGCTGCATTGCCGATCACCATAGCGAAGCGGGTGTCCCTGGCACCGGCCCAGAGGGCGGTCTTCCCCATCCGGGAATGGCCGAAGACGGCTACCCGGCCGGGGTCCACGTCCGGATCCGTCTCCAGATAATCCAAAGTCCGGGAGAGGCCCCAGGCCCAGGCGGCCAGCGTTCCCCGGTTGGTCCCGTAGTTGTAGTCCGGAGCCACATCCTCACAGCAGAAAGTGGCCAGTGCATAGCCCCGCTCCAGAATGGTTTTCACCGGCCAGCGCTGGGATTGCGAGCCCCTCGCATCCAGCGTAAAGTCCGGCCTGTAACGCAAGCTGTCCGGAAGGGATATTTCCGGATCTTCGCAGATGGTATGGTTGCCAAAGAAATTGATTCCCAGGAAGACCGGAGCCCGGGGACGGGCCTTGGGCGTGTACAGCAAAAGCTTCAGGTATTCCGTTTCCGCCTCATTGAAATAGACGCCCACTTCCTTCCTCACAGCCAGGCCATCAAAAGCATCTCCTTTTGATAAAACCCGGAAATGGAGAGCTCCGGGCACTTCCGGAGCAGGGCCGTACATCTGCTCCTCAAACAGATCCAGGAGCTCCGGACGACGGACCTTTTCCCATTGCTTAACACTGCTGACCGGCTTTCCATCGGCCGTTTCCAAAATGGGGGGAAGGGTGTAATCCGGAACCAGGGATTCGTCGTAATTGAAGCCTTCCAACGGGTCGAACTCCGGTATCACGCGGATATCCTCCACATCCAGGGCTCCCGCGTCATTCTTGGGTTCATAGCGGTTGCAATAGAAGCCGAAGCGGGCACCCACCCAGGTACCGGGCCTGGCCGTAAAGGTCCCTTTCACCTGCGTGAAACGCTTCCCGTCCAGGGAATAGTAAAACCGGCATAGGGCATCGGGGACAGTCCCCTCCACGGCCTTGGCGCGCACGTCCAGCCTCACCCACAACACCGCTTCCGGACGGTCTGGATAAGGAAGAAGCGCCAACTCCGTCACCTGCTCTTCCCCGCCTTTATCGGCATTCCTGCAAGTGACAAACTGCAGACGGGCCCCTTCCGGTGCATCTGCCAGGCGCAGCGAAGCATAATCGCTCCCCGTAACCACCAGGCCGGCCTCCTCCCCTCTCAATGCCGGATTGGGGCGGAAGCTGAGGCGTGCCGTTACGGTGAAACGTTCGGCCGGGAACTTCTGCGTGAGCAGGTTGCGGCAGTTCCAAAGGCCCCGCCCTTCCTGTTCCGCCGAGAACAGCCGGAAGCCGTTTTCCAGCTCCATACACCAATAAGGCGAAGGGACTGCCGGCCACTGCCATTCCTGAGGGAATTCCCGGATGGCGTTTGTAGTGCCGAAGGGACTGGGCCAGGCAGCTACGGGCTGTCCCACTCCGTCACCGTCCGGGTCCTCTCCCATAGCGGGCCATCCGTCGGCATTCCAGGTCATCGGCTCCAGATGGACGATTCGGCCATAGGCACCTTTGTCCTGGAAATGCAGGAACCAGTCCGTCCCCGAGGGCGTGTCCACCCAGGCTCCCTGATGCGGGCCGTTGATGGTTCGGGGGGCGCTCTTCAGCACAATCCGCTCTTCGTAAGGGCCATATGGATGGCGGGCCCGCAGGACCGTCTGCCAGCCGGTGGAAACACCGCCTGCCGGCGCGAAGATATAATACCAGCCATCCCGCTTGTAGAATTTGGTACCTTCGATGGTAGGCTGGGTAAAATGTCCGTCATAAACAATCCGGGACTGTGCCAGCAGATGCGTCCCGTCCGAGGCCATCGGCGCCACATAGACAACGCTCTTGAGTCCCGCCCGGGATCCGGCCGAAGCGTGTGAAAGCCAGGCCTTTCCATCCTCATCCCAGAAAGGGCAGGGATCTATGAAACCCTTTTCCCGGACTACCCAGACCGGTGCTTCCCACGCTCCGGAGGGGTCCTGCGTCCGGACCATGAAGATGCCCCTGTCCGGGTCTCCGCAAAAGATGTAGAACCAGCCGTCGTGATAGCGGATGGCCGGAGCCCATACGCCGTTCCCATGCTGGACCGAAGTGCGGAACTCTTCAGCAGGATAATCCGTTAGCGCATGCCCGATGACCTCCCAGTTCACCAGGTCCCGCGAATGCAGGACAGGGAGCCCAGGGAAATAATTGAATGAAGAGGCCGTCATATAGTAGTCCTCCCCCACCCGGCACACATCCGGATCGCTATAATCCTGATGCAGGACCGGATTGGAATAGCGAAATTGGGCAGCCAGCGGAAGACTGACCAACAGCAGAACAAGGGAAAGGATCCGTTTCATAGTGTTATTAAAAAAAAGAATGGCGGGGCCGTAAGCCGCTTTCTGTTTTTAAATCTGTCATTTATCTTCGCAACCTACCCCCCGGCATCGGACGGGCCGCCCTCATCTGCCGGTATATTTGGTCTTGCAGGCCCGGACAGCGTACCCGCCGCATGTCGCCATGCGACGTCGTGGGCTCTTACCCCGCGTTTTCACCCTTACCGGAGAAAAAAAAGAAAAACTCCGGCGGTAATTTTCTGTTACACTGCCTGAAGATTACTCCCCACTGTGCTTTCCACAGACGGGCGCCCTTCCCTGTGCGGACTTTCCTCAGAGCCTAGGGCTCCGCGACAGATCG
>CAMJKI010000098.1 GCA_946406355.1 uncultured Bacteroidales bacterium | reverse complement strand
ACCACCAAGGGTGTTGTGGATATCTTCGGCACCGACAAGGCTGCCATGGATGCCACGCTGGAGCGCATCAAGGGCATCTGCGCCGTTCCCGAGGCCGGCCAGGTATACCACGGCAAGGTGGTGAGCATCCTGGAATTCGGCGCCTTCATCGAGATCCTGCCCGGTAAGGAAGGCCTCCTGCATGTGAGCGAGATTGCCTGGACCAAGACCGACAAGGTGGAAGACGTGCTGAAGGTGGGCGACGAGGTGGATGTGAAACTGCTGGAGATTGACCCCAAGACCGGCAAGATGCGCCTTTCCATGCGCGCCCTCACCGAGAAACCGGAAGGTTATGTGGAGCCCAAGCGCGAAGGTCGAGGCCCTCGCCGCGAAGGTGACCGCGGACCCCGCCGGGACGGTGACCGCAAGGAAGGCCGTGGCCCGCGTCGCGATGGCGACCGTGGACCCCGCCGCGACGGTGAGCGCCGCGAAGGCCCCCGCAAACCCCGCTTCGAAAGCGAAGACCCCAAAGGCAACGAGCCCGACGTGTTCTAGCATATTCGATTAATTTGTATATTTGCCGCATGAAACGATTCGCATCTTTTCTTGCGGCATTTTTTATGTGCCTGGCTGCCGCGGGGCAAGAGTACGGCGTGGTGAACATTTCCGTGTGCAACCTGCGCCGGTCGGCCGATTTTGACGCCGAAATGGTGTCCCAGGCCCTTCTGGGTACGCCTGTGCACATTTTGCAGCTGGCCGACAAGAACGGCTGGCCCCAGGTACAGACCCCCGACACATACACCGGCTGGGTGCATTACGAAGGCATAACCCGCATGAGCAAGGAGGAATACAGCGCCTGGAATGCCGCTCCCAAGGTGGTGGTAACCGCCCTGTTCGGCCTGGTGTACGACCGGCCTTCCCGGAAGGGAGCCACTCTTTCCGATGTGGTAGCCGGAGACCGTCTGCGCCTGCTGGGCAGGAAAGGAAGCTTCTGGAAAGTAGGCTTTCCCGATGGCCGCAGCGGCTACCTTCCCCGGGCCGATGCGCAAGAGTTAACTGCCTGGCGCAGAAGCCTTGACAACAGCCCAGCCGCCATCCTTAACACGGCCCGCAGCATGCTGGGGTTCCCCTACATCTGGGCCGGCATGTCCCCTAAAGGCATGGATTGCAGCGGCTTCGTGCGCACCGTGCTTTTTATGCACGACATCATAGCGCCCCGCGATTCGGGCCCGCAGTCCCGGGTGGGGGTGCGCATAGACAAAATAGAGCTGCTGGCGCCCGGAGACCTGGTTTTCTTCGGCCGGTGGAACGGCGACACGCCCCGTATCTCCCATGTGGGGTTCTACCTGGGAGGCGGGCAGTTCATCCACTCCCTGGGAATGGTAAAAATCGGCAGCCTGGACCCTTCTGCACCCGATTACGATGCCTTCAACGCCGGCCGGTACCTGTTTGGCGGTTCCATTTTGCCATTTATTGACGTACACGAAGGCCTCAATACCACGTTAAGCAATCCCTATTATGCAGAATAGAAGAGATTTCCTAAAAACTACAGCCCTGGCGGCGGCCGGAGTGGCGCTGGCGGGGTGCAAAGGCCCGCAGAGCTTCAACATTGTGAAGGGGGACGGCAAAATGCACCTGAAATTCTTCCCCTATGAACTGAAGCTTACGCATACTTTTACCGTATCTTCGTACAGCCGCACCACCACGCCGGACGTGCAGGTGGAAATTGAGTATGAGGGAGTTACCGGCTATGGCGAGGCCTCCATGCCTCCGTATCTGGGCCAATCGGTGGAAAGCGTCACCGCCTTCCTGCAGAAGGTGGACCTTTCGCGCTTCAGCGGCCCATTCCAGCTGGAGGACATCCTGGCCTATGTCGATAGCCTCTCCCCGGCCGATTCCGCCGCCAAAGCCGCCGTGGACATTGCCTTGCACGACTTGGTGGGCAAGCTCATCGGCCAGCCCTGGTACCGTATCTGGGGGTTGAATCCCGCCAAAGCGCCTTCCACCACGTACACCATCGGCATTGATACGCCGGAAGTGGTGCGCGAAAAAACGCTGGAGGCCGCCGGGCGCTTCAACATCCTGAAGGTAAAGGTGGGCCTGGATACGGACGAAGAGATGATCCGCACCATCCGTTCCGTAACGGACGTGCCGCTGGCCGTAGATGCCAACCAGGGCTGGAAAGACCGTTCCAAGGCCCTGGAAGAGATATTCTGGCTTAAGGAGCAGGGCATCGTGATGGTGGAGCAGCCCCTGCCGGTGAACCGCCTGGACGACACCGCCTGGCTCACCGAGCGCAGTCCCCTCCCCATCTTTGCCGATGAATCGGTCCAGCGCCTGAAGGACGTACCTGCACTGAAAGGCGCCTTCCACGGCATCAACATCAAGCTGATGAAATGCACCGGCATGCGCGAAGCCTGGAAGATGGTTTCGCTGGCGCGCGCCCTGGACATGAAGGTGATGGTGGGCTGCATGACGGAAACCTCCTGCGCCGTTAGCGCCGCCGCCCAGCTGTCCCCCGCCGTAGACTTTGCCGATTTGGACGGCAACCTGCTCATAGATAACGACCGCTTCTCCGGAGTAAAGGTGGTGGACGGAAAACTCACCCTTCCGGACCGCCCCGGCATCGGCCTGCAATTGCTCTAGTTATTCGCAATTATGCATTAATTATACAGAATTTTTGCATAAATTCGCGGCCGATGAAAAAGAAAGATCAGGCAAAAACGCTCATTGCCGCCGTGCCCGTTCTGGTGCTGGTGGGGCTGTTGGCATTGGATATCAGCATCTTTGGATCGGACTCCATCCTGGGGGCATCGCAGGTTTCCCTGCTGTTCGCCGCCGGCATTTGCGTATGGCTTAGCATGTGGCTGTACAAGACGCCCTGGAAAGACTTCGAAGACGCCATCAAATCCAATGTGGGCGACATTACCACCGCCATCGTAATCCTGTTCCTTATCGGCGCCATTTCCGGCACCTGGATGGTGAGCGGGGTGGTTCCCACCTTCATCTATTACGGAGTTAAAATCATCAGTCCCAAGGTGTTCCTGCTTACGGCGGCGGTCATCTGCGCCATCGTTTCCGTGATGACGGGTTCCTCCTGGACCACCATTGCCACCATCGGCGTTGCGCTTTTGGGCATCGGCCGGGCCGAAGGATTCAGCGACGGGCTCACCGCCGGCGCCATAATCTCCGGCGCCTACTTCGGCGACAAAATTTCACCCATGTCGGACACCACCGTAATGGCTTCTTCGCTCAACCGGGTGCGCCTGTTCGAGCACATCCGCTACATGCTTTTTACCACCGGGCCGTCCATGGGCATTGCGCTCATTATCTTCACGGTGCTGGGCCTCTCGCACGGCGGGGCCGATGCTGCCGGTATTCAAGTTTATACAAACGTCCTTTCCACGCAATTCCACATTACGCCCTGGCTGTTCATTGTGCCGATTCTCACCGGCCTGATGATCTGGCGGCGAATGCCGGCGATGATGGTACTGGCACTTTCCACCCTTACAGCAGCCATTGCGGCGCTCTTTTTCCAGCCGGAGCTGGTGTACAACATCGGCATGGGCGTCACGGAAGGCTCCAGGGCCCGGATTCTGCTGGCCGGAACCGTTGAAACCGTGTACAATACCGTTTCCATCGATACGGGGAACGCCGCCACGGACGCCCTGCTTACGTCCCGGGGCATGCTGGGCATGCTGAATACGGTTTACCTTATTATATGCGCCATGTGCTTTGGCGCCTGCATGCAGGCCAGCGGCATGATCCGGCAGCTTTCCAAACTGCTGGAGCCGCTTACGCGTACCCGAACGGGCCTGGTGGCCTCCACGGTTACCAGCGGTACCGTGCTCAACGGTCTGGTGAGCGACCAGTATCTTTCTATCATCCTCACTTCCAATATTTTCCGAAACACGTACGAGAAGGAAGGCTACGAGCCCAGGCTGCTTAGCCGGTCGGTGGAAGATTCGGCCACGGTAACCTCTCCCCTCTTCCCCTGGTCCAGTTGCGGCATGACGCAGGCCACCATCCTTTCGGTACCCACGCTGGTGTACGCGCCCTTCTGCTTCTTCAACCTCATTTCTCCCCTCATGTCCATCCTGGTGGCGGTTATCGGCTGGAATATCAAACGACCTGACAAGGCTCAATAGTCGGTGAAAAGTATTACCTTTGTTACTTGAAGAAGAAAAACAGCCGAAAGCATGGAAAAGAATACGACTCACCAAAAGATAGACTGGCGACAGTTTTTCATCAGCGTCCTGGGAACCGCCATCGGCGTGGCACTCACTTTTGTGGTGAGCGGGCTGCTGGAACGCCGCAACAAAGCGCAGGCCCAGCGGCTTACGGCCATTATGGTGATACACGATATAGACAACACCATAGACATCTTAAAAGCATGGAAAAATGGGGAAGAAGATGGAGCAGTCTTGCTGCTGTATGCCATGGAGCATAAGGATCAGAAGGAACCTATCCCTTCCGATACCCTTACGAGAGTATTGAACCTTCTCGTCAGAAACAATTCCGATTATCACTTCGATACCTCAAAGGAGCAGATTTTCAACAGCGACTTAGACACCTGGCAAAACCTTGGAAACATGAAGTTTATAGACAACGTGCAATCAATCTTCTATAATCGTCAACATCTTGAGGAGGCGATAAATACCGAGGAGTGGTTTTGCGAGCCCATACCTTCCGAGGAGTATTTACCGCTTATAATGGGAGGCTGGCAAACTCAGGAAGAGTACGACGAAAGCCGGTGGTCGTTCCTGCGTAATAAATTGCATGATAAGCGAGTAGCATACTATATCAATGTCTCCTATTCCAGAACGTCTGCTCTGAATGAATATATAGACAAATTCACCCTGTTGAACGAAGAGAATAAATTTATCATGGGCATCACGGACCAGGAATTGGAGGACTATGTCAACAGCATCACCAACAAGGGTATAGCCTTGAACAGAACAGATCTTCCGGGGCATTGGCGGTTAGCTTCGAAGGAGCAAAACATGGAATATGATTTCCATTCAGATAACAGCTATACCTTTACCAACGAAATCTCTTCTTCTTACATGAAGACCCTTTACTGGTCCGGCTCCTATACAGTAAGGATATCGTACGGAGGAACATGGTCTTTGCAGAAAGACTCCCTGGTCATGACACCCGATTTCGCTTCGGGGGATCTTCAGTTGGATGCAAGCGGCCTTGTGGCCGAGGAGGGCATGGAGGATCGCCTGAACTCATGGATTAACAGTTATAAAGAGAGTTCGTTGGAACAACTCAAGTCAGCGGACGGCAGAGTTGAAAGGTATTCGGTCAAAGCCCTCCTGGATTCTTCCAGGGACAAGATGGAATGGACCGAGTCCGACGGGACCGTGCGTTACTTGAAACGTTAGTAACAGCTCAATCCCTCACAAACGCGAAAAGCCAGCGGATGCTGGCTTTAAAGCGGTGAGTGAGGGATTCGTAAACGAAGTGCAATCCCGTGCAGGAACCCTTGTTTAAATGATTTCTA
>CAMJKI010000097.1 GCA_946406355.1 uncultured Bacteroidales bacterium | reverse complement strand
ATAGTCCCGTTCCTGGCACTGATTGCCTACATGGTTTATGCTTCAATGAAAACCAGTAAGATATAATTTAATGCCGGAAGTGTAGGGCTCTCAAAAGGTAAATCCACCCACCGCTATGCGGCGGGGCCCTCCGTTCACGAAGCCACGGGCGGCTACGCCTTTTGAGAGCCCTACACTTCCGGACATACAACACTATCACTAATGGAAAAGATTTTAGACCGATTTTTACGTTATGTGTCGGTGGACACACAGAGCAATGAAGAAAGTGAAAGCCAGCCTTCGGCCGCCAAAGAGTGGGACCTGCTGCGCATGCTGGAGGCCGAACTGAAGGCCCTGGGCGTGGAGGTTACACTGGACGAATATGGTTATGTGATGGCCTCCATCCCGTCCAACATCGGCAAGGATGTGCCGGCCGTGGGTTTCATTGCGCACGTAGATACGGCACCGGACGCCAGCGGAGCCAACGTAAAGCCGCAGATTGTGAAGAACTACGACGGCGGCGCCATCGACCTCAAGGGTGTTCCCGGGCTGCAGCTTAAGCCGGAAGAATTCCCGGAAATGCTTCACTATGTGGGACAGACGCTCATTACCACCGACGGCACCACCCTTCTGGGCGCCGACGACAAAGCCGGCGTGGCCGAAATCATGAACGCTGTGCAGTATCTGGTGGAACACCCGGAATTCAAGCACGGCAAGGTGTGCATCGGCTTTACGCCGGACGAAGAAATCGGCCGGGGCGTGGTGAAATTCGACGTGCCGCGCTTCGGGGCCGACTATGCCTACACCATGGACGGCGGCGAAGTGGGTGAACTGGAGTTCGAGAACTTCAATGCCGCATCGGCCAAAATCCATATCCAGGGCCGCAACGTGCACCCCGGCTATGCCAAGGGAAAGATGCTCAACGCCATCCTCATCGGTCAGGAACTCAATTCCCTGCTGCCCGCCGGTGAACGTCCGGAGCACACGGAAGGCTACGAGGGCTTCTTCCACCTCATTTCCTTCAAGGGTACCGTAGAGGAGGCCGACTTCGCCTACATCATCCGCGACCACTCACGGGAGAAATTCGAAGCCCGCAAAGTGCAGATGCAGCAGGCGGCCGATGCCATCAACGCCAAGTACGGCGCCGGTACGGCCACGGCCGTGGTAAAGGACCAGTACTATAACATGCGGGAACAGGTGGAGCCGCACTACCACATCATTGACAAGGCGGTGAAGGCCATGGAGATGGCCGGCGTCAAAGCCAGGATCCAGCCCATCCGCGGCGGCACCGACGGCGCCAACCTTAGCTTCAAAGGCCTCCCTTGCCCCAACATTTTTGCCGGTGGTCTCAATTTCCACGGCAAAATGGAGTTCGTTCCCCTGGAAAGCATCGAAAAGGCCTCCCAGGTGGTTCTGAACATCATTTCCCTCTTTGCGGAGTAGGGATTATTTAAAAGGGAAATTCTCCAACAAGGCTTTGAACCGGTCGGCAATCTGGGCGTTGCACAGGTTGCCGACGGAGCCTTCGTGGGTGTGATGAAGCGCACCGGAGAAGTGGAAGGTTCCGTTCTGTACGGCCTGCCCCACCTGTTTGTAGGCATCGCGGAAGGGAACGCCATCGGCCACCAGCCGGTTTACCTCTTCCACGCAGAAAGCCTGCTCGTACAGGGGCAGGGACATGAGGCCCGTGCTCACCTGAATGTCGGGAAGGGCATAGAGCAGGATGTCCAGGCAGCTGTCCATTTCGTCAAACAGCGGCAGGTACAGCTCCTTGAGCAGCTGCAAGTCGCGGAAGTAGCCGGAGGGCAGGTTGCCGGTAATGAGCCGGATGTCGTTGGGGATGCCCTGGATGCGGTTGCAGTGGGCGCGCACCAGCTCAAATACGTCCGGATTCTTCTTCTGCGGCATAATGCTGGAGCCGGTGGTGTAGGCGTCCGGCAGCTTCAGGAAGCCGAAATTCTGGCTGGTGAACAGGCAGCCGTCGGTGGCGAATTTACCCAGCGTTTCGGCCAGGCAGGCATAGGCAAAAGCCACCATCCGTTCCACGCGGCCGCGGCCCATCTGGGCATAAATGGAATTCCAGGCCAGGTCCTTGAAGCCCAGCAGTTCCGTGGTGCGGCTGCGCTTTAACGGGGCCGATGAGCCATAGCCGGCGGCCGATCCCAGCGGGTTACGGTCGGCTACGTCCCAGGCGGCTTTCAGGAACACCAGGTCGTCGCAAAGGCTTTCGGCATAGGCGCCGAACCACAGGCCGAAAGAGGAGGGCATGGCCACCTGCAGATGGGTATAGCCGGGCATCAGGATGTCCTTGCAGGCCTCCGAGCGCTCTTGCAGCAGGCTGAACAGCCGGGCCACCTTTTCTACGGTAGCGCGAATGCGGGCGCGCGTGAACAGCTTCACGTCCAGCGCCACCTGGTCGTTGCGGGAACGGCCGGTGTGCACCTTCTTGCCCAAGTCCCCCAGCTTTTCCGTGAGCCGTGCTTCCACCTCGGAGTGAACGTCTTCTCCGGAAATGGTAAAGCGGCCTTCCAGGGCCTCTTTCCGGAGCTCCTCCAGGGCCGGCAGCAGCTGCGCCAGGTCATCGGCCGGCAGCAGGCCCACCTCGGAAAGCATGGTAATGTGCGCCATGGTTCCCTCAATGTCGAAAGGGGCCAGCAGCAGGTCCAGCTCCCGGTCGTGCCCTACGGTGAAGGCGTCAATCTGCGCGTCGTTGTCGAAGCCTTTATTCCAGATTTTCATAGGTTGCAATCAATTTCAGGTAAGTTTCTACGGCTGCTTCCAGCTCGCCGGTGCAAATGTATTCGTCGGCCGTATGGGAGCGGGAACTCTCCCCGGGGCCGATTTTAACCGTGGGGAAGCTGCAAACCGTCTGGTTGGACAGGGTGGGCGAAGAAAAGCGCTTGATGCCCAGCTCCATGGCTGCTTTAACCAGGGGATGGTCCATGCCGATGGAAGAGCCGTTGAGCCGGGTGGAACGGGCCTGCACTTCGCAGTTCACGGCCTGCAGTACGGCATCCAACACCGCCTTGTTGTCGCCCACCGTGCGCACGTCCACCACAAAGCTGCAGCGGTCAGGAATCACGTTGTGCTGCGTTCCGGCCTGGATTTGCGTTACCGTCATGCCATGACTGCGGAACCAGTCAATATCGGGCAGCGCCTCGTAAATGGCATTCACGCCTTCGTTCCGGGCGGCATGGCCGGAAACGCCCCGGGCGGTGCAGTCCAGCACCATCAGGCCGCGTTCGCTCACGGCCATCTGCATGCCCGTGGGTTCTCCCATGATGCCGCAGCGGATGGGTCCGGCATCGGCCACAATGAGGGGCAGTATGCTTTCTATGCCGTTGGCGCCGCAAACCTCTTCTTCGGCCGACAGCGACAGCACCAGCGTGTGCTTCTGCGGCTTGGCCTGGCGGAAGGCCTCTATCAGGGAAACCACCGATCCGCCGTCGTCGTTGGCTCCCAGGCCATACAGGCGGTCATCTTCCCGCGTGGGCGTGAAGGGGTCCCGCTGCCAGCCCGCCACGGGTTTTACCGTGTCGATATGGGCGTCCAGCAGCAGTACCGGGCCGTTTCCTTTTACCATCCACAGGTTGTTGCCGTGTCTTTTGGGGCACAGGTCCTGCAGCCGGTCTTCCAGAAAATCGGCCACGGCCTTCTCCTCCCGGCTCACCGAGGGAATGGCTATCATTTGTGACAGCAACTCTGTCATGCTTCGTCCGGATGGCGGTTGTAGTAAATTCTGAGCGGGGTTTCCAGCACTTTGATGAAGCCCTTGGCGTCGTCGGAAGTCCAGCCTTTCTGCATTTCGCCGTACTCGCCGAAGGGGTTCTTCACCAGGTCGTTGGGGGTGTCCACACCCGTGCACTCGGCCCACTTGGGACCTACGGTCATTATCACAGTGCCGGAAACGTTGCGCTGGGTGCTCTCCAGCATGGCCTCCATGTCCCGCATTACGGGCTCCAGGTACTGGCTCTCGTGCAGGAACATGCCGTACCAGTTGCCCACCTGCTCTTTCCAGTACTGCTGCCACTTGCTCAGGGTGAATTTCTCCAGGTATTTGTGGGCGCTCAGGATGAGCATGGGTGCGGCCGCCTCGAATCCTACACGGCCCTTGATGCCGATAATGGTGTCGCCCACATGGTTGTCGCGGCCCAGGCCGTAGCCTTCCAGCAGTTTCTCCAGTACCTGGATGGCCTCTACCGGAGCGTACTTCTTACCGTTTACGGCAATAAGCTCGCCTTTCTCGAAGGTGAGATCCACCTTCTCGGAACCGCTCTTGGTCACCGGCTTCAGGTAGGCTTCTTCCGGCAGGCCCTGCGTGGAGTCCAGGATTTCACCGCCGCAGATGGAGGTGCCCCAAAGACCTATATTATAAGAATATTTAAGCTTGGCGAAATCGGCCTTGAAGCCGTGGGCGTTCAGGTAATCCACCTCTTCCTGGCGGGAGAGGGCCTTGTCGCGGGTGAGGGTGATAATTTCCATCTCCGGGCACAGCACGGCGAAGGTCATGTCGAAGCGCACCTGGTCGTTGCCGGCGCCGGTAGAGCCGTGGGCAATGGCCGATGCCCCAATCTCCCGGGCATAGCGTGCGATGGCCGTGGCCTGGAAGATGCGTTCGGACGATACGGAAATAGGATAGGTGCCGTTGCGGAGCACGTTGCCGTAAACCATGTAGCGGATGCTCTTCTGATAGTACTCTTCCTTAACATCCAGGGTAATGTATTGGGTGGCGCCCAGCTTATAGGCGTTTTCTTCGTTTTTGGCCAGCTGCTCCGGGGAGAATCCTCCCGTATCGGCGCAGGCTGCATACACTTCATAACCCATCTCCTTGGCCAGATACATAACGGTGAAGGAGGTGTCCAGGCCGCCGGAGAAGGCGACTACAACTTTTTTCTTGTCCATAATTAAGCTATCAGATGCGATTTAATATCGGGAATGATTTTTTCCAGAATTTCCATGGCCTGTGCCTGCGTGGCGCCCTGGCGGAGAACCAGCAGCACCGTGTCGTCCCCGGCGATGGTACCCATGATGGGCCGGGAAGGGTGATGGTCGATGAGAACGGCCGCGGCCGATGCAAATCCGGGCTGGGTTTTCATAACACCAAACTGGCCGGAGAATTCCAGGCTCACCACGCTTACGGGAGCGGGGCTGGCCATGTAACGCGTTCCAGGCTGCGGAAGCCGATATCCCTCTCCGGGAACCTTTACAATGCGGAGGGCTTTCAGGTCACGGGATAGGGTGGCCTGGGTGGTCTTGATACCTTGAGCCTGAAGCTTTTCCTGCAGCTCTTCCTGGCTGAAAATGGTCTCCTGGCTGATAATCTGGATAAGTGCTTTATGCCGCGTCTGGATGTTTTGCATAATTCGGTATAAATATTTATTCGGGCTGCAAATATATGCATATTTATGTATGAGTGCAAGTGAAAAAGAAAAAATTTTTAAAAAACATAAAAAAAATTTGGTGGGTGAAAAAAAATGGCTACCTTTGCAGTCCCGTTTGAAACGATACTGCGTTTTCAAGCATGGGACAAGTTCATTGACAATACTGAGAGAATAGATTAGAGGTAAAGCAAAAGATAGAATT
>CAMJKI010000096.1 GCA_946406355.1 uncultured Bacteroidales bacterium | reverse complement strand
CGGCCTACGTACCGTACCGCGCCCTCATCGCGCCGGATTATCCCAACCTTCTGGTTGCGGGCCGATGCATTTCGACTGATCGCCGCGCGCTGGCTTCCCTCCGGGTGCAGGCCAGCTGCATGGGAACGGGGCAGGCAGCCGGCGTGGCGGCCGCCCAGAGCATCGCAACGGGCAAAAAAGTCCAGGACATCGACACCGACGCCCTGGTCCAGACCCTCCGCGAAATGGGCGCCAAAGTCTGACAGAAGGGCATCCCTTTTGTTTTGGACTGGCTGCGGCTTCAGCATACGTGAGGCCGCAGACACGAGCTCAGAACCAGTTGCTGCCAATTATACAGTGTCAATGAGACGGGCCGCTTCAGCATACGTGAGGCCGCAGACACGAGCCGCCTGGTGAATATTCGCGCTGAAACGGTAGCGTATTTGTCGAAGTGCTTCTGCCTGGTCAAGCGGGCTCAGATCTTGAAAACATCTTGTCCGGAACAAGCCCTGGAACAGGTCAGGAAGAGCCTGAAGGATAAGTTGATCCTTGAAAGCCGGTATGCGGTCATCCTCCACCTCCAGCCGCTTGCGTGCCTTGGACGAAGCGTGCAAGAAGAAGTTCATGCGCGATGGCGACCGGAACAACTGTTCTACCTCCTTTACAGCCGTATAAGATTCCGGCAGTACATATCCCGCTTCAGAAACGAGCCAGTCGATGGGGAGTTTTTTTGCCAGTCCACTGTGCACCAGCCGTCTACGTGCACGTCCAGACAGTGTAACGAGTCTTCTGCCTAAGCGGCCGGTCGCTTGAAAGAATGAATTACCCGTACCCCATTCGTATTGGCTGGGGTGAGCGCAGATTCCCGCTGCCACACAATTCATCTGAACATAGGCGATGGCCCTTTCCAGCGCCTCCGATTCCTGGATTTGTATTTCTCTGATATCCAAGTCATTATACCGCAAATGCGCCCGGGCCCCATGCTTACGGAACAGATACAAGGAGTAACGGCTTTTAAAGGCATTTATGAATTCCTCGACTTCATCCTTTGATCCATTCAACACAAAATGTACATGGTTGGACATAAGGATAAACGCCATGATCCGAACCTCAGGTTGGGAAGCCGCCTGCAAAGCAACGTGATTCATCCCGACAACAAAGTCTTCTTCCTCCATGAACCACAGTTTATCTTCCAGATGCGCCGTGGTAATCAAATAAAACTGTCTCATAGTTTAAAGATATTTGAGTTATTTTTTCAGTTGTACGTTGTTTAATGTTATCAGAGTAATATATGAGAGTCTAAGCAAAGTGAACATACCCTCATCGTTTTTGTCAAGGGTATGATCAAAAACGGTCATTTTTGATCATACCCTACCCGTTTCTATTTAGGGTAGAATCACCTTGAACGTTTCCGGCGATTCCACATACAAATATATACGAATTTGATGATAATCGGAAAGAATCGAGCGACACAATTTGTAATAATATTGAAAACCAGTATCTTTGCAATACTGCATGACAAAGCGTAACAACAAGTACATCTTGCAAAGGTTTAGGGATGAAGATACATAGACATGTTGACATTAAAGCATGCAGCTATTTAAGACGAGCACGCTGGTGAAGACGGTTCTGTAAGATTATGATTATCGTTCAATTACATACATTGACAGCCGTGCAGGTGGAAGATTTGCTGGGGCTGATGCGGGAGCTGAATCCGGAGATCAAGGTGGATGCCGGGATGCTTCGGAATACCGTAGAGGATCCTGGGACGCGGTTTTTCGCGGCCATCGAACCGAACGGACACATCGTGGGAACGGCCACTTTGTGCATCGGCCATTCCCCTACCGGCCGGAAAGGAGACATCGAAGACGTGGTGGTGAGTTCGGCATACCGCGGACGAGGTTTGGGACGCGGGCTGATGGAACACATCGTCGCGTACGCTCGGGCGGAATTGTCGCCGATCCTGCTGCATCTCACCTCGCATCCCACGCGCGTCGCCGCCAACTGGCTGTATCAAGCCATCGGCTTCCAACCCTATCAAACCAACGTGTACAAGCTGCCGCTATGAATCTGCTGCTGAGTCGAATGCTCGCGTGTGCCGATCCCACCCAGGAGGAGGGGCTTTCGCGCTTTTTCAAGACCGGTCCCGGCCAGTATGGCGAGGGCGATAAGTTCCTGGGTATAAAGGTCCCGGTGACGCGGGAGGTGGTGAAGGGATGCTGGCGGGAGATGCTGCCGATGGATGGCCGGAAGGGTTTCCCGGAGCTGGAAGAGTGTGTCTGCAGCGAATATCATGAGGTGCGGCTAGCCGCCCTGCTAACCCTGGTGGAAATCTTTAAGTTCGCCCAGAAGACAGAGAAAAAGGCGAAAGGGGCAACGGAAAAGACGGAACTGGCGTCTGGAAAGACAGACATGACGAAAAGCAGGTTAGGAGTGGCAACGGAGACGAGGCAGTGTGTGGACTTTTATCTGGCACATACGAAATACATTAATAATTGGGATTTGGTGGATCTGAGTTGCTATCCCCTGCTGGGGGAATGGCTGCTGGATAAGGACCGCACCCTGCTGTATGAGCTGGCCCGAAGCGGCAAGACCCTCTGGGAGCAGCGCATCGGGATGGTCAGCACCATGACCTTTATCCGCCACGGGCAGCTGGAGGACACTTTCGCTATTGCCGATATCCTCCTGCATTACTCTCACGACCTGATTCATAAAGCCGTCGGTTGGCTCCTCCGCGAAGCGGGTAAAAAAGATAAAAACGCTTTGGAAAATTACCTGAAAGGGTTCCTCGCCCCTGACTGTTCGGGAAAAAAGAAAATGTCAGATAAAAAGGAAGTTGGTGGAAAGAGAACAGGGTGCGAAAGTGCTCCCCGTTACCAGAGTATGCCCCGGACAATGCTGCGGTATGCTATTGAGAAGTTCCCGGAGGCGGAACGGCTCGCCTACTTGAACGGCCGAGCATTTTAAGCAAGCAGCACTTGGAACCAAGTAAGATAAGTAAATATGCATCCAATTGAACCAGCGCAGCAACCATTCGAAGCGGAGCACCACCCCTTTGAACCATTCCTGCCGGAAGGCGCCCGCATATTGTTCCTGGGCAGCTTCCCGCCGCAGCCGCATCGCTGGAGCATGCCGTTCTACTACCCCAACTGGATCAATGATTTCTGGCGCATCCTGGGACTCATCCACTTTGGCGATAAGGACCATTTCTGCCTCCCCGCCCAGAAGCGGTTCGATGAAGCGGCCATCCGCACCTTCTGCACAGCGCACGGGCTGGCCTTCTACGACACCGCCACTGCGGTCCGCCGCCTCAAGGACAATGCCTCCGATGCCTTCCTGGAGGTGGTCTCCCCCACCGATATCGGCGCCCTGCTGGCCCGCATCCCCCGTTGCGGCACCCTCGTCACCACCGGCGAGAAAGCCAGTTCCATCGTCGCACAGACCTTCGGCTGCGCGGTGCCTCCCGTGGGCGGCTGCATCGACCTGAACCTGCCGGACCGTCCCCTGCGGTTCTGGCGCATGCCATCCACCTCGCGCGCCTATCCCCTCCCGCTGGAGAAAAAGGCGCAAGCCTATCGGCAACTATTCCCCCCAACGGATTTGCTTTAATGGGGGAAAGAATGTATATTTGTCAACGAACGAACGATTAACAATTATACTTATGAAAAAAGTAAGAGTTTTTGCCCCGGCATCAATTGCTAATTTGGGGTGCGGGTTCGATATCATGGGCCTGGCATTGGATGAAGTTGGTGACATCCTGGAAATGACGGCAACAGAAGGCGAAGGCATTACCATCACCAACAAAACGCAGGTCCCCCTCCCCGAGGACATCGAAGAAAATGTCATCACCCCGGTCATCCGTAAGTTCTTCGAAATGACCGGCTTAAGCGGCCATATAGATGTAACCGTCTGCCAGAAGATCTACCCCGGCTCGGGCATCGGTTCCAGCGCCGCCTCCAGCGCAGCGGCCGCCTACGGCATGAACGAACTGTTCGATTGTCCCCTTTCCGACGAAGAGATGGTCATCTGTGCGATGGAGGGCGAAAACCTCGCCAGCGGCGGCTATCACGCCGACAACGCGGCACCGGCCCTGCTGGGCGGCATCATCCTCATCCGCGGCTACGAACCCCTGGACATGATCCAGCTCCCCATCCCCGGAAACTTTTACTGCGCGGTGGTGCATCCGCAAATCATGGTATCCACCAAACAGGCGCGCAGCATCCTCCCGAAAGCCGTTCCGATGCACGATTCCATCAGCCAGTGGGGCAACGTAGGCGGATTGGTGGCCGGTCTGTACTCCGGAAACATCGGCCTGGTAGGACGGGCGATGAAGGATGCCGTCGCGGAACCGTACCGCAAGCATTTCATTCCCGATTTTGACGAACTGCGCGAAAAAATCCTCCAAACCGGCTCTCTCGCGATGAACATTTCCGGGTCGGGACCGTCCGTTTTTTCGCTGTCCGATAAGCGCGAAATCGCCAACAAAGCCGGCGAAATCATGAAAGAACACTTCTCCTCGCGAAACATCCGGTGCGATGTCTACGTGGTGAAGGTAACCAATAAGGGTGCTAAACTGCTGGCGCAATGATGTACTACAGTACCAATGGGAAGGCTCCCCGGGCCGATTTAAGGAAGGCGGTGGTGAAGGGGCTCGCGGAAGACCGCGGCCTCTATATGCCCGAGCGCATTCCGCAGCTACCGGAAGCTTTTTCCCGGACGCTGGGAAATCGGAACTTCGTGGACAATTCCCTGGAAGTAGCCAAGGCCTTTTTCGGGGAAGACATCCCCGCGGAAGAACTTTCCCGCATTGTCAGCGAGACTCTCTGCTTTGACTGCCCGCTGCGCGAAGTGGAGCCCGGAATCTACGCCCTGGAGCTCTTCCACGGGCCCACGCTGGCCTTCAAGGACGTGGGCGCCCGCTTCATGGCAAGGCTGCTGCGGCATTTTACCGGCGGCGATGGACAGGTAAACGTGCTCGTCGCCACTTCGGGCGATACCGGCAGCGCGGTGGCCAACGGCTTTCTGGGGGTCGATGGCATCCGCGTCTTCGTGCTGTATCCCAAGGGCAAGGTAAGTCCCATCCAGGAATGCCAGTTCACCACCCTCGGCAAGAATATCACGGCGCTGGAAATTGACGGCGTTTTCGATGATTGCCAGGCTCTGGTGAAAGCGGCGTTTATGGACAATGAGCTGAACGCAGCCATGCGGCTCACTTCCGCCAACAGCATCAACGTGGCGCGCTTCCTGCCGCAGGCCTTCTATTATTTCTGGGCCTACGCGCAGCTGCAACGGCTAGGAAAGACCGGGAAGGTGGTCTGCTGCGTGCCCAGCGGCAATTTCGGCAACATCTGCGCCGCCCTGTTCGGCAAACGGATGGGCCTCCCCATCGGCCGGTTCATTGCCGCCAACAATGCCAACAGCGTGTTCTACGAGTTCTTGCAGACGGGCGATTACCGGCCGCGTCCCTCCGTGCAGACCCTCGCCAACGCCATGGACGTGGGCGATCCGAGCAATTTCGCGCGCATCTGGGACCTGTACGGAAAGAGCCCCGAAGCCATCCGCGCGGACATCTCCGGGGCCACGTATGCCGATGCCCAAATTGCCGATACCATCCGGGATTGCTACTCGCGCACGGGGTATCTGCTGGATCCGCACGGCGCCTGTGGATATCGGGCGTTGAAGGAAGGTTTGCAGGCGGGTGAGGTGGGATTTTTCTGCGAAACGGCGCATCCCGCCAAGTTCAAGGACACGGTGGAAGCCATTGTCGGTGAGCCGGTTGCGATACCGGAACGGCTGGCCGCCTTTATGCAGGGCGAGAAGCAAGCGGTCCCGCTCCCGAAAGATTTCGGGGCGTTCAAACAGTATCTGTTGGAACGGCGCTA
>CAMJKI010000095.1 GCA_946406355.1 uncultured Bacteroidales bacterium | reverse complement strand
CGTTGATGGTACCGCCCACTGCGCACAGGGAATTGTGGCAGTTGGTCATGGCATAAGGGAGCGGGAACTTCTCCAGTCCGCTGGCACGGGCCGTCTGGATAATACCCACGTAAGTGATATCGTGGGACACCATGGCATCGAAACGGATGTTCAGGGACTTGCCCTTGGAACCGTTCACATCGTGCTTGCGCAGGATCTGGTAAGTAATGGTGTTTTCGCGGGCCTCCTCCTTGTCCAGGGGAGCCGATTCTGCGACGGTCTTGCCGTCCAGCAGGAATACACCGTGAGGAATCAATTCTACCATAATAGTTTAGCGTTTGGTTTATATGTTTATGATTGAGTCAATAAAAAGTGTCAGCGCCAGCATGTCGGCCGCCCCGCCCGGCGAAATCCCCTCCCGGGCATACCGCTCGCACAAAACCTCCAAATCTTCTTTTTCAGCTTCAACCTTTACCTGTTGCGCCCTGTCATACCCCACTCTCTTTACAATGCAAGTATCGTCTAACGTACTCATTATCCGCAGCAGAAGCCTCTGTAGGGAGGAAGTGTCCCTTCCTTCCGCGAAAGATTTTGCCGATGCTCCAGGAAGGGACACTTCCTCCCTGTTCGCAAATTCATTCTGTCGGGGGGCAGAGCCCTTTGTCGTAAGATTTGGCGTATTTTGCAGGGGTGCAGAGCCCTTTGTCGTAGGATTTGGCGTATTTTGCAGGGGGGCAGAGCCCTTTTCCGTAGCATCGGCTATCTTTTTCGCGGAGGAAAAGGGCTCTGCACCCCGCATAGCACGATAATACGGCAGCCAATCCTCAAATAGCTCCTTATAACCTGTGGCAGCCACTCGGCGAGCACCCACGAGCGTAGTATGTAACTGATTATCAGTGAACGAATTACGTAATACTCCTTGTGCAATTTTGCACAAGGAGAAATGCATAAGTTCCTCTGTATGAAGCGTTTCCGCATCACGGGCCGATGCAGCAGGCAACTGCATGGCGGCATTCAGGGCCAGGCCCAGGGCGAAGATGGCGCCGCGGTGGGTATTCACCCCACCGGTGGCCGCCATCATGGCAGCCTCGGCATCAATGCCCAGCTGACGAAGATCCTCGGCCGATGCAGCCATGGCCATCCGCGGGAAGAAAGGCCGAATGGCCGCTATCCCCTTGAGCATCAGGGTATAATCCATGTCCCTGTGCGCCCCCGGACTGTCCGGGCATACCAGCCCCGGCTTCATGGGCAGATCCAGTTCCATCCGCAGCGCCCGCTCGGCCAAAACCGCCAGCAAGTACGGATGCGTGGTCTCCGGGCACATGGCAGCCGCCTCCCGGTACCTCCCCTCCGCCAATGCCTGACGTACCTTTGAGGCCGAAACAACAGGGGCGGAGGTGAAGCACACCTCCGGCCCAGTAGCAACCAAGTGCAAACGAGGAATTTCTACAGAATTGGGTATTAGCGTGTTATAGTGTGCAGTAAGAGCGTCAAAAGGTTCAGAGCCCACGAAACGTACACTGGCGCCCAGCGCCGGAGCAATCCATCGGCTATACAGATCCAGATCCAGCCGCATCTGCGTTTCCGCTGCGTCTGAAAGGTCTTTTAGAAAATAGGTCGGGAAGGTTGCAGCGGAAATGCAGTAGTCACTGCCTTCCAATACAACCACATGAGAACCCCGGTCGCCGCCTGGCATGACGAACGAGGCATCTGTGTGCGTTGGGTTCGCATTGGCCGCTTGTATCATGGCCATGCGTTCGGCGTAGGGGAACTGGGAAACGTCTTCCCGGACAGGGATTACGTAGAGCGTATCTACCTGCTCGGAGGCTTTGTCTATCAGGTACTTATGGCCCAGGGTGAAGGGGTTGGCGTTCATAACGATAACGCCGCCCCGGCCTTCCCGGCGGAAGGAACGCAGATACTCGCAATAGCGCTCCAGTCCCCTGCCTTTTTCCATCAGGATAGCCTTGGGCGCCTGCGCCAGCAGTTTGAACCCCATGCTTTCGAAAATGGCCTGGTTCTCCGGCTTGGTGAAAACCTTGAGATTATGCACCCCCCGGGCCGATGCCTCGGCAATGAGGCGGGACACCAGCGGAGCCGCCAAACCCTCCGAACGGGCTTCGGCCGCAACTGCTATGCATTTGATGATGTCTTTGGAAAGACCGCCTCCTGCCAGAATATGGCCGTCGGCATTTAGGACTGCCAGGTACATATCCACTTCCTCCAGCCGTAATCCGTTGGCTGCGAGGAAGTTTTCCACCTTGCTGTGGAAATAAGGAGACCGCAGAGGTATCTCCTGTATGTCCCAATTTCCGTATGTCTGCATCCTGACGCAAGCTTTCCAATACTCCCGGTTCCGCCTGCAATGGAATCGCGCTACGAAGGTAATAAATTATTACCTATTAACCAATATATAATTAACGATTTGTATAGGATTTTACCATCTGTTCGATTTTATCAAGCAATTCGGCCTGGGTGTGCGTATGAGCCCGCATGCAAACCCGCGCAGGAAGCCCGCAGAGAAGACAGCACCGGGGCGCCAGGCCGATGGCTTCCCGGCCGATGGGAAAGGCATCTGCGTGCGTTAGGTTCGCGATGGCTTCGGGAAATTGGTTTTTCGGGCACTGCCCCGAAAAATAATTTTCCGATGCCGCCGGCCCGGCAGATACCAAAGGGACTTCGGGCAGGAGATCTCCGGTTATGCCGGGGATGACATCAATGTCCATCAGGCGGCCTAGGGGATGGGTGTCTTCCAGCTGGCAGGCACGGCGTTTGATTTCCAGAGGGTCTCCGGAGAGCAGGAAATAGCCCTCATAGCCGGTTTCCAGATCTTTAAGTTCTTTATACTCAGGAGAAAACGCCCGTTGTATAGCCTCTACCCCGGCATCGGCTATTGCCAGCGAAGTCCGGTTCCGCTTCACGCTTCCCGGCAACTGCACCGTGAGGCAAAGCAAAACCCGGCCGGGATGCGCCTCCAGCAGGCTGCGCTGATGCGTAACCCGCCGGTCCCGGCTCTCCAGCAGCTGTTCCAAACTGATCATGGCGCCTAACGTTTTAAACGGGCTTCCATTATGCCGTTGTTCAACGGAACGGTGAGCAGGAGAAGCTCCCGGCTTTCCCGGGTAGAAATCCAGAGATGAACCAGATTACCGCTTCTGTTTTCCATAAGGCCCCGCCCGGTTAACTCCAGACGGTAGCGGTAACAGGGTTCTCCCGGAAACTTTTCGGTATCAATACCTTCGTAATACATTAGGGTTGGAGCTTCGCTTCTGGGCATTACCATCTGCAAAGACAGCGGATTCCCATTGGGCATCATGGAAGGATCTACTTCCGAGAAAAAGAAAAACAGGGCTTCCAGGTCCAACGTACGTCCGTCCAGCTTAAAAACCCGGTTTTCCGTAATGCCCAATTGGTCCAGAACGGTAACCGCATCTATCCGCCGGGCATCCCTTTTATAGAACATCTCAAACACGTACGGACCATCTTTGCCTTTTCCCGGTGCACGGCTGTACAGGGGTTCGTTCCCGTCTTGCGAAAGATAAAGCACGCAGCGGTATTTATCGGCCATGAACAGGCGGAAAAACGGGGTTGCCCCCACTTCTACCCGTGCACACAGGGCAGGCTGGCCATCCCACTGGCTCCGGCTTACCACAAAAGTGCCGTTGGCCACCTTGGTATCCAGGAGGCCCCATTTGTAGCGCACCTCATAATGCGTTTCCCCTTCCGGCAACCCCGCCCATGCGGAAAGGGATACCAGAAGGGAAAACAGTAGAGCAAGAATGCGTCCCGGCGTTCTCACTTAGTCTACAATGTTGTAAATCTTGTCCAGGACGGAGCCATCGCGGTTCATGACGATGCCCACCACTTTGTCACCGAAAGGCAGCGGATCGGGCGTGCCGATGATGGACTGCGCCTTGGCCGCCAGTTCTGCGATGGGAACCACGTGCAAGCCGGCAGCTATCAGACGGTCGGCCACCTCCGGACGGTCCGGATTCACGGCAATACCGTATTCCGTAACTACCACATCCACCGTAGATCCCGGAGTAATGAGCGTAGTTACCTTGGGCACCACGCAAGGGATGCGGCCGCGCAGCAGCGGGCACACAATGATGCTGAGGGCCGAATCGGCCGCAGTGTCCTGGTGACCGCCAATGGCGCCGCGGATAATGCCGTCGGAGCCCACCAGCACGTTCACATTGAAATTCGTATCCACCTCCAGGGCACTCAGAATCACAATATCCAGCGCATGGGTTGCCGAGCCCAGATGCTGCCCGGAAGCGTACTCCACGGCCGATACTTCCTGATGCGAAGGGTCGTTCTTGATGGATTCGGCCGCCACTTTGTCGAAGGACTGCACGTCTATCAACTTATCAATGAGGCCTTCCTCATGCAGCTTTACCATGTGGGCCGTGATGCCGCCCAGGGCGAAGGAAGCCTTGATGCCCCGGTTGAGCATCTCTTCCCGGATGTACTTGACGGCCGCCAGCGAGGCGCCGCCAGTACCCGTCTGGATGGAGAAACCGTCCACGAACAGGCCGGAATTGATGATAACCTTGGCGGCCTGCTTGGCCAGCAGGATGTCCCGGGGGTTCTTGGAGTCGCGGATGGCGCCGGCGGCAATCTTGGTGCTGTCGCCCACGGAATCCACTACCACCACCGATTCCACATCGGCGGCCGATATGGACATGGGCATGTTGGGATAGGCCACCAGGTCGTCCGTAATTACCACCACATGAGCGGCATAACGGGCATCCGGGAGGGCGTAACCCAACGATCCGCATATGCTCTTGGCATTCTCGCTGCGGGAATAGCCGCAGGCGTTGCCCAGTTCGTCGGAAGAAGAGGCGCCCAGGAAGGCCACATCTATCTTGAGTTCGCCGTTGGCAATGGCACTGCCGCGGCCGCCATGGGAACGGAATACTACCGGCTGGGCCAGCAGACCGTGCGATACGGCATCGGCCAGGGCGCCACGCATGCCAGAGGTGGAAATGCCGGTAATGACGCCGTTCTTAATGTGCTCGATGAGCGGAGCATGTACGTCGGAAAGACTGGAGGCAGCCAGCTTGAGGTCTTTGAAACCCATTTCGGCCAGCTTGTCCACTACCATGTTCACCACTTTGTCGCCACCGCGGAAATGGTGGTGAAAACTGATGGTCATGCCATCCTGCAGGCCGGAACGCTTGATGGCCTCTTCCAGGGATACTAACTTGGTATTTCTCATAGCACTTCCTCCTCTGAAATAACACCGGCGGCAATGGCCAAGGCGATGGTTCGCTCGGCACGCAGCACCACCGGACGGTCTACCATCTTACCGTTCACGGCAATTACGCCTGAGCCCTTGGCCTGGGCTTCCTTGATGGCAGCCACCACGGCGCGGGCCTTGGTGATTTCCCGCTCCGTGGGTGTGAACACGCTGTTAACCACCTCTATCTGACGCGGGTTGATGATGGATTTTCCGTCGAAGCCCAGCGTTTTGATGAGTTCCACCTCTTTGCGGAAGGTTTCCATATCGTCCAGGTTGGAGTACACCGTGTCGAAGCAGGCAATGCCGGCAGCACGGGCGGCCACCACAATCTGTTCGCGGGCCAGCAGCAGTTCTGCGCCGCCCGGGGTACGGTTGGTCTTGAGGTTGGCCGAATAGTCTTCGGCGCCCAGCGCAATGCCCATCATCCGCTTGGAGGCGGTGGCAATGGCATAGGCATTTACCACGCCCAGGGCGCTTTCGATGGCGGCCATGATGAGCGTCTCCCCCACCCGGCCGATCTCGGTTTCCACCTTGAGGATTTCGGCCTCCAGCTCCTGCACCTCCTCGGCCGTTTCCGTCTTGGGCATGCGGATTACATCCACACCGGCCTTCACGACGGCTTCCACGTCCTTTTTACCGTAAGGGGTGTTCAGGGGGTTGATACGCACCACCATTTCCGTGCTGCCGTAGTCGATGGTCTTGAGGGCATTGTGCACCAGCAGGCGCGCGGCGTCCTTTTCGGCCATGGTTACGGAGTCTTCCAGGTCCAGCATAATGCTGTCGGGGCCGTAGATATGGGCATCGGCCATCATTCC
>CAMJKI010000094.1 GCA_946406355.1 uncultured Bacteroidales bacterium | reverse complement strand
CTGAGAGTAGCGCGTCTACCAATTCCGCCATCCGCGCATCGTTTGGGACTGCAAATATACGCACTTTTTTCGAAATCCCAAATTTTTAGACAATTATTTCTAGCGGAATAACGGTACTCCAGTGGTCTATTCGCAGCGTCAGCGCTGTAACGGACAGGTCTATCTCCAGCGTCCGGTCTTCCAGATCGGCGCCGGTCCAGTCGTAGCCGGCCAACTCCAGGTAGTAGCCCAGGTTGAAGCTGCGCACCACGCGGTCGGGCATGGTAATGTCCATGAGCAGCGTTTGATTGGGGTACTGGCGGGGAAGGCGGACGCTCATTCCGTCGTCCAGGCGGCAGGAAAACTGTCCTTCGGTGGGCGTTCCGTCCCACAGCAGGCCGTCCACGGGTCCCCGGACCTCGGTCCAGTAGGGTTCTCCCCAGCCCGGCGGCCCGCTGAAGGCTATGGAAAGATTGCAGAAATGCTTGTGTAACTGCACCTTAACGCTATCGATCTCTTTCCCTGTTATGTCCATTTCCGTGGAAAACAGGAATGCCGGAGGGCTGTCGAATCCGTAGGGAATCTCCACTTTGCCGTGCGGATTCACAGTGGCGCCGGCCACGGCTTTCACCTTTATAATCCCTTTATGGGGGCGGGCCAGCACCACCGTGTCTCCGTAGGCCTGGAACTCTTCTTCGCCATTTTCACTGTCAACCACTATCTTTACCGGCGTCAGCTGAAGATGCTCCAGCGTTATGTACAGCGCGCAGGGGCAGCTTTCCCGGTCTTCTTTCACGGAGCAGGATGCCGTTGCCAGAATGAGGAAAAAAGCCGGGAAAAGTGCCTGCCTGCTGCATAATTCAAAAAACATATACCAGCGCCAGCATTAAGTCCGACGGAAGGATGAATCCCTGCTCCCCGGAACCCAGCGTTACGCCGCAAACCGGGCAGGCATAGGTTACATAGCGGTCGTATCCGCCCCACACACCCACGCCGATATCCAGGTTCAGGTGCTTGTTGATCATGTAGGAATAGCCGCCGGAGAGCCCCAGTCCGTATCGGTCGCCCTCATTGGTCTCGGGTTTGTCTATACCGCCCCGGTTGTATTCCTGATACTGGAGCCGGGTGCCTGCCCACCAGCCCGAATATACGTGCCAGGGCCAGAAGCGTACACCCACCCCGTAAAGCTGCTGCCGGGCCGACAGCGGTTCTCCTTTTCGCTCGTAGCGGAAGGGATTGAATTTGGCCACGGCCGTCATGGACCAGTGCTGGCCCGTGGCCAGGCTGCCTTCCAGGTTCAGGGTGCCGAAGTTGGCATAATCTACCATATTGGTGGCTATAGACCAGCGCTGGGCGGCGCAGGGGAGGCACAGGCAGGCCAGCAGGGCTGCCACAAGGAAGTAACGTTTATTTCCCATAAAGCGTAAAAGTTTGATCGATAAGCGTTTCCCGTTCGGGATACATAGTGATAAGTTCATCTTTCAAATCGTCCGTAGAGCAGACACTGGGTTTCAGGGCGCGGTAGATTTCTCCGCGCATCATGCCCCGTTCGTACAGGTAGGAGAAGATCTCCGGGCGGAACCAGAAGGAGGTTCCAAAAGTGGGCATCGGCACACTGTAGCGGTCTTTGTACAGGGATGCTTCCATGAAATAGGCCCACATTTCACCCACCTCGCAATAGCCGGCCCGATCGCGGCCGCCTGTTCCGTAGGCCTGCCCCCCTTCGGAGATAAAGGTTTCCAATATGTAGCGGATGTAGGGGTCCCAGAAATCGTTGCCCGCCTGGGCATAGTGGCTGGCGTGGGCCAGTTCGTGTACCGTGGCATCGTAAATGTCGGCATAGGAGGTCCGTTCTTTGGTGCCGATGGTAATGTCCGGGGCAAACAGCCGGAATACGAACCAGGCCAGGTCGGTGTACTGTCCCAGATACTGCCTCACCAGGTCCAGGATTACGGAAATCTGGGGGAAAGCGCCGTGGTGCAGCATGGTGGCGCTGGAAGAATCCAGGTCCGGGAACACCCAGATGCGCAGGTCGCCGGGCGGGGGAGTGATGTCCAGATCGGCCTCGTTGCAGCGGGAATAATACTCAAAGGCGGCGTTGTTGATAACGCTGCGCCGGAACAGATTGGGGTCGGATTCCTCGGTAATATTGAAGTCGACGCCCTCCGCGCTGCCGGTGCCCAGGGTGCACACCGATGCTGGGATAATGATGAAATTGAAGCCGATGTTGAACCCTGCCTGGTTCTTGAAAACCAGCCGGTAACGGGGATTGCCGGTAAAAGGCTGTTCCATCTGGTAGTACCCGTCTCGGTCGGTATAACAGGTGGCTATTTTTACAAAGGAATTGCAGGCCACCATTACGCCCGCCAGGCCGAAGGGCTTTCCGCCGTTGCATTCCGGATCCTCAATGGTAATGCGTCCGGCCGGCAGGTAATACAATGTTCCCTTGGTCTCGGGCTGTTCCCAAAGGGCTTCGTTTCCGGTAATCCGGTAGGCTTCGCGTTCCACCAGCGTCCAGTCTATATCGGCATCCAGGGCCCGCGTGGCCGGGTCGTGCTCCGACAAATAGCATTCGTCCAGCACCTCGTAGCGGATACCCACGGGGAAGGAAAAGTCCCGGGGTACCAGCGAATACTGCCAGGTAATAGCCTCGTTGCCTATTTCCGGGTCTTGGTAATAGTCTCCTTCGCGCACGATACGGTAGTCCATGGGGTGATCCAGCAGGTAAATGCCGGTATTTTCCAGCCTTTTCAGCTGTGCATCGTCCTGGGGAAGGAATCGTACATAGAGATCCGTGGTCTGGATGTCCACCCGGTCGGCCTTGGTAGGGTAAGCCTTGGTAAGGGCGGCACGCATGTTATCCACGGTGTAAGGGTCGTCCAGCTTTTCTCCCAGCTGAATCATGTCGTGGTACACTTCGCCTTCCGGCAGCCGGAGCTGCCCTGGACTGGGATCCCGCTCGCAGGCGGCCAGCGCCAGGAGCGGAAAAAGGAGTAGGGTAAATGGCGTGAATCGTCTCATAGCACTTTTGTTTTGCTGCAAAGCTGGGGAAACTTATCCGTGTACCGAAAAAAGAAACGTTTATTTTCAAAATCGGCCCTGCAGCGCGTTCAAAGGCCGATTTTTGCGGGTGATTCCGCATAAAAACCTTGCAAAAAACTTTCACGGCCACCCCAAATCGGCCTGCCAGCAGCGCCGGAGGCCGATATAAAATGTTTTTCCCATACGGCAAAATCGACCTGAAAACTTTTTCTGAAAAAACCTGATTATCATTCTGCCAAAAAATGCTACCTTTGTAGATTCATTTTAAATAGAATAGCTCTTTTACAACTGGAGCCCGCAGGGCGATAGCGAGTCCCTTCCCCGAGAGAAGGAATTTAGGGAAGGGGTAACGTGGATTCAGACGTGGCGTGAGCCAGTGTGGGCTTATTCGGTGAAAAATGAGACAGACGTTGCACTATTGACAAAGTTTATTATATGCAAGATATTCGTAACATCGCCATCATTGCTCACGTGGACCACGGTAAAACCACCCTCGTGGACCGGATGATTTATCAGGCCAACCTGGTCCGTCGGCCGGAAGACCTGGGCAACCTCATTCTGGACAACAACGACCTGGAGCGCGAGCGTGGCATCACCATCCTGGCCAAGAACGTTTCGGTAACGTATAAGGGCGTGAAAATCAACATCATCGACACGCCCGGGCACAGCGACTTCGGCGGCGAGGTGGAACGCGTCCTTAACATGGCCGACGGCGTGCTGCTGCTGGTAGATGCCTTCGAGGGCTGCATGCCGCAAACCCGCTTCGTGCTGAACAAAGCCATCGACATGGGCAAGAAACCCATCGTGGTCATCAACAAGGTGGACAAGCCCAACTGCCGCCCCGACGAGGTGCAGGAAGAGGTGTTCGAGCTTATGTTCAATCTGGGCGCCAACGAGGACCAGCTGGACTTCAAGACCATTTACGGCAGCGCCAAGCAGGGTTGGATGTCCAAGGACTGGAGGCAACCCACGCAGGACATCACTGCGCTTCTGGACACCATCCTGGAAGAGATTCCCGCCCCCGAAATCAAGGAGGGAACGCCGCAGATGCTGGTTTCTTCTCTGGAATACAGCCCGTACGTGGGCCGTATCGCCGTGGGCCGCATTACCCGCGGAACCCTCAAAACCGGCATGCCTGTGAGCCTGTGCAAGCGTTACGACATGGTAGAGAAGTCCAAAATCAAGCAGCTGATGGTCTTCGAAGGCCTGGGCAAGGCCAACGTAGATCAGGTGCAGTGCGGCGACATCTGCGCCGTAGTGGGCATCGAAGGTTTCGAAATCGGCGACACCATTGCCGATATCGAGAATCCGGAGGCCCTGCCGCCCATCGCCGTGGACGAACCCACCATGAGCATGCTGTTCATGATCAACAATTCGCCCTTCTTCGGCAAGGACGGCAAATTCGTTACCTCCCGGCACATCAAGGAACGCCTGGACAAGGAGCTGGAGAAGAACCTGGCCCTGCGCGTAAAGCCCGGCACCAATGCCGATAGTTTTGTGGTGTACGGCCGCGGCGTGCTGCATCTGAGCGTGCTCATCGAGACCATGCGTCGCGAGGGCTTCGAATTGCAGGTGGGCCAGCCGAAGGTGCTGGACAAGACCATTGGCGGCAAGCGCTGCGAACCTATCGAGGAGCTTTCCATCGAGGTTCCGGAGCAGTTCGTGGGTGCCGCTATCGAGCTTTCTACCCGCCGGAAAGGTGCTTTAATCCGCATGGAACCGCGTGGAGACCGGACGCTGCTGGAATTCGAGATTCCTACCCGTGGCCTCATGGGGCTTCGTTCCAATCTGCTCACCGCTACCCAGGGTGAGGCCGTTGTGGCCCACCGCTTCAAGGATTACCAGCCGTATAAGGGCGACATCGAAATGCGCACCAACGGTTCCCTGGTTTCGCTGGAAACCGGTGAAGCCATTGCCTACTCCATGAACAAGCTGCTGGACCGCGGCCGATTCTTTGTGGAACCCGGTGAGGAAATTTACGGCGGCCAGGTGGTGGGAGAACATACCCGTGACCGCGACCTGAACATCAATATCTGCAAAACCAAGAAGCTCACCAACGTGCGTGCCTCCGGCTCCGACGAAAAGGTGGTGCTCCCTCCGGCCATCAAATTCTCCCTGGAAGAGGCGCTGGAGTACATCCAGGAAGACGAACTGGTGGAAATTACGCCGAATCATATGCGTATGCGCAAGATTCAGCTGGATCCGCTGGACCGGAAGAGAAATTCGGCCACAGAGGATTGATATTCCAAAAATAATTCGTATCTTTGCACCCCTTAATCTGTTTTTGTGGCAATGAACGCTATGGTCATACCCTTGGACGATTGGGCTGCAGGGGAGCGGCAGTATCGCTTTCATGCAGGTTTAGAGTTCTTTCAAACGTTTGACAACACAGAAATCCTGGACGCCGGCATAGAGGTGGAGGCAAAGGTGGTGAAGGCCGGTGCGCATAAGGTTACGGCAGATCTCCTGGTGCGCGGAACCGTTACGGTTCCTTGCGACCGCTGCCTGGAACCCCTCACCCTGCCAGTAGAAGCGGAACCCCGTTTCCGGGTCCGGTTCGGCGCCGGGGAAGAGGAACTTTCCGAGGATGGAAGGGACATTCTCCCGCTGGGTGCCACGGACAGGGAGCTGGATTTGGCGCAGGCTGTATACGATTATGTATGCCTGTCGCTTCCGCTCCAACGGGTTCATCCGGAAGGCGGATGCAACCCGGACACAGTCCGGTTTCTGGGTCAGGGGCACAAGGACGAGGAGGCTGCTTCGAGCAGCCCGTTCGCGGCCCTGAAAGGACTTTTAAAAGATAATTAACAAATATAAAAGGTATAAACAATGGCACATCCGAAACACAAACTCTCCAAGCAGAGAAGAGACAAGCGTCGTACGCACGACTTCGCTCCGGTTCCCACGCTGGCAACCTGCCCTAACTGCGGTGCAACGGTGATGTATCACCGCGTATGCCCCGAATGCGGTTACTACCGTGGTCGTCAGATCATTGAGAAGAGCGCCGAATAAGCGCTTTTTTCATTTAGGGTATTACTCCCGGCCCGGTAGTTCAACGGATAGAACGGAAGTTTCCTAAACTTTAAATAGAGGTTCGATTCCCCTCCGGGCTACAAAAAA
>CAMJKI010000093.1 GCA_946406355.1 uncultured Bacteroidales bacterium | reverse complement strand
AAAGGCGAATAGGCCGCAGGGGTGTATGAGGGGGCAGCGCCCCCTGTATTGATAGAAAATTCCCGGGTCCGTGAGTGTGTCCGTACGAAAAAACCCGCTGATAATCAGCGGGTTACTGTGGTGCTGGGAAGAATCGAACTGCCGACACATGGATTTTCAGTCCATTGCTCTACCATCTGAGCTACAGCACCGTGGTTTGGGATTGCAAAGGTAAGGTTTTTTTCCGACTTTGCAAATATAATTTTCAATTTTTCTGCCGAAACGGCATTCGGGAATGAAAACGGCACCAAAACGTTCCCGGAACGTCCGAAATACGAGGTGCGGGAACGAAAAGGGGGCAAAAACGTGCCCGGGCGGGGGAATATTCCAAAAATTCGCTATCTTTGAAAGATGAAGCTAATAACCACGCGAGCATGAATCCAAACAAGTTTGACGTTATTATCATTGGCGGCGGCATTACGGGGGCCGGGACGCAGCGGGACTGCACCATGCGGGGCCTGCGGACGCTGCTGGTGGAGCGGTCGGATATTGCCACCGGAGCCACGGGCCGAAATCACGGTCTGCTGCATTCGGGGGCCCGATACGCCGTGAACGATGCCGAATCGGCCCGGGAGTGCATAAAGGAAAACATGATCCTGCGGCAGATTGCCGCGCACTGCATTGACGAGACGGACGGCCTGTTCATCACCCTGCCGGAAGACGACCTGGGTTACCAGCAAACCTTTGTGGAAGCCTGTCAGGCGGCGGGCATCAATGCCGAAATCATAGATCCGGAAGTAGCCAAAAGGCTGGAACCTTCGGTGAATCCGGAATTGATCGGCGCCGTGAAAGTACCCGACGGCAGCGTGGACCCGTTCCGCCTGTGCGCCGCCAACATGCTGGACGCCAAGCTTCACGGCGGCCAGGTGCGCCTGTACACGGAAGTTACGGGCATCATCCGGGAAGGGGACACCGTTAAAGGCATCCATACCCGCAGCCGTCAAACGGGGGAGGAGGCCGATTACTACGCCCCCGTGATTGTAAACGCCTGCGGCATATGGGGGCAGCGCATTGCCGAAATGGCCGGTGTCACCGTTGGCATGTATCCCGCCAAGGGCGCCCTCCTGATCTTTGCCCACCGCGTTAACAACGTGGTAATCAACCGTTGCCGCAAGCCGTCCAATGCCGATATCCTGGTGCCCGGGGACACGGTGTGCATCATCGGCACCACATCTACCCGCATTCCCATAGAAGAGTGCCTGGATGTAGCGGTAACGCCCGACGAGGTGAACCTCCTGATTACCGAAGGCGCCAAACTGGCTCCGTCACTCTCGTCCACCAGAATTCTTCGCGCATACGCCGGCGTACGTCCGCTGGTAAGCGCCGACAACGATCCCACCGGCCGCAACATTTCCCGCGGCATTGTGTGCCTGGACCACGAGGAAAGGGACGGACTTAAAGGCTTTATTACAATCACCGGCGGTAAATTAATGACTTATCGGCTGATGGCCGAAATGGCCACCGACCTGGTTTGCAAGAAGCTGGGCATCAACAAAGCCTGCGAAACCGCCACTACGCCGCTGCCGGGCTCGGAAGAGCGTTCCTACGAAGCAGTGGCCCAGAAGATATGGGAAGCGCCTTCCACGGCCCAGAAAGCCGCCGCTGCCCGCATGGGTACCAGCGCCTCGCACATCCGCGGCAACAACCCCTACGACGAAGCCCTCATCTGCGAGTGCGAGGAAGTGTCGGTAGGGGAAATCAATTCGGCCATCGACCGTCTGGAAGTATCCACGCTCAGGGACCTGCGGCGCCGCACCAGAATCGGCATGGGCACCTGCCAGGGCGAATTCTGCGCCTGCCGGGCCGCCAGCCTGCTGGCCAAGGCACATGGCTGCGTAGAAAAGGAAAGGGCCGACTTAGCCGACTTCCTGAACGAGCGCTGGAAGGGCAATTCCCCCATCGGCTGGGGCGACACGCTGCGGGAAGCGGAATACACCCAGTGGGTTTATAAACACGTACTAGGCCTATGAAACACGATACCGTTATAGTTGGTGGCGGCCTGGCCGGCCTTGTAGCGGGCATCAGCCTGCAGCGGGCGGGGCGGGGGACTGCCATAGTGAGCACCGGACAGAATGCCCTGCATTTCTTCTCCGGTGCCTTCGAAAGCCTGCAGGAAGCTCCGGAACGGCTTACCACGCTCTTTGACGAAGCCGGCATCCGGCTCCAATACACGCCCGGCGTACGCCTGATGCCCCTGGGAACCTTCAAGGAGGCCATGCTTTCGCTGGAAGACGTAGCCCTGTTCCCGTCGCCGAAATTCGGCCGGAAGGTGCTCATTGTGAACTTCATGGGCTATCACGACTTCTTCTCTTCCTTCCTGGCCGAAGGCCTGGAGAAGCAGGGGATGCATTGCAGGATCCGCTTCCTGAGCCTGCCGGAGATGGACCAGCTGGAGAAAAGCCCCAGCGAAATGCGTTCGGTGCAGATTGCCCGCACCATGGACCGCATCTGGGAAAAGGTGGTGCAGGAGGTGCGCGTACTGCTTAAAGACGAAGACACCGTAATTCTGCCGCAGGTATTCGGCTTGCAGGATACTTCCGTTCCGGGCCGCATCCGCCAGGGCATTCCGGCGCGGGTAGTGTTTGTGGGAACTTTGCCGCCTTCGGTGCCGGGCATCCGCACCCAGATGCTGCTGAAACGGCGCTACGAGGTGCTGGGCGGCACTTATCTGATGGGCGACGAAGCCCTCACCGCCCATGTGCACGACAGCGTTGTACACAGCATCGTTACCAAAAACCTGGACCGCCATTACCTGGAGGCCGATCATTTTATCCTGGCCAGCGGCGGCTTCTTCTCCAAGGGCCTGCGTTCCAATCCCTTCAGCATCTCGGAGCCGGTCTTCGGCCTGGATGTAGAGTATGACGAGGACCGTAACGCCTGGTACCAGAAAAACTTTTCGGCCGATCAGCCCTACATGCAATACGGCGTTAAAACCGACGAAACCCTGCACGGAATAGCCGGGGGAGTGCCGCTGAAGAACCTGTATGCCATCGGCTCCATCCTGGGCGGTACACACCCGGAGCTGGGTTCCGGAGCCGGTCTGGCCATCCGCAGCGCCTTTGCGGCAGTAGACGAAATCCTGACATCTAAAACGGAATAACTTATGAAGCTTCAGGAATATACCGTCAGTAAACACAACTTTGAGGAATGCATGAAGTGCACCATCTGCACGGCCTATTGTCCGGTACTGCAGGTGAATCCGCTATATCCCGGTCCCAAGCAGGCCGGTCCGGACGGCGAACGGCTTCGCCTGAAAGACCCGTACTTCTTCAATTATGCGCTAAAATACTGCATGAACTGCAAGCGCTGCGAGGTAGCCTGTCCTTCCGGCGTAAACGTGGCCGACCTGATTCAGGCCGCCCGCATCAAATACGACAGTTCCAAACCCAAGCTCCGCGACCAGTTGCTGGCATCCACCGATTTCATGGGCACCGTGGCCCGTCCGGTTGCCCCCATCGTGAACGGCGTAACCAGCATGGGCATTGCCAAAACGGCCATGGACGCCCTGCTGAAGATTGACAGGCAGCGCACCTTCCCCAAATACAGCCCTCGCAGTTTTGAACGCTGGCTTAAGCGCCGGGAAAAGGAGCAGGCGGCCTTCCCGGAGCAGGTGGCCTATTTCCACGGCTGCTACGTAAACTACAACTACCCCCAGCTGGGCAAAGACCTGGTGAAGGTGCTCAATGCCCTGGGCGTGGGCGTAAAGCTGCTGGAAAAGGAGAAATGCTGCGGCATTGCCATGATTACCAACGGCATGAGCGAAAAAGCCGCCAAAAACGCCCGACACAATGTGGCGGCGCTGCGCAAGGCGGCCGTGGACGGCGGGCTCAAGGTGGTAACAACTTCATCGTCCTGCACCCTTACCATCCGGGAAGAGTATCCCAACCTGCTGGGCGTAGACAATGCCGATGTGCGGGATTCCATCGTAATGGCCACACGCTACATCTTTGAGAAGCTGGAAAAAGGCGCCACGCTCAAGTTCAAGGCCGATTTCCACAAGAAGATAGCCTACCACGTCCCTTGCCACATGGAAAAGATGGGCTGGGGCGTATTCTCAGAAAAGCTGCTGCGGATGATCCCAGGTGTGGAATTCACCCTGCTGGATTCGGCCTGCTGCGGCATAGCCGGCACCTACGGCTTCAAAAAGGAAAACTACGCAGCCGCCCAGGCCATAGGCGCCGCCCTCTTCGACCAGATTTGCACAGTGAATCCCGACGTAGTGGCCTGCGACTGCGAAACCTGCAAATGGCAGATAGAAATGTCCACCGGTTACACCGTAGCCAATCCTATATCCATATTAGCAGAAGCAATTGAATGACAATGGTGCTGGGCGTTTGTGTCACAAACCCATGCCCACCCTCGGGCCTGTAAGAGGAGGGGTCCCCTCTGGGGAGGGTCGCGAAGCGACGGTTTGTGATACAAATGCCCAGCGCCTATAGAGTATTGATATGTTAAAGATTTTGCAGCAGCCGGCGTATAAGCCGGCGGAGACCGGCCCTGAGGCCGATGCCAAGTACAAACGCCTGCGGTGGCAGGTATTTCTGGGAGCATTTATCGGCTATGCCGGCTTCTATCTGGTTAGGAAAAACCTTTCCATGGCCATTCCGGCCATGGCGCCGCTGGGCTTTGCCAAGAGCGAACTGGGCTTTGTGCTGGGCTTGAACGCCGCCGCCTATGCCCTCTCCAAATTCCTGATGGGCAGCGTGAGCGACCGCTCCAACGCCCGCGTTTTCCTGCCGCTGGGACTCATTCTCACTGCCATTTCCATGTGCTTCATGATTGTGCCCATCCAGTTTATCGGCGCCGATCATAAGACCATGGCCATTATAGTGATGGGCGTTTTGAACTGCCTGGTGGGCTGGTTCAACGGCATGGGCTGGCCTCCCTGCGGCCGCGTTATGACGCACTGGTTCTCCCCGAACGAACGAGGCACCATGATGAGCATCTGGAACTGCGCACATAACGTGGGCGGAGCCCTGGTGGGGCCGATGGCCACTTACGGCGCCGCCTGGTTCGGCAGCTGGTTCTATGGAACGCATACAGAGCTGTACTTCCTGATTGGCACCTTTGCCTTCCCGGCCGCCGTGGCCCTGTTCATAGCCCTGCTGGCCTATGTGCTGCTGCGCGATACGCCACAGTCCTGCGGCCTGCCCTCGGTGGAAGCATGGCGCAACGACTACCCCAAGAACTACTCCGAGAAGCACGAGGAAACCCTCACCACCAAGGAAATCTTCTTCCAGCACGTGCTTAACAACAAGTTCCTGTGGTTTATTGCCCTGTCCAATGCCTTTGTGTATATGGTGCGTTACGGCTGCCTGGACTGGGCTCCCACCATTCTCACAGAGAAGGGGATAGACCTAAAGAGTGCCGGCTGGGCCTATTTTGCCTACGAGTTTGCCGCCATTCCGGGAACGCTGCTATGCGGCTGGCTGTCCGACAAACTCTTCCATGGCAAGCGGGCCATGCCCACCATCCTGTTCATGGGGCTGGTGCTGGTGTTCATTGTGCTGTACTGGCTGAATCTCGATAATCTTACGATGGTGATCATCTGCCTCATCGGCATCGGCTTCTTCATTTACGGTCCCGTAATGCTCATCGGCGTGCAGGCGCTGGATCTGGCGCCCAAGAACGCTGCCGGCACCGCTGCGGGCCTTACCGGCTTCTTCGGCTACTTCCTGGGAACCTTTATCCTGGCCAATGCCGTTATCGGCTGGGTGGCCGAAGCCGCCGGCTGGAACTGGACCTTCCTCCTGCTCATAGCCGCCTGCCTGCTATCCATTTTCTTTATGGCTCTTACCCTCAAGGAAGAGCGTCATCTGGCACATCAGTAAAACCAACTTAATAATTATGTCAACATCCATTTTAAGACACACCCTGCTGGCTGCCTGCGCGGCTGCACTGCTGGGTGTGGTGAACGCGCATGCCCAGGAACTGGACCTGAGCTACCATCAGCCTGTGCTGGAGGACTACTTTGCTCCGGCCACCGTTACCCCGGCCACGCCCGATTCCGACGGCTTCATCCGCCGCTGGAGCCTGCTGGAGCCCATCGGCAAGCCGGAAATCAGAACCAACGCCATCTTCAGCGACAGCTATCTGAGGGAAGAATTCGCCAAGATTTACTTCCCGGAACAGATGA
>CAMJKI010000092.1 GCA_946406355.1 uncultured Bacteroidales bacterium | reverse complement strand
GCGCCACGGGAACTGCGACCAACTAAAAAAAAGACCGGCGAAAACCGGTCTCTTTCCTGTGAGGACACGCAGATTTGAACTGCGGACCTCTTGCCTGTCAAGCAAGCGCTCTAAACCAACTGAGCTATGCCCTCAAATTTGGATTGCAAAGATAGGTGAAATTCTCTGATTCTGCAAATCTTTTTACATCGGCCCCATTGGACCCTATTTCTCCAGCTTGGCCTTGGCGTAGTCCAGCGTGAGCTTGAAGGTTTTCTTTTTGGAAGAAGGAGCGTCGAACATGGCATCGGCCATTACGCGTTCGCAGATGGAGCGGAGACCGCGGGCGCCCAGCTTGTTCTGGATGGAAGTGTCCACAATAAGGTCCAGCACCTCCGGTGCAATCTCCAGCTTCATGCCGTCCATCTCGAAAAGCTTCTCGTACTGGCGTACAATGGCGTTTTTGGGTTCTACCAGAATGCGGCGCAGGGATGCACGGTCCAGCTGGTCCAGGTAGGTAATTACGGGCAGACGGCCAACGATTTCCGGAATCAGGCCATAAGAGCGAAGATCCATGGCATCCACGTATTCCAACAGGTTGTCGGGATCTATGCGCTGCTTTTCTTCGGCATTGAAGCCGATGATGCGGGTATTCTTGCGCTGGGCGATATGACGCTCAATGCCTTCGAAGGCTCCGCCGCAGATGAACAGGATATTCTGCGTGTTCACGTGAATGAACTCCTGCTCCGGATGCTTGCGGCCTCCCTTGGGCGGCACATTTACAATGGCGCCTTCCAGTAGCTTGAGCATAGCCTGCTGCACGCCCTCACCGGAAACATCGCGGGTAATGGAGGGGTTATCGCTCTTGCGGGCAATCTTGTCGATTTCGTCGATGAAAACTATCCCCCGCTCTGCCTTGGCCTGGTCGAAATCGGCCTCCTGCAGCAGCCTGGTAAGGATGCTCTCCACGTCTTCTCCCACATAGCCCGCCTCTGTGAGCACCGTAGCGTCCACAATGGTGAACGGCACGTCCAGCATCTTGGCAATGGTGCGCGCCAGCAGCGTTTTGCCCGTTCCGGTGGGGCCTACCAGCAGGATGTTGCTCTTTTCCAGCTCCACCCCGTCGTCGGGCTTTTCCACCAGGTTGTGGCTGATGCGCTTGTAATGGTTGTACACCGCCACGGCCAGCACTTTCTTGGCGCGGTCCTGGCCGATTACGTACTGATCCAGGTAATCCTTGATTTCCTGCGGCTTGGGTGCCTTGCCCATAGGCTGAGCCACCTGGGCCGACTGGCCCTTGTGCTCAATTTCGTCTACATACTGGGCGGCCAGCCGGGCACAGTCGCTACAGATATAGCCGTCCATGCCCTGTAGCAGGAACGGCACCTCTGCGTCGGTACGGCCGCACAGGATGCAATGGTTGCCATGTGTGGGTTTCTTGCCCATTATTTGCTTCTCTTGCGGAGAATCTCGTCCACCATGCCGTAGGCCTTGGCCTCTTCGGCCGTCATCCAATAGTCCCGCTCGCCATCCTCGGCTACCTTCTTGTAAGGCTTGCCAGTGTGCTGGGCAATGATATTGAACAGTTCCGTACGGGTTTTCTCAATTTCCTTGGCAGCGATGAGAATTTCCGTAGCCTGGCCCTGGGCCCCGCCCAGCGGCTGATGGATGAGCACGCGGGAATGCGGCAAAGCCGAACGCTTGCCCTTTTCGCCGGCGCAAAGCAGCACGGCGCCCATGCTGGCGGCCATACCCGTGCAAACGGTGGCCACATCGGGCTGCACCAGCTGCATGGTGTCGTAAATGCCCAGACCGGAAGTCACCTGGCCACCGGGGGTGTTCAGGTACATGGTAATGTCGGCCTGCGAGTCGCTGGAAGCCAGGAAAAGCAGCTGGGCCTGGATGATGTTGGCCACATCGTCGTCGATGGGCACGCCCAGGAAAATGATGCGGTCCATCATCAGGCGGCTGAACACATCCATCTGCGCCACGTTGAGCTTGCGCTCCTCCGTGATGGTGGGATTAATGTACCCGTCATACACCGAAGCATAACGGGACAGCGTCATGGAGCTGATCCCACGGCCTTTTACGGCAAATTTCTCGAATTCGTTCATATTATTTCAACTCCCGGAACTTGTCCTCGGAGATTTTCTTGGTCTGGAGGGTAACCTCTTCACGCACCTTGGCGATGGTGATGTTGTCCTCGCACTGCTCTTCCAGACGGCGGTACTGGTTCTGGTCCTGCAGCATGTTCTGGGCCGACGAACGGATGAGATCCTGCGGAACACCGGCCATGCCGTACATGGCGTACTGATAGGCCACGTAATTCTCGGCAGCGGCCTGGATATCGGCCTGGGACACCTTCAGGTTGAACTTCTGCATAAGATAGCCGCGTACCAGCTGCCACTTGAAGTCCTCGATGAAGCCCGGGAATTCCTTCTCTACCTGCTCGGCGGTGAACTTGCCCTCATTGGCATACACCAGCCAGCGCTTGAGGAAGGCCTCGGGAAGCTCCAGGGCGGCCTTTTCTACGAAGTACTTGCGTACATCGGCGCCAAAACGGTAGTTGGCTTCCTGCTCGTGGGAAGCCTTGATGCGCTCCACCACCTTCTCTTCAAACTGCTCCGGCGTGGTTACCTTGCCTTCGCCGAAGATTTTGTCGTAGGTTTCCTGGTTTTCCTCGGCGGCCACGAAGGTCTTCACGTTAACAACGGAGAAGTTGAACATGGGATCCAGGCTGCCCAGCTGGGCTTTATCTACCTTGAGCATGGCGGCACGGTCCGTCTCGTTGGGGAAAGCGGCGTTCACGTCCAGCTGGAACTTGTCGCCGGCCTTCTTGCCGATGAAAGCGGCACGGGCCTCTTCGGCTACGTGGGCGATGGACACGTACACACCCTCGGCGGTATGGCCCTCATTGGCGATATCGGCAATGATGTAGTCCTGCTCACCGGCCTTCTTGCCTTCCTGCAGGGAGCCGTACTGCTGGAGCAGCTGCTCGCGGGCGGCCTTCTTCTGGTCGGCGGTAACGTTGATTTCGTAGTAAGGGACCTTGTCGGCCTTGCCCACCTCGAAGTTCAGCTCCGGAGTTTGGGCAATGTCGAACTTGAAGGTGAAGTCGTTGCCGGCTTTCCACTCCAGCTGCGGCTGGTCCTCGGAGGGCAGGGGTTCGCCCACAACGCGGATTTTCTCCTTCTGGATGAACTTGTCCAGGGATTCACCCACCAGACCGTTCACGCTCTCGTAGAGGGCCTGGTCGCCATACAGACGCTGGATAAGGGACATGGGGGCCATTCCTTTACGGAAGCCCTTGATATCCGCTTTGTTCTTGTAACTGTTGAGGCGCTTGCGCAGCGGCTCTGCATAATCTGCAGCATCAATCTTCACAGTAACCTGATAATTCAGTGCATCAGGCTGATTCTTAGTAACTTTCATATTGTAATGTATTTAATCTCAAAAAAGGACCGCAAAGATACGAATAAAACGGGGAATATCCTATTGTTTGCGTTTGGGATAGGCCACCCGGCTGTGGTAAATCTGCTGCAGATACTGCTTAAGCACAGATTTCATCACGTTCAGCTCCTTGATGGTGATATCCGATTCTTCCAGCTGGCCGGCCTTTTCCTTGGCGGCCACCATGCTTTCTACAAACTTGTCGTAGGCCTCCGGGGTATATTCCTTGAGGGAACGGGAGGCGGCCTCTATAGTATCGCACACCATCAGGATTACCTGCTCTTTGGAAACCGGCTTAAACCCGTGATACTGGAAAACCGATATCTGGGAAGGATCTCCCCCGTCGTTCAGGTATCTGTTCAGGAAATAGCCCGTGTAGGATGTGCCGTGATGCGAGCGGATAAACTCCTTGATTACGCCCGGAAGATTGTGCTCCGTTGCTATGGCCACGCCGTCATCCACGTGACGGATTATGTCGGCGGCGCTTTCCTGGGGCGTTTTTCCGTCGTGATACTTGACGGCTCCGGGGGTAGCACTCTCGTTCTCTACAAAGCAGAGCGGGTTTTGCATCTTGCCCAGGTCGTGATACAGGGCGGCGGCCCGCAGCAGCGGCACGTCGGCATCTACGGCGCGACCTACGGCCTCCACCATATTCATCACCTGCAGGCAGTGCTGGAAGGTGCCGGGCGCCTTGGACGCCAGTTCCTGCAGCAGCGGATTGTTGGTATCGGCCAAATCGTTGAGCTTGGTGACGGACACCAGGTTGAAGATACGCTCGAACAGATAGATGAGCGGATACAGCGCCACTGTGAGCATGGAACCCACAAAGATTTGCACCAGATTGAGCCACCAGGCCGATATGTTGCCGGCATCGATGCAGCGGAAAGCAAGGAACACCACCAGCTCTACGCCGAAGAGGATAAGGGCGTTGAGGAACTGCAGCCAGCCCTTGCTGAAGAACTGGAAGGTAAGGACGGTTACTATACCGGCCGTGAGATACATCACAAACAGCTCCATGCCGTTACCGTCAAAGATGAGCAGCGGCAGCAGGCAAATCACGTACACCGGCAGCACCACCCGCTTCCGGAAGAAGGCCCGCAGATACAGGGCAAATACCGGATACGGAATCAGATACATGTACGACGGTGCAAAGCGCTCCATCAGGAAAGTGACAACGGCCGACAGCAGGAAGACAAACAGCAGATACAGGTACCGGCTCTTGTCATTGAATACCATGCGGTTGCTCAGGAGAATACAGAAATACAGCAGCGTAACCAGCACCAGGGCCAGCAGGATGTTGCCCAGGTACAGCAGTACGCGGGGGCCGCTGTAACCGAACACCTTGTTGTATTCGGCCTTGTAGCTGTCCAGCATCTGGGCCACCTCCGCCGTAATGAGTTCCCCTTTGGAGACAATCTTTTCGTCGGCCCGCACATAGCCCAGCGTGGGAGAAATGTAATCGGCCGATTCGGCATGGCTGAGCTCCGTCATGGAGCGGTCGTAGATAAGGTTGGGGACGATGGTTTCGTACACCCCCGAACGGCGGAACAGCGAATCCAGATTCACCGAAGGGTTGGTCTTGGACATTTGCACCACCAGCTGGTCCCGGGCGTCGGATACCTTGTACACCTCTGACCGGGGATACTGCGCAGCACGTTTGTTCCGCTGGATATAAATTAGATTTTCAGATACTTCCGCGTATCCCCGCTCCACCTTTACCTTTCCGTCGGAAATAATGCCTTTGGCATAAATGTCCGTAAGGCGGGTAACGATGGCAGGCCGGAGGCTGTTGTATTCGCCCAGGTCCAGGCTCTGGATATTGCGCACCGCCGTGGAAACCACTTCATCGGAATAACGGTAGTACGGTATAACGCTGGCACCGGCTTCTTCCCGTTCCGCCTGAATCTGGTCTTCCGTCTTCAGGATGGGAAAATCGAACTGGGAAACCAGCGTTTCGTACGGCCAGGGCGTTCCCTTCTTATAGTCATAATTGAATTTCGCGGTCCTGGGCATCAGGAGCACCAGGACTGCGAAAAGAAGGAAGAGCGGATAAAACCTCCGCGGGATACTAGGCGTCGATATTTGCATAATGGGCGTTTTCTTCAATGAAGGCCCGGCGAGGCGGGACGTCGTCCCCCATGAGCATGGAGAAGGTGCGCTCGGCATCGGCGGCATTCTCTATGGTTATCTGGCGCAGCACCCGGCGGGCGGGGTCCATGGTGGTTTCCCACAGCTGCGTATCACTCATTTCACCCAGACCTTTATAGCGCTGCACGGTTACACCCTTGTCCGATCCGCGGCCCAGTTCGGAGGTGGCGGCATCGCGCTGGGCATCGGTCCAGCAGTAACGCTCCTCCTTGCCCTTCTTCACCAGATAGAGCGGCGGCGTGGCCAGATATACATATCCGTTCTTGATAAGGTCGAACATATAGCGGAAGAAGAACGTAAGGATGAGGCAGGCAATGTGGGAACCGTCCACATCGGCATCGGTCATGATGATAACCTTGTGGTAGCGGAGCTTGCTAAGGTCCATGTGCTTTTCTCCGGACTCATCTTCCTGGGCCACCGTAACGCCCAGCGCCGTGTAGATGTTGCGTACTTCCTGGCTCTCGAAGGCACGGTCCTGTGCGGCCTTTTCCACATTCAGGATCTTACCGCGGAGCGGCAGGATGGCCTGGATACGGCGGTCGCGACCCTGCTTGGCGGTACCGCCTGCAGAGTCACCCTCCACCAGGAAGAGTTCGCATTTCTCCGGATCGTGATCGGAGCAGTCGGCCAGTTTGCCGGGCATGCCGGCGCCACCCAT
>CAMJKI010000091.1 GCA_946406355.1 uncultured Bacteroidales bacterium | reverse complement strand
ACGATAATGGCGTGCGGATGCAGCTGCAGGGCCGAAATGGTCCACATCTGGCAGACGCCTTCCTCAATGCCGTGCTGCAGGGCGCGGGCCTTGTTGTGGCCGTTTACCATAATGAGCACCTCCTTGGCATCCATCACGGTACCCACACCAACAGTGAGGGCGGTCTTCGGCACCTTGTTCACGTCGTTATCGAAGAAACGGCAGTTGGCAATGATGGTGTCCGTGGTGAGCGTCTTCTGACGTGTACGGGAAGTGAGCGAAGAGCCGGGCTCGTTAAAGGCAATATGCCCGTCCGGGCCCGGCTCTTCTGACGGGTACGGGAAGTGAGCGAAGAGCCGGGCTCGTTAAAGGCAATATGCCCGTCCGGGCCGATACCGCCCATGAACAGGTCGATACCGCCGGCGTCCACAATGGCCTTCTCGTAGGCAGCGCACTCGGCCACCAGGTCCTTGGCATTGCCGTTCAGAATGTGCACGTTCTCCTTCTTGATGTCAATGTGGCTGAAGAAGTTGTTCCACATGAAAGAGTGGTAGCTCTCGGGATGTTCCTCGGGCAGATTCACGTACTCGTCCATGTTGAAGGTAACCACATTCTGGAAGGAAACCTTGCCTGCCTTGTTCATGGCAATCAGCTCCCGATACAGGCCGAGAGGAGAACTGCCCGTGGGGCAGCCCAGCTTAAACGGCTTTTCCGGGGTAGGCTTGGCCTCGTTAATCCGTTTGGCAACATAACTGGCAGCCCATTTGGACAGGCGCTCATAATCCGGTTCAATAATAAGTCTCATGGTTTGAAGTATTTTAGTATTTGTTATAAGTTTCTAGTCCCTATCCTTCATCGGCTTGTAATCCCTTTCGCCGCCTACGTTCATGTAGGCAGGGCGGATGATGCGGCGGTCGTCAAAGTTCAGTTCCTCCAGGCGGTGTGCGCACCAGCCCACGATGCGGGACATGGCAAAAATGGGCGTGTACAGCTCCCGCGGAATGCCGATCATCTCGTAGATGAAGCCGGAATAAAAGTCCAGGTTGGCGCAAATCGGCCGGCGGTTCTTATGCACCTTGCCGATGCACTGCAGACCGCGCTCCTCAATCCGCTTCAGGAAATTGAACTCCTTCTCGAAACCCTTCTCGCGGGCCAGGTCCCCGGCCATCTGCTTCAGCGTGGCGGCACGCGGGTCGCTCAGCGTGTACACCGCATGGCCCAAACCGTAAATCAATCCGGCCCCGTCGTAGGCCTCATGCTGCAGCATCCGCATCAGGTAGCGGTCTATCTCGTCGTCGTCCTCCCAGTCGTGGATCACCTCCCGCAGATGGCTGAACATATCGGCCACCATAATGTTGGCACCGCCGTGCAGCCGGCCCTTCAGCGAGCCGATACCCGCCGCGATGGACGAGTAAATATCTGTAAGCGAAGAGCTTGTAACGCGCACCGTAAAGGTGGAGTTGTTACCGCCGCCGTGTTCGGCCTGGGTAATCATCAGCAGGTCCAGCATCCGCGACTCCGTGGGCGTGTACTCACCCCGCAGCATGTACAGGAAGTTCTCCGCCAGGGAAAGCCCCTCCTTGGGGTGCCGGATGTGCAGGCTCTTCCCCTGCACCGAATGCCGATAGCAGTTGTACGCGTACGCAATGATGGTAGGAAACTGCGCTATCAGGTCGATGGACTGCCGCATCTGGTTCTCGCGGGAAATCTCGTCCGGATTGGGGTCAAACGTGTACATCTCCAGCACGCAGCGGGACAGGATGTTCATGATATTGGACCCCTCCAGGTCGATGATATGCACCAGCGAACGGTGATCCAGCGGCATCCGGGAATTCAGCAAGTCGGAGAAGGACTCCAGTTCCTCCTTGTCCGGAAGTTCGCCCGAAAGCAGCAAATAGGCCGCTTCCTCGTAACCAAAGCGCTTCCCCTCCTCCAGGATGGGCCGCGTAAGGTCTTTCAGTTCATAACCACGGTAGTACAGCCGGCCGTCCACAGGTTTGAGACTGCCGTCCTCCTGCCGCTCGTAACCAACCACGTTGCCGATGTTGGTGAGGCCCACCAGCACACCGGAACCGTCTTCATTTCTAAGGCCCCGCTTTACTCCGTAGCGCTGGAACAGCGCACTGTCGATGCGGGTGGTCGCCCTGACCTTATCGGCCAGTTTGTACACCAGGTACTCCTTGTTCATAATACTACTACTAACTAAACAAAACTATTTTTCGGTGCTTCCGGCGGAGGAAACCTGTTTTGCCGGAGCATCAGATATCTTTATTGTGGAGGAAACCTGTTTTGCCGGAGCATCGGCTATCTTTTTCGCGGAGGCAAAACAGGTTTCCTCCATATAACTTACCGGATAACACGTGTGCCGGAGGTCATCATGTTCACCAGCGCATCGCCGAACTCCTTGGTGCCCACGCAGTTGCCGTGTTTGAAGGAATCGGCAATATCGGCGGTGGTGATGCCCTGGCGTAGCGTGCGCTCTATGGCCGTCACAATAAGGTCGGCTGCTTCCTTCCAGCCCAGGTACTCCAGCATCATGCACGCGGCCAGGATGAGCGAGCAAGGGTTCGCCACGTTCCGGCCCACAATGTCGGACGCCACGCCGTGGGTAGCTTCGAAGATGGCATGACCCGTCTCGTAATTGATGTTACCGCCCGGGGACATGCCCACGCCACCCACCTGGGCAGCGAACACGTCGGAGATGTAATCGCCGTTCAAATTGGAAGTTACAATAACGCCGTACTCCTCCGGATGCAGGATGGCGCTCTGCAGGAAGGCATCGCAGGTGATGCCGCTCAGCACCAACCGGCCCGAAGAAAGGTAGGTGCCGTACTCGCGCTCGGCCATATCGTAGGCCCAGTTCACAAAAGCGCCTTCCGTGTACTTCATAATGTTGCCGTTGTGCACCAGCGTAACGCTGCGGCGGTTGTGGCTGAGCGCATAGTCAATGGCGCAACGGATAATCCGCTCCGTTCCTTCGCGGGAGATGGGCTTTACGCCGAAGGCCGTGCTTTCCGGAAAACGCACCTTCTCCTCTTTCAGTTCACCCAGCAGGAATTCGCCGAAGCGCTTGCCCTTTTCCGAGCCGAAAGGCCACTCGATACCCGCATAAACGTCCTCCGTGCTCTCGCGGAACACGCACAGATTGATGCGGTCGGGGTATTTCACCGGAGAAGTAACGCCGTAGAAATAGCGGAACGGGCGCTGACAGGCATACAGGTCCAGGGCCTGGCGCAGCATAATGCTCAGGGAACGCACTCCCCTGCCGGACGGCGTCTTAAGCGGGCCCTTCAGGCCCACCAGATATTCCCGGAAGGCGGCGATGGTTTCGTCCGGCAGGTAGGCCCCGTTCTGTTTGAACGCCTCCTGTCCGGCCATCACCTCCAGCCACTCAATGCTGCGGTTGCCATTGTATGCCTGCTTCACAGCTGCATCTACAACTGCCTTGCACACAGGCATGATCTCTTTGCCGATACCGTCACCCGTAATGAACGGAACGGTAATGTCGTCGGGCACTTTAAGCCCCTTGGACGTCATTTGTATTTTTGCCATATCAGTGATTTGTGTTTAGTCGCGTTTGAAGATATCTCTTGTATAAACCTTGTCCTGCACGTCGTCCAGCACTGCATCGTAGCGATTGGCTATGATGGCGTTGCTGCGGGTCTTGAAGGCCTGGAGGTCGTTCACCACCTCGCTGCCGAAGAAAGTACTGCCACCCTCCAGCGCCGGTTCGTAAACAATAACCTTGGCACCTTTGGCCTTGATGCGCTTCATGATGCCCTGGATGGCCGATTGCCGGAAATTGTCGCTCCCAGCCTTCATGGTAAGCCGATACACGCCTATCACCACCTCTTTCTCCTGCGCTGCGCTGAAGGCATTGGCACCGCTGTAGCTGTAGTAGCCCGCCTTGTCCAGCACCCGGTCGGCAATAAAGTCCTTGCGCGTACGGTTGCTCTCCACAATGGCGTGAATCAGGTTCTCCGGCACATCGTTGAAATTGGCCAGCAGCTGCTTGGTATCCTTCGGCAGACAGTACCCGCCATACCCGAAGCTGGGGTTATTATAATGATTGCCGATACGAGGATCCAGACACACGCCGTCGATAATCGCCTTAGTATCAAGGCCTTTCATCTCCGCATAAGTGTCCAGTTCGTTGAAATAGCTCACCCGCAGCGCCAGGAACGTGTTAGCGAACAGCTTCACCGCTTCCGCCTCGGTAGAACCCATAAACAGTATTGGGACATCCGTCTTTATGGCTCCATCGGCAATCAATGCAGCAAACTGCTCCGCTGCTGCTTTCAGCGAAGGGAATGATGCATTTCCCGGAGCATCGGCTATCTTTTTCGCGGAGGAAAATCCATCATTCCCTTCGTCAAATCCCACAATAATACGGCTGGGATACAGGTTATCATACAGCGCTTTAGACTCCCGCAGGAATTCCGGACTGAACAGGAACCTGCCCTGCGGATACTTCGCCTGTAAGCACTTGGTGTAGCCCACCGGCACCGTACTCTTGATTACCATCACCGCCTGCGGATTCACCTCCAGCACCAGCTTCACCACCTCCTCTACATGGCTGGTATCGAAGAAGTTCTTCACCGGGTCGTAATTGGTGGGCGCCGCTATCACCACAAAGTCGGCATCGGCATAAGCCGATTTGCCATCCAGCGTGGCCGTAAGCTGCAACTGCTTCTCCCTCAGGTATTTCTCTATGTATTCGTCTTGTATGGGCGAAACGCGCCGATTAATCTTCTCCACCTTCTCCGGCAGCACATCCACCGCCACCACCTGGTGCTTCTGCGCCAGGAGCGTGGCAATGCTCATGCCCACATATCCGGTTCCTGCTACTGCAATTTTCACGGCCTATCTGTTCTTATACATGTCGTCGTAGTACTTCTGGTAGTCGCCGGACGTTACATTGTCCATCCAGGCCTGATTCTCCAGGTACCACTTTACGGTCTTTTCAATGCCCTCTTCAAACTGCAGGCTGGGCTCCCAGCCCAGCTCCCGCTGGAGTTTGGTGCTGTCAATAGCATAGCGGAGGTCGTGCCCCGCACGGTCCGTCACGTAAGTAATGAGGTCCATATCGGCCCCCTCCGGACGGCCCAGCAGCCGGTCAACGGTGTTAATGAGCACCTTGATGATATCGATGTTCTTCCACTCGTTGAACCCGCCGATGTTGTAGGTCTCGGCGACCTTGCCCTTGTGGAAGATAACGTCAATAGCTCTCGCGTGGTCCTCCACGTACAGCCAGTCGCGCACGTTCTCGCCCTTGCCATACACCGGCAGCGGCTTGCGGTGCCGGATGTTGTTGATAAACAGCGGTATGAGCTTTTCCGGGAACTGATAAGGGCCATAGTTGTTGGAGCAATTGGTGACGATGGTCGGCATGCCGAAGGTATCGTGGAAAGCCCGCACAAAGTGGTCCGAGCTGGCCTTAGCGGCACTGTAGGGGCTGTGCGGCTGGTATTTCAGATCCTCCGTGAAGAACTTTTCCCCATACGCCAGATGATGCTTGCCGCTGGAGGCCTTGGTGGTAAACGGCGGCTCAATGCCCTCCGGATGCGTCATTTCCAAGGCGCCGTACACCTCATCGGTGGAGATGTGGTAGAAACGGCAGGCTACTGGCAATGCATTTTCCGTAGCATCGGCTATCTTTTTCGCGGAGGAAAATGCATTGCCTGTAGCCTGCATTTCCCAATTCATCGGCCCCCAGTAGGCCTTGGCGGCCTGCAGGAGCGAAAGCGTGCCCATCACATTCGTCTGGGCAAACGTGAACGGGTCCTTGATGGAGCGGTCCACGTGACTTTCGGCCGCCAGATGGATAATGCCGTCCACCTGCTCTTCCTGCATCAGCTTCAGCACGCCCTCGAAGTCGCAGATATCCATCTTCACAAAGCGGTAATTCGGCCTGTTCTCAATATCCCTGAGGTTGGCCAAGTTACCCGCATAGGTGAGTTTATCCAAGTTAATAATCTTGTACTCAGGATATTTGTTCACAAACAGCCTTACAACATGACTGCCGATAAAGCCGGCTCCGCCGGTAATGATGATGGATCTTTTGAAAGCTGACATAAGCCGAAAAAAGGGGTTGAAATTTATACCGGAGCACAATTCTTATATTCCCCCACCGGCAAACATGGAGCCGACGGGAGAACGCAAGGCAACGAAACCATCCGGGTTTCACCGAAGCGCCACTTTAGCCAGCAAGCACCGCGGTTGCCTTTGTTATCCGGTAATGGAAAACTATCTGCAAATATAATGAAATTATCCCAATTTCAATAGTTCAATCCCCTATTATTTATATACCCGTAGTCCGTTATTTTGGACAAACTGAAAAAGAAGAAATCACGGCCAATAACACTTGAGAGAAAACCCAAAAAGTTTGCAATGCATCCCGAAATTATTACTATATTTGCAGTCCTGAACAGGATGCCCCTGTAGTTTAAAGGATAGAATAACGGATTCCGGTTCCGTTGGTCCCGGTTCGATTCCGAGCGGGGGTACAAGAAAAGCCAGGCAGTCGCCCGGCTTTTTTATTTCTAGCAGCAAGTTGCACCTTATCAGCGAAACGCAGCAAAATGGAAGTGCTTGACAATCAGCCAAAAGAGTGTTTCCCGGTGCAAATATTTTTGCACCGGGAAACAACTAAACAGCTATAACACAGCTAGTTACATTTTGCACCTAAGCGAACTGATACGTCAAATCCGCCAACATAAGCTGTTTTTGGGAAAACTATTTAACTTTTCGTTCGTTTCTGCTACCTTTATAGTGAAGACCATCATGACAGAGCAGGAATTCACATATCTCTCCCATCGTATTCGGGGCAAACTGACAGCCCTGGCGAAGCGTTTCAACCGGGTGGCCGGATGCGACGGCGACGCCGAGGATGTTGTCCAGGATGCACTGATAACGCTATGGCAACTGGCGGAAAAAGGGTACCCCATCCGGGATCCGGAAGCCCTGGCCGTCAAGATCACAAAAACCTGCTGTGTAGAAAGATACAGGAGGCAGCACATCCGCTTTGAACCGATTGAAAACATGTCGATTGCCGACGGCGCC
>CAMJKI010000090.1 GCA_946406355.1 uncultured Bacteroidales bacterium | reverse complement strand
CCGGTACCTTTCGGTACAACAGTTTTCAAGACTGCCGCCATCGACCACTCGGCCAATCCTCCAGTATGGAATGCAAAGGTAGTGATTTTTGCAAAAAAACCCTATATTTGTAATTAAAGACTAACAACCAATATGGAATACAGAGAATTAGGAAAGACAGGACTCAGGATCTCAAGCCTGTGTTACGGTGCCTCGTCGCTGGGCAGTGTGTTTCATGAAACCCGGGAAGCGGAGAGCATCCAGGCCGTTGTGGCCGCTGTGGAGGGCGGCATCAATTTTATTGATGTAAGCCCTTACTATGGCCATTTCAAGGCCGAAACCGTGCTAGGAAAGGCCCTCAAGTACATTCCCCGGGACAAGTATTATCTTAGCACCAAAGTGGGCCGATACGGCAAGGACGGCGTCAATACCTGGGACTATTCGGCCCGTCGCGCCACGGAGAGCGTGTACGAGAGCATGGAACGGCTGGGAATTGACCACATAGACCTCATCAATGTCCACGACATTGAGTTCCAGGCAGCCATGGATGGCGGTCTGCAGAAGGTGGTGGATGAGACGCTGCCTGCCCTGGTGGAACTTAAGCGGAAAGGCGTGGTGGGCCATGTGGGCATTACGGACCTGCAGCTCAAGAACCTCAAATGGGTTGTGGAGCACTCGGAGGAGGGGACTGTAGAGAGCATCCTCAATTTCTGCCATTATTGCCTGAACGACGACGAATTGGTGGACTACATGGACTTCTTTGAGTCCAAGGGTGTGGGCATCATCAATGCTTCCCCGCTGGGAATGGGCCTGCTGTCCATGCGTGGCGTTCCGGACTGGCATCCGGCTCCCAAGTCCCTGGTGGAGGCCTGCCACAAGGCGGCCCTTCACTGTGCCGATAAAGGCTATCCCATTGAGAAACTGGCCATCCAGTACTCTGTAAGCCATCCGCGCATTGCGGGTACGCTGTTCTCATCGGCCAACCCGGAGAACGTCAAGAACAACATTAAATGGGTGGAAGAGACCATTGACTGGGAACTGGTGCGGGAGGTTAAGGAAATCATCGGCAATCAACAGCGCGTCACGTGGGCAAACTCATAATAGATGCACACAGCCATCTCTGGCTAAGGCAGGACACAATGGTGGACGGGAAACGCATCCTGTCCCTGAAGAACGGCCGCAGCATCTTCCTGGACCAGGAAGTGCAGATGCTGCCACCCTTCCTGATTGACGGCAGGAATACGGCCGAAGTCTTCCTTTCCAACATGGACTACGCCCAGGTGGGCGCCGCCGTTGTGGTGCAGGAGGTGATAGATGGCTGTCAGAACGAATATCTGTCCCAGGTCCAGCGGCAGTATCCGGACCGCTTTTTCTGCATGGGAATGGCCTGGGATGCGGCCCAGGTGGATGCAGTGGCCCAGGCTGGGCTCAAAGGTGTGGCCATCCCCGGCCATCGCGTGAAAGAGCCGCTGGAGAGCCTGATGCCGGTCTTCAAGCGCATGGAGGAAAAGCAGCTAATCCTTTCCATGTGCCTTGCCGATGATGAGCGTCAGATAGCGCAGATGGCCGAGATTATCCGGGAATGCCCTCAGTTGAAAGTAGCTATCGGCCATTTTGGCATGCCTACTACGGATTCTTTCCGCAGCCAGGTCCTGCTGGCCCGCGAAGGCAAAAACGTTATGATAGAGTCCGGCGGTATCACCTGGCTCTATAATCCGGAATTCTATCCTTTCCCCACGGCCGTCCGCCGTATCCGGGAAGCGGCCGACTTGGTTGGCTGGGACCGCCTCATGTGGGGCTCCGACTATCCCCGCACCATCACCGCCATTACCTACAGGATGTCGTACGATTTCGTGGAGAAATCGGCCGATATAAGCGATGCCCACAAGACATTGTTCCTTGGGCAGAATGCTGTGCGTTTCTATGGCCTCAGGAACCTGCCTGATCTTCCTTACATTAAAAACATGTCCGAATGAAACAGTCCACCAAATTGGCCCTGGGCCTCATTTTCTGCCTGTTTTTCCTCTGGGCCATCAGCAGTAACCTGCTGCCCACCATGATACGTCAGCTCATGAAAACCTGTGAGCTCAACACCTTCGAGGCCTCCTTCACGGAGAGCGCGTATTGGCTGGCCTATTTTATCTGCCCCATCCCCATCGCCATGTTCATGCGGCGTTACAGCTACCGGGTGGGCATCATTGCGGGCCTGTTGATAGCGGCCAGCGGCTGCCTGCTGTTTTTCCCGGCGGCGCGGGTGCACAGCTACGGCATCTACCTCTGCGTGTTCTTCATCATCGCCGTGGGCATGTGTTTCCTGGAAACAGCTGCCAATCCGTATGTTACGGTCCTGGGAGAGCCTCAGACGGCACCCCGGCGCCTGAACCTGGCGCAGTCGTTCAACGGGTTGGGCGCGTTCATATCGGCCATGTTCCTTAGCAAGCTGGTCCTTAGCGGGCAAAACTTTACCCGCGAGACCATTCCGGTCGATTATCCCGGCGGCTGGGCCGGCTATATCCAGACGGAAACCGCCTCCATGAAGCTGCCTTACCTCATTTTGGCTGGGCTCCTTATTGCGGTAGCCGTCCTGCTGGTGCTGGTGAAACTGCCCAAGGTGGCGGAAGAGGAAAACGATAAGAAAGGCGAGAAACTCATAGATTTCTCCACCCTTAAGAAGCCGCACCTGCGCTGGGGCGTGATTTCCCAGTTCTTCTACAATGGCGGTCAGACGGCCATCAACAGCCTTTTCCTGGTGTATTGCTGCACCTATGCCGGCATAGACGAGGGCACAGCCACCACGTTTTTCGGCCTGTATATGCTGGCTTTCCTGCTGGGCCGATGGGTGGGAACCCTTATTATGACAAAGATATCCCCGGAGAAGATGCTCACTTTCTATGCACTGGCCAATGTGGTGCTATGTGTGGTTATAGTGAGCTTTGGCGGCTATGTGGGTCTGTATGCCATGCTGGCGGTGTCCTTCTTCATGAGTATCATCTATCCCACGCAGTTCTCCCTGGCCATCAACGGGCTGGGTGAGCAGACCAAGTCCGGATCGGCCTTCCTTGTAATGGCCATCGTGGGTAATGCCTGCGTACCACAGTTCACCGCCTTCATCATGCATCGGAATGAAACCTTCTATCAGGTGGCCTATATTGTTCCCCTTATCTGCTTTGCCGTCTGTGCGTACTACGGCTTTAGATACAAGTCCCTTTTGCAAAAAACGCCTGTAGCGGAAACCAAGTAATGAAAGCAATCCAAATATCTCATTCTCAGGAGCTGAGAATCATTGAAACGGAGGCTCCCAAGGCCCCCGGTGCGGGAGAAGTCCTGCTTAAACTGCATTATGTGGGCTTTTGCGGCAGTGACCTGAATACCTTCATGGGCCGCAACACCATGGCGCTGGACCCCGTGATTCCCGGCCATGAAATTGGCGCTGTCATAGAGGCAGTTGGCCTCGGCGTTCCCGAAGGATTGAAACCCGGTCAGGTGGTTACCTGTAATCCTTATACCAGCTGCGGAAAATGCGCTTCCTGCCGCAATCGGCGGCCGAATGCCTGCCAGCATAACGAGACACTTGGCGTGCAACGGAACGGCGCCATGCAGGAGTATATCCTCCTTCCTTGGGAGAAGGTGATCCCTGCCGGAAAACTGTCGGCCCGGGACAGTGCGCTGGTGGAGCCCATGAGCGTGGGTTTCCATGCCGTTAGCCGCGCGCAAGTAACTGATTCCGATGTGGTTATGGTAATTGGTTGCGGCATGGTGGGAATGGGCGCCATCGTACGTTCCGCCCTTCGCGGTGCCACCGTGATAGCGGCCGATATAGACGATGAAAAGCTGGATCTGGCCCGGACAATGGGTGCCGCCTTTGCCATTAATACCAAGCGGGAAAATGTCCGTGAGCGCCTGCAGGAAATCAGCGGCGGCATGGGTCCCGATGTGGTGATTGAGGCCGTTGGCAGCGTCCCCACCTATCAGATGGCCATAGATGAAGTAGCTTTCACCGGCCGCGTGGCCTGCATCGGCTATGCCAAGGGGGAAGTCCCGATCCAGACCAAGTACTTTGTGCAGAAGGAACTGGATATCCGCGGGTCCCGCAATGCCCTCCCGGAAGATTTCCTTTCCGTTATCCGTTACCTGGAAAGGGGGACTGCGCCAGTGGAGAAGCTCATATCGCGGATTATCCGCCCCGGGGATGCGTTGGAGACCCTTCAGTGGTGGAGCGCCAATCCCGGCAGGGTGTTCCGCATTTTGGTGGACTTCCGCTAGATTCCTGCATTTTTATTTGGTAGTTTCCGGAAAAGATACTACCTTTGCAATCCCCAATCAGGGGCGTAGCTCAGCTGGTTTAGAGCGCTTCAGTCACATTGAAGAGGTCATCGGTTCGAATCCGATCGTCCCTACCGGAAACAGGCAGCCAATCTGGTTGCCTGTTTTGCTTAAATGCCTGATATACCGGTTCTTATACAAATACCCTGCTGCCAAAATACAGCAGGGTATTATCGTAAGTGACTGATTATTCCACCGTAACGGACTTGGCCAGGTTGCGGGGCTGGTCCACATTGCGGCCCTTGTTGGTGGCAATGTAGTAGGCCAGCAGCTGCAGCGGGATGATGGACACTATGGGCATCAGGCATTCGGCCGTGGAGGGGACCTCCAGGCAGAAATCGGCCCGCTTGCGCAACTGCGTGTCACCTTCGGAGATTACAGCTATAATCTTGCCGCCGCGCGCCTTGATTTCCTCTATGTTGGACACCGTTTTCTCGTAGGTGTGGTCCAGCGTGGCAATGACTACGGTGGGCATTTCGGCGTCTATCAGGGCAATGGGTCCGTGCTTCATTTCGGCCGCAGGCAGGCCTTCGGCGTGGATGTAGGAGATTTCCTTCAGCTTTAGCGCGCCTTCCAGGGCGGTGGGGTAGTTGTACCCGCGGCCCAGGTAAATGAAGTTGTGGGCGTAGGTGAAGATGCTGGCCAGCTTTTCCACCGCCGGAGCGCTTTCCAGGGCCTTCCGGATGGTTTCCGGCAGTTCCAGCAGCGCACCCGCCACCTGGTGGTAGTAATCCATGTCGATGGTGCCGCGCAGCTTGCCGATAACCAGCGCCAGCATGGCCATCACGGTAACCTGGCCGGTGAAGGCCTTGGTGGAAGCCACGCCGATTTCCGGCCCTACATGGATGTAGGTACCTGAATCCGTGGCCCGGGCGATGGACGAGCCGATAACGTTGCAGATGCCGTACACAAAGGCTCCGCAGCGTTTGGCAATTTCTATGGCCGCCAGGGTATCGGCCGTTTCGCCCGACTGCGACACGGCAATTACCACGTCGTCGGGGCGGATAATGGGATTCCGGTAGCGGAATTCGGAGGCGTACTCCACTTCCACGGGAATACGGCACAGGTTCTCAATGAGATGCTCGCCGATGAGCGAGGCATGCCAGGAGGTGCCGCAGGCCACAAAGATGATGCGTCCGGCCTTCAGGAACTTGTCCTTGTTGTCCAGCACGCCGGAAAGGATAATCTCACGGGTTTCCGGGTTCACACGGCCACGGATGCAGTCCACAATGGTGTCCGGTTGCTCGTGGATTTCCTTTAGCATGAAGTGCGGGTAGCCGCCCTTCTCCAGCTGCGAAATGGACATTTCCAACTTCTGGATATCCACTTTGGAAGCCTCTCCAAACAGGTTTTTGATCTGCAGTGGCTTTCCCTTCTCAATCACCGCCACCTCGCCGTCGTTCAGGTACACGAACTCCTGCGTATAGTCGATGATGGAGGCGGCATCCGAACTCAGGAAATACTCGCCTTCGCCGATGCCGATGGCCATCGGCGAACTCTGGCGCGCTGCGATGATGCGCCTGGCGTTTCCCCGCTCAATCACGGCGATGGCATATGCGCCCACCACCTGCTGCAGGGCAATGCGCACGGCTTCCTCCAGCGTGCACTCGTTGGTGTCCTGGATGTATTCTATCAGATTCACAAGCACTTCCGAGTCTGTGCTGCTGCGGAAACTAAACCCATGCGAAATGAGCGCGTCCTTGAGCACGCGGAAATTCTCGATAATGCCGTTGTGGATTAGGGCCAGCCGTCCGCTTTGGGAAAAATGCGGGTGGGCATTGGCATCGTTGGGCTCCCCGTGGGTGGCCCAGCGGGTGTGGCCGATGCCGATGGTGCTGGTGGTGTCTTTCCCTTCCAGGAAATGCTCCAGGTCATCTACCTTGCCCTTGCACTTATAAAGATCTATTTGGCCGCCTTTGCCAACGAGGGCGACTCCTGCGCTGTCATAGCCCCTGTATTCGAGCCTGTGCAGCCCCTTGATGATGATGGGACGCGCCTGGCGTTCCCCAACGTAACCTACAATTCCACACATAATCTCCCGATTCTGTGTGAGGACGTTACGGCGAACGCCCTGTCACTGTTTATAACCATAGCAAGTCTAAAACAAAACGTAAGTACCGGCACGGTGACCAGCTCCTTACAAGGTGCAAATTTACTATTTTTTATAACGAATTGTTGCTTACTGGGTTTTTTTTCTACACTGTCGGTGAAAAATGTTACCTTTGTTGTTGGAAGAAACACAGCCGAAAGCATGGAAAAGAATACGACTCACCAAAAGATAGACTGGCTGGACTCCTCCAATGACAAAATGGAGTGGACCGAGTCCGACGGATCGGTACGTTACTTGAAACGTCAGTAAAACCCTTAACCCTTTTGTATTTTCTGGCTTTTTTGTAACTTTGATAATAGAAAACCCTTAATTATAACGCAATATGTTAGGCTCTATTCTTTACATCGCCGGCATTGTTCTGGCTGTTCTGGCAGTTCTGGACATTTTCAAAAAGCCCATTTCTGCAGGGGGAAAGATCATCACTGCCGTTTTGGTTCTCATTACCAGCTGGGTAGGACTGCTGGTGTATTACCTCTACGCAAAGAATCACCTTACAGAGTGGTTCAAGTAGCAGGCCGTTGCAGAGTCAAATTATTTTTGTAACTTTGCAACCCCATACCACGGTGAGTTGTCCGAGTGGTTGAAGGAGCCTGCCTCGAAAACAGGTGTACGGCAACGTACCGGGGGTTCGAATCCCTCACTCACCGCAAAGAGATGGGAAAGAGCACTTTAAAGTTTCGGCTTTAAA
>CAMJKI010000089.1 GCA_946406355.1 uncultured Bacteroidales bacterium | reverse complement strand
GAGCGCGGCATGGTGGGCATCAAGGGCCACCGCAGCGTAGGCGGTTTCCGCGCCTCCCTGTACAACGCCTGCCCCATCGAGGACGTCCAGGCGCTGGTAGACTGCATGAAGGAATTCGAAAAACTGCATAAATAATGAAGGTTTTACTTGCAACCCAGAAGCCTTTTGCCGCCAAGGCCGTAGAAGGCATCGTTTCCATCCTCACGGAGGGTGGCCATCAGGTGGAAAAGCTTGAAAAATATGCCGAGCAGGCCGATCTGGTAAAGGCCGTGGCCGATGCCGAAGCCCTGATTATCCGTTCCGACAAAGTGACGGAAGAAGTAATGGCAGCCGCCCCCAAGCTCAAGATTGTGGTGCGTGCCGGCGCCGGATTCGACAACGTGGACCTGGCCGCTGCCACCGCCCGTGGCATCGTGGTGATGAACACCCCCGGACAGAACTCCAACGCCGTGGCCGAACTGGCCCTGGGCCTCATGATTTTTGCCGCCCGCACCCAGTTCACCCCCGCTACCGGCAGCGAACTGCAGGGCAAGCGCCTGGGCGTGCAGGCCTACGGCAATGTGGGCCGCCTTGTGGGCCAGAAGGCCAAGGCCCTGGGCATGGAAATCTGCGCCCTGGATCCCTTCCTCACGGACGAGCAGATTGTTGCCGGCGGCGCCGCCCCCGTGCACTCCGTAGAGGAACTGTATGCCGCTTCGGACTACCTTTCCATCCACATCCCGGCCCTTCCCGCCACCATCAAGAGCATCGGCTACGATCTTATTGCCCGTATGCCCAAGGGTGCCACGCTGGTGAACACCGCCCGCAAGGAAGTAATTGACGAAGAAGGCCTTATGAAGGCCCTGGAAGAGCGCCCGGACCTCAAGTACGTTACGGACGTAATGCCGGACAACTATCCTGCCCTGCAGGAGAAGTTCGGCCTTCGCGTGTTTGCCACGCCCAAGAAGATGGGTGCCCAGACGGCCGAAGCCAACGTGAACGCCGGCCTGGCCGCCGCCCGCCAGATTGTGGATTTCTTCGCCACCGGTAATACCCGTTTCCAAGTGAACAAGTAAGAACTAGCACTAAAACTAATATGGTAAGAGTAAAACCGTTTGCGGCAATCAGGCCGCCCAAGGACCTGGTTACCGAAGTTGCGGCCCCGCCGTACGACGTCCTCAACTCGGCCGAAGCCAAGGCTATGGCCGGTGAAAAGAGCCTCCTGCACATTACCAAGCCGGAGATTGACTTTGATCCCATTGCCGGAGAGCATGAGCAGCGCACCTACGACAAAGCTGTGGAAAACTTCAAGCTTTGGAAGGAGCGCGGCTGGCTGGTACGGGAAGAGAAAGAAAAGTACTATGTGTACGCCCAAACCATGGGCACCCGCACCCAGTTCGGCATTGTGCTCTGCGCCCACACGGACGACTACGCCAACGGTGTTATCAAGAAGCACGAACTCACCCGCAAGGACAAGGAAGACGACCGCATGGTGCATGTGCGCATCCAGAACGCCAACATTGAGCCTGTGTTCTTTGCCTTCAAGGACCACAAGGAGCTGGGCGACATCATTGCCCGCACCGCTGCCGGCAAGCCCGAATACAAGTTTGTGGACGAAAACGATTTCACCCACACCTTCTGGGTAATCAACGACGACGCGGTGAACGCCCGCATCACGGAAATTTTCACCAAGGACATTGACGCCTTCTATGTGGCCGACGGTCACCACCGCACCGCCGCTGCGGCCCGTGTGGGCGCCGAGAAGAAGGCCCAGAACCCGAATCACACCGGCAATGAGGAGTACAACTTCTTCATGGCCGTGTGTTTCCCGGAAAGCCAGCTGGCCATCATAGACTACAACCGCGTGGTGAAAGACCTCAACGGCCTTAGCACCAAGGAGTTCTTCAAGGCACTGGAAGAAGACTTTGTGGTGGAATGCAAGTGCGACTGCACCAAGGACGGCGGCAAGTGCAACTGCGAGTATCCCTGCCACTGCCACTGCTCGGAAATTTACCACCCTTGCGGCCTGCACAACTTCTCCATGTATATAGAAGGTGTGTGGTACAGCCTCACCGCCAAGCCCGGCCGTTACAACGATGCCGATCCTATCGGCGTGCTGGATGTAACCATCCTGAGCAACCTGGTACTGGATAAGATTCTGGGAATCAAGGATTTGCGCACCAGCAACCGCATCGACTTCGTAGGCGGTATCCGCGGACTGGGAGAGCTTTCCCGCCGCGTGGATTCCGGCGAGATGAAGGTGGCTTTCGCCCTGTACCCCGTGTCTATGCAGCAGCTCATCAATATTGCCGATACCGGCAATATCATGCCGCCCAAGACCACCTGGTTCGAGCCCAAGCTCCGCAGCGGCCTGGCCATCCACAGTCTGGACTAAGTTCCCCGAATCCTGCATTTTCGGGCTAAAATGACGGCGCCGGCGTTTTTGAGAACGTCGGCGCCTGCATTATTGGCAGTTTTTGACGGGACCGATGTCATTGGAAGGCCCAAAGCACTACGCCGATGCTGACGCTAACGTTGAGGGAGTGCTTGGTACCTCGCTGGGGAATCTCCAGGGCAAAGTCGGCAGCGTCTACCACAGACTGCTGAACGCCTTCCACTTCGTTGCCGAAAATAAGAGCATATTTTGCCGGAAGGGACATGTGTTCCGCCGGACAATTAAATTGCCGATGCCCAGCGGAACACATGTCCCTCCCGGCTTGAAATGAATCTAATTTAATTGAATGGACGGTTTGTTCCACGGCGATGACTATGTAGCCGTCGGCCTGGAGCTTGTGGACCAGCGCCACTACGTCCTGCACATGCTCAAAGGGCACCACTTCTTCGGCACCCAGGGCCACTTTCCGCAGTTCCGGCGAGGGCGGGACGGGACAAATGCCGCCCAGATAGATTTTGTCTACGCCAAAGGCATCGGCCGTGCGGAATGCCGATCCCACATTGTGCGCACTGCGGATGTTGTCCAGTACCAGCACGATGCCGCTTTCCGGCTTGCTCCGGTAATCTTCTGCGCTCAGGCGCCCCAATTCTATATTGAGCAGTTTTCTGTCTTTCATAAGTGCAAAGATAGTGGTTTACCAAGAAAAAAAGTTATCTTTGTGAATTCTTTTAAAAAGGTATCGCATGAAACAAGATCTGCAAATCTTCGATTTAATCAAGAAAGAGCACGAGCGCCAGTCTTCCGGTCTGGAACTGATTGCCTCCGAGAACTATGTATCCGATCAGGTAATGGAAGCCATGGGCTCCATTTGCACCAACAAATATGCCGAGGGCTACCCGGGCAAGCGCTACTACGGCGGTTGCGAGGTTGTAGACCAGATTGAACAGTTGGCCATCGACCGTCTTTGCGCCCTCTACGATGCCGAATATGCCAATGTGCAGCCGCATTCCGGCGCCCAGGCCAACATGGCCGTTACCATGGCCATCCTCAAGCCCGGCGATACTTTCATGGGTCTGGACCTTTCTATGGGCGGTCACCTTACCCACGGTTCTCCCGTAAACGCCAGCGGCCTGCTGTATCATCCGGTGGCTTATGGCCTGAATCCGGAAACCGGCCGTGTAGACTACGACGAAATGGAGCGCAAGGCCCTGGAATGCAAGCCCAAGCTCATTATCGGCGGTGCATCGGCCTATTCCCGCGAATGGGATTATGAGCGCATGCGCGCCATTGCCGATAAGGTGGGAGCCATCCTGTGGATTGATATGGCCCACACCGCCGGTCTCATTGCAGCCGGTCTGCTGAAGAATCCGGTGAAATATGCCCACATTGTCACTTCCACCACCCACAAGACACTGCGTGGTCCCCGTGGCGGTATCATCCTCATGGGTAAGGACTTCCCGAATCCCTGGGGTCTCACAACCCCTAAGGGCGAGGTTAAGATGATGAGCGCCCTCCTGAATTCCAGCGTATTCCCGGGTGTCCAGGGCGGTCCGCTGGAGCATGTAATCGCCGCCAAGGCCGTGGCCTTCTTCGAGGCCTCCCAGCCGGAATACGTGGAGTATCAGAAGCAGGTAATTGCCAACGCCGCCGCCATGTGCAAGGAATTCATTGCCAAGGGCTATAAGATTATCTCCGGCGGCACGGACAATCACCTTATGCTCATCGACCTCCGCACCAAGTTCCCGGATCTTACCGGACGCCTGGCCGAAAAGGAACTGGTACGCGCCGATATCACCGTGAACAAGAACATGGTGCCCTTCGACAGCCGCAGCCCCTTTGCCACCAGCGGTCTCCGTATCGGCACGCCCGCCATCACTTCCCGCGGTTTCGAGGAGAAGGATATGGTGAATATCGTGGAGTTGATAGATCAGGTGCTGGCATCGGCCAATGCCCACGCAGAGGCCCTGGGTGCCAAGGAACCGGACGAGAAGCAAACCGCCGAGCGCATCGCCCACAAGCTCATTCTGGACGAGGTCAAGCGCAAGGTGCACATGATGACTTCCGGCCGGCCGCTCAACCGCTATTAAACACCGGAGCCGACAAAAACAGCCAATAATGCTGGCGCCGACGTTCTCAAAAACGCCGGCGCCGTCATTTTAGCCCGAAAATGCAGGATTCGGGGAAAGGATTATATCACTTCTATATCCTTGGAAGGAATCCAGCCCTGGCGGCCGTCGGCTATTTCGATGTTGGAGTAGCCGGAGACGGTGTCCAGGATCTTTACCGAGGTGCCTTCGTGCAGGATGAAGAGGTCTTTGGCAGTATCGGCCGAAGGGGAACTCTTTACGGAAGACACCGGGCGCATGACGATGGCACGGTTCTGCTGCAGGGCTTCGGAGCGCTGCCACTGGGCAAAATCCCAGCTCAGCAGGGTAAGCAGCAAGGTAACGAGGCCTGCGAAAAAGCCCAGCCGGCGACGGCCACGGGTGGAACCCAGCAGGAACAATAGCGCCAGCACCACCGTAATGGCCAGGAACACCAGCGAAAGCACCGCCCAGGTGTTGGAGGGCAGCAGATAGCACATGGAATGCCCCCAGGCCTCGAAGAAGATTTCCGGAACCTCCTCTATACGGTCCTGCGTCTGGGAACGGGCAAACTCCAAGTTGTAGCGCACATCGGCGTCGGACGGATCCAGGCGCAGGGCACGCTCGTACCACAGAATGGCCGGGGCAATTTCGCCGGTCTTGAAATACGCATTGCCCAGATTATAATACAGCTCCTTGGACATGAGTCCGGCCGAACGGATCTCTTCCCAGTCCTGAAGGGCCGATGCGTAATCGCCGGCCGTGTAGGCCTCTACGCCGGAAGTCCAGAGGGAATCGGGATAGGACTGGGCGGCCCGGGCGCCGAAGGGCACAAGAAGCAGCAGCGAAAGAATCATGGTAGCCAGCTTGCCGCCGCGGGAAGGAGTCTTTTTCATGGAAGAATCGATGGCCGTAATGAGCGAGACGGCCTGCTCGTAATGGGCGTTCATGGCATCGTGGCCGGCATCCGGGGAATAGCGGGCAAATTCACAGGCGTCCAGCAGGGCCGTGAAATCGGCCGCCAGGGACTCGGAAACGCCCCTTTCTACCAGGGCCGATGCAATATTCTCCTTGTTCTGGTCGGCCATGTCCATGGACAGCTTGTCACCTACAAAGCCCAGCAGGGAACGGTGCAGCTCCTCGTAGAAGGCCGTGTACAGGTTCTTTTGCAGGAAGTCCTTGGCCTGGGCCAGCCGCTTCAGCGCCTGGCGGGTAGCCTTGCGGTTGCGGGTTCCCACCACATCGGCCCGGCGGGCGGCCACCTTGCGGAAGCCCAGCCAGAAGCCAAAGCCGGCCAGCAGGAACAAGGCCACCAGGATCCACCAGAGCGGCGAATACACGAAGAAACCTTTGGCCGTTCCCAGGGAAGTGCGGGTGAAGATAAAGCGGATGTCGTCACCCAGGTTTTTAACCCCCTTGCGGTCTACGGTAAGCTGCGAGCCGGATTCCACCACCGGGGCACCGGAACCCGCCGCGCGGGCCACCTTAAGCCGGAGCGAATCCGTAGCGGCCGTCTGGTATTTACGGGCCGAAACGTCGTAGTATCCGTACTTTACCGGAGCGATGGTGAAATCGCCGGGGCTGCGCGGAATAAACGGATATTCAAAGGTCTTGGAGCCGGAAGTACCGCTCTTGTCGGCATTTACGGTGGTACGGACGTCGTAAACCTCAAAGTCCGGCGGGAAGTTCACCTTGGGGGCTTCCAGCAGGGCGATATTGCCCTTTCCAGACACGGTAACCAGCAGCGATGCGGCATCGTGCGTCTTGAGGGAATCCTTGCTCAGGCGGGCCTGGACAGTGAAATCGCCCACACCGCCGCCAAAGGAAGCCGGTGCACCGGCGGGAAGGGCCGATACATGCAGGGTGGGTGTGCCCGTGTATACCCGCTGGCGGGTAGTGACGTAATCGCTCTCGAAGAAATCGTCAAAAATGGAACCCGTGCTCCGGCGGCGCTGCTCATTCACCAGGCACACAATCTCGGCCGGCTCGATGGTTTGGTCCCCCGCCTTCTGGGGAATAATCACCCAGCGGCGCAGTACGGCGGCATTGTACATTTTGCCGTCCACCTGCTCCCGCTGGAAGTCGATATTGGAAGGGGTCTCCACCTCCTGGCTCCAGAAGCCGTTGAAGGAAGGGAACTTGGCGTTTTCAAAACCCACCAGGTTGGTCCGGTGGTAAATCTTAAGGGTGGCCGTCACCGGTTCGCCCACCACCACCGAAGAACGGCTGAGGGTAAGGCGCATGAAAATATCGGCCTGGGAATTCCGGGAACTGCTTTGGGCCGATGCATCGTCGGAGCCCTGGGAAGACGATCCCTGGGCCGATGTGTTGGAGCCGTTATTCACCACCTGGATGCTCACCGGCCGCGACTGGATGGTGTTCCCTTTCACTTTGGCCGTGGCGGCAGGCAAGGTAAAGGTACCCGTCTTGCGGGCCTGGAGGATATAAGTATAAGAGGTCTGGGAACTCCGGGTGGTTTTGCCGTTCACCATCTGGATGCTGGTAGAAGTGCCCTTCTGGGGGCCCCAGACGGTGGTAAAATCGTCACCGGCGCTCCATTCGAAGTCCGACGGGCTGTGCTCCCCTTCCACCACAAACACCACGTTGAAGCGCTCACTCAACTCCACAATGTTATGCACTTCTACACGGATGGTGGTCTGGGCCCACAGCGGCAGCGCCACAAGCCAGGCTAACACTATTGCGACAATCTTTTTCATACTTCTACCAATTCTTTTCCTTCTGGCGGGACTTGAGGGCGGCAGCCTTCTTCTCGTCCACCTTCTCCTGGGTTTCCTTTTCTTTCTGCTGGATAGCCTGCAGCATCTGCTGGGCCTGCTGGGGAGAAATCTGAGCCTCGCCCTGCTGGTTCTGTCCCTGGTCCTGCTGATCCTGATTATTCTGATCCTGGTTCTGCTGCTGGTCCTGATTCTGGTCTTGAT
>CAMJKI010000088.1 GCA_946406355.1 uncultured Bacteroidales bacterium | reverse complement strand
ACCCACGCCGATGGTACTGACCCACCAGTTGGGAGAGTAGGTAGCTGCGGTTTTTCGAGAACCCCGAACGCATTTGCGTCCGGGGTTCTTTTTTTTGCTATCTTTGTGGCATGAAGATATGGCGCATAGGGCTTATGGGGCTGGCGGTTTTGCTGGTCGGGTGCAGCGGGATTGATACCGATGTGCCGGGGGAGGATCCGGTGAAGGTCGGGGATCCCGTGCCGGCTTTCAGCGTAACCATGCAGGACGGGAACAACTTCAATTCCAGGGAGTTGGGCGGCATGCCTGCCATGATTGTCTTTTTCCATACTTCCTGTGCCGACTGTCAGCGCACCTTGCCCCTTGTACAGCAGGTGTATGAGCGGTATGAGCCCGCCGGCGTCCGTTTTGTGTGTATTGCCCGGGCTCAGGGGGCGGCCGAAATCCAGATATTCTGGCAACAGTATCGGCTCACTTTGCCCTGGAGTGCCCAGGAGGACCGGAGTGTTTATTCCCTGTTTGCCGCCTCCCGCATTCCGCGGGTTTATGTGGTGGACCGGAGCGGAATTGTGCGTGCCATTTATCACGATAATCCCTGCCCTGGCTATAACGATCTGGCGGCCAGCCTGGATGCGGTTTTATAGTGGCCGCATAAATGCATATTTAGTGCATAATATGCAGGAATTTAAAAATAATATACACTTTTTCACCGAATTATTAGGTGGTTTATTCAAAATTGTGTATATTTGACCCCGGATTAGTTAGTACCATCATAAATGGAATTTACAGTTAAAGTGGCCGACGAAAGCCACGGAGTATTTGCCGAGGAAATCTGCCAGGAAATCTATCTTTCCTCCCTGGAGCGCAAGACCGGTATCGCCAAGCGTACGCCGGAATATATCATAGATAAAATGAAGAACGGAAAGGCCGTCATCGCTCTTTCGGAGGATGGCCGTTTTGCCGGATTCTCCTATATTGAATCCTGGGGCGGAAAGCAGTTCGTGGCCAATTCCGGCCTTATAGTAGCGCACGAATTCCGGGGTATGGGCCTGGCCAAACGCATTAAAGAACAAACGTTTATCCTTTCCAGAAAGCTCTTCCCCAATGCCAAGATCTTCTCCATTACCACCGGCGCGGCCGTAATGAAGATGAACTACGAATTCGGCTTCCGCCCGGTGCCGTATATCGAGCTTACGGACGACCCTGAGTTCTGGAAAGGCTGCGAGGGTTGCCGCCATTTCCCCATCCTGCAGAGCCACGACTACAAGATGTGCATCTGCACCGGCTTGCTGTACGACCCTAATGAGCATTTGACTATTCATCATCCTGGTGAATAATGTATAAAATTGGCATCATAGGCGGGGCGGGGTATACCGCCGGCGAGGTACTGCGGCTGCTGGTGAATCATCCGGCCGCGGAGCTGGCTTTCGTGCATTCGGAGAGCCATGCCGGCGAGCCTGTGGCCTTAACGCACGAAGGCCTCTGGGGCGATACGGACCTTAAGTTTGCCTCCGAAGCTCCCCTGGAGCAGGCCGATGTCCTTTTCCTCTGCGGCGCCCACGGCAAGAGCGCCGGTTTCTGGGAAGAACACAAAAAGCCTGAGGGACTGAAAGTTATCGACCTGGCGCAGGACTACCGCGACCAATCTAATGGCTATGTCTACGGCCTTCCGGAGTGGCAGAAAGCCAAAATCCAGGGCGCCGAAAAAGTGGCCAATCCCGGCTGTTTTGCCACTGCCATCCAGCTGGCCCTGCTGCCCCTGGCAGCGGAAGGCCTTCTGAAGGAAGCAGTGCAGGTTACGGCCATCACCGGCAGCACCGGTGCGGGCGTAAAGCCGTCAGCCACCACCCATTTCAGCTGGCGCACGGACAATATATCGGCCTATAAAGTATTTGAGCATCAGCACCTTCTGGAAATCAGAAGGAACCTGGGGAGCCTGCAGTCGCAGCTGCCGGAAATCAATTTTGTGCCGGTGCGGGGAGACTTCTCCCGCGGCATTTTCGCTTCCGTCCATACTCCTTGCGAACTCAGTCAGGAGCAGGCGGAAGCCCTGTACGGCAGCTATTACAAGGACGCTCCGTTCACCTTCCTGTACCCCGGTCCCGTGGACCTGAAGCAGGTGGTGAATACCAACAAATGCCTCATCGGCCTGGAAAAGCATGGGGGAGAGCTGGTAATTACTTCCGTGATAGACAATCTGTTAAAAGGTGCTGCCGGACAGGCAGTCCAGAATATGAACCTGATGTTGGGCCTGGAGGAAACCACCGGCCTCAAACTCAAAGCATCGGCATTTTAACCTATGGAACTGTTCCCCGTATATAAGCAGTGGGATATCGAGCCCGTGAAGGGTCTCGGCACCACTTTGTGGACAGCCGACGGAGAGGAATATACCGACCTCTACGGCGGCCATGCCGTCATTAGCGTAGGGCACTGCCATCCGCACTATGTTGCGGCGTTAAACAAGCAGGCCCAAACGCTGGGCTTCTACTCCAACGCTGTTAAAAACAGCCTCCAGAGTACCCTGGCGGCCAAGTTGGGAGAAGCCAGCGGCTATCCCGACTATGCCCTGTTCCTTTGCAACAGCGGCGCCGAAGCCAACGAAAATGCGCTCAAACTGGCCTCTTTTGCCACCGGTCGGGCGCGGGTTCTGGCCTTCGGAAAGGCCTTCCATGGCCGCACTTCCGGCGCTGTGGGCGTTACCGACAACCCCAAGATCCGTTCGCCCTTCAACGCCAATCCTTTGGTTTCTTTTGCCCCGCTGAACGACCTGGATGCCGTGGAGAGAGAGCTCTCCCAGGGCACTTATGCCGCTGTAATTGTGGAAGGCATCCAGGGCGTGGCCGGCATTTACGAACCCACCGACCAATTCCTGCAAGGGCTCCGCGAGCTCTGCGACAAAACCGGCACCATCCTGGTGGCCGATGAAATCCAGTCCGGCTACGGCCGCACGGGCCTGTTCTACGCCCATCAGCACGCTGGCATCAAGGCCGATATCATTACCTCGGCCAAGGGCATAGCCAACGGCTTCCCCATGGGCGCTGTACTCATCAGCCCGGCCATAAAACCCTCCTACGGGATGCTGGGAACCACTTTTGGTGGTAACCATCTGGCTTGCGCTGCGGCCATCGCCGTGCTGGAAATCATGGAAAAGGAGCAACTGGTGGCCAATGCCGCCAAGGTGGGCGAGTACTTCCGGGAGGCCCTCCAGAACGACAAAGCCGTTAAGGAATACCGCGGCCGGGGCCTCATGATCGGCCTGGAGCTGAAGCCCGAATATGTGGGCCTCAGGGACCGCCTGCTCTTTGAAAAGCACTTCTTTACCGGCGCCGCCGGCGAGAACGTGATCCGTCTGCTGCCGTCCCTCACCATCAGCTTGGAGACGGCCCGCAAATTTGTGAAAGCCTGGAAAGAATTAACGGCATGAGGCACTTTACTTCCATCAAGCAGTTTGACGATTTAAAGGCGGCGCTGGAAGCTGCTAAATACGTGAAAGCCAATCCCTTTGCCGATCAGGCGCTGGGAAAGAACAAGACTGCCTTGCTGGTGTTTTTCAACAACAGCCTGCGCACCCGCCTGAGCACCCAGAAGGCCGCCATGAATCTGGGCATGAACGTGATGGTGCTGGACGTGAACCAGGGCGCCTGGAAGCTGGAAACCGAGCGTGGCGTGGTAATGGACGGCGACAAAAGCGAGCATCTGCTGGAGGCCATTCCCGTGATGGGCTGCTATGCCGACGTAATTGGCGTGCGCTCCTTCGCCCGCTTCGAGAGCCGGGAGGACGATTATACGGAAAAGATTCTGAATCAGTTCATTCAGTACTCCGGAAAACCCGTCTTCAGCATGGAGGCGGCTACCCGTCATCCGCTCCAGACCTTTGCCGATATGCTCACGATTGAGGAGCACAAAAAGACGGCCCGTCCCAAGGTGGTGATGACCTGGGCCCCGCATCCCAAGGCCCTGCCCCAGGCCGTGCCCAATTCCTTTGCCGAAGGCCTGTCCATGACGGATTACGACTTTGTGATTGCCAATCCCGAGGGCTACGACCTGGCGCCGGAATTTACCAAAGGCCTCCGCGTTACCCACAACCAGGACGAAGCCCTGGAAGGCGCCGACTTCGTATATGCCAAAAACTGGGCTTCCTACGAGCAGTACGGCCAGGTGCTGTCCAAGGATATGAACTGGACGGTGACCAAGGAGAAAATGGCCCTTACCAACAACGCTTTTTTCCTGCACTGCCTGCCGGTGCGCCGCAATATGATTGTGAGTGACGACGTTATAGAAAGTCCTCAGTCTCTGGTAATTCCGGAGGCCGCCAACCGAGTTGTAGCTGCGCAGACCGTCTTAAAAATGATCCTCCAGGATCTATGATCAAAGTAGTAAAAATAGGCGGAAACGTACTGGACGACGAAGTTGCGCTGAAGCAGTTTTGCCGTTCTTTCGCTGCCTTGGAAGGCCCCAAAGTGCTGGTGCACGGCGGGGGAGCGCTGGCCTCCAAAATGCAGGAGAAACTGGGGCAGAAGCCGCTGAAAATCCAGGGCCGCCGGGTAACCGATCCGGACACGCTGCAGGTGGTTACCATGGTGTATGCCGGCTGGTGCAACAAGCTGTTGGTTAGTTTGTTACAGGAAAACGGCTGCAACGCCATCGGCCTTTCCGGCTGCGACGGAAATGTGGTAAAAGCCGCCAAGCGTCCGCCGCTGGAAATAGACGGAACGCCGGTAGATTTCGGCGCGGTGGGGGACGTTACGCCCGCTTCGGTAAACCGCCCGCTGCTGGAGGCGCTGCTGGCGCAGAATCTGGTGCCGGTGCTCAGCCCCATCAATCACGACGGCGCCGGGAACCTCCTGAATACCAATGCCGATACGGTGGCCTCTTCCGTAGCCGCCGCCCTGGGCGCCGAACTCTGGACCTGCTTCGAAAAGGACGGCGTGCTAAGGGATATCAACGACCCTGCCAGCGTAATTCCGCAGCTTACATCGGCCTCCTTCGGCCAGCTGAAGGAAGAGGGGATTATTGCCGACGGCATGCTCCCCAAACTGGAAAACGCCTTCCGGGCTCTCCGGGAAGGCGCTTCCAAAGTGGTAATTCTGAATGCCTCCAATCTTCTGGAGGGGAAGGGGACGGCTATTACGCTATAGCCTGTCGGCCACCTGATAATTGTTCCGTCCCTCGGAACTGCGGGAAATCATTTCGCCGATAAAACCGGCCAGGAACAGCATCACGCCCAGCACTACGGCCACGAGAGCCAGGTAAAAGAGCGGCTGGTCTGTTACAGCCCGGAACTTGAGGCCCTGGGCCTGGTGCACCAGTTTGGTTACCACTATGCACACCGTCATCACAAAGCCCACCAGGAACATGAGGATGCCGCTGGTGCCAAAGAAATGCATCGGCTTACCGCCAAAACGGGAAAGGAACCACAGGCTCATCAGATCCAGGAAACCGTTCACAAAGCGGTCCATGCCGAATTTGGAAACCCCGTATTTTCGCTTCTGGTGGTGCACCGGCTTTTCGCCGATTTTGCCGAAGCCGGCGTTTTTGGCCAGGTAGGGGATGTAGCGGTGCATTTCGCCGTACACCTCGATATTCTTTACAACCTCCTTGCGGTAGGCCTTGAGGCCGCAGTTCATGTCGTGGAGCTTGATGCCCGTAACTTTGCGGGCCGTCCAGTTGTACAGCTTGGAGGGCAGGTTCTTGGTAAGGGCATTGTCCTTGCGGTGCTGCTTCCAGCCGGAAACCAGGTCGTAGCCCTCTTCCCGGATCATGCGCACCATCTCCGGAATCTCTTCCGGGGAATCCTGCAGGTCGGCGTCCATGGTAACCACAATGTCCCCCTCGGCGGCGGCAAAGCCCTCGTACAGCGCAGCCGATTTGCCATAATTGCGGCGGAAGCGGATGCCGCGCACGGGATTCCCGCTTTGGGCCCGCAAAGATGAAATCACTTCCCACGAACCGTCCGTGGAACCGTCGTCCACAAAGATAATCTCGTGGCTGAAGTCCTTGAGGGAACGTTCTATCCAGGCGTAAAGATCGGGCAGCGATTCCCGTTCGTTGTAAAGGGGTATTACAATTGAGAGATCCATAGCTTATTGTTCGTCGGGCGTATTTTCATCGGGCCTGTTGCCCTGGAAAAGGCTTTGCATAAAAACGTAGCGGGACAGGATGCGGGCCAGGATGCTGCCGTACAGGTAGCAGTACACCCACTGGAAAAAGAAGGTGTACACCGGCAACTTGTCCGAAACGCTTTCCACCTGCTCCCGCTGGGCCGATGTAAGGGAGGCGGAAAGCTGGGTGAAGAGGTCGGTCATCTCTTCCTGCGACATTTTGAGGATAATAAGCGCCTGGGCCGATGCCAGCAGCAGGCCGGACAGCAGCGCCGCCCGTCGGCCGAAGCGGTAGGTGTCCTCCATCTTCACGCCCTGATACTTTTCCGTGAGCCGCAGCATGAGGTTCTTCATGAGGAGGATGCAGCCGAAGAATTCCACCACCCACAGGATAACGGAGGCGGCTGTAATCAGGAAAGTGGAGCCGGAAAGGGCGCTGAGCTCTTTGCCCATTAGGCAGCCGATGGATATGGCTCCGAACAAGGCGCCGGCCTTGGCTGCCTCGTTCCACAAAGTAGTATTGTCGATTGTCCCTTTCACAGTCGCAAATATAACGATTTTTTGTTAACTTTGTAGGCTCAAGTGCAATTGCTATGATGCAGTGAAAGACTTGGTATGTAATAACTCATCAACAAAAGTAAAATTATGATCAACATCAAGTTTCCCGACGGGAGTGTAAGACAGTACGGGTCTGGGGTTACCGGCTACGACGTAGCCATGTCCATCAGCCCCCGGCTTGCCGCCGAAGTGCTGGCAGTATCAGTAAAGAGGCCCGGTGAGCCCGAAACATCCCGCGGAACCACCCTGGACGTAATGCGTCCGCTCACGGAAGACGTAGAAATCCGCCTCCTCAAATGGGAGGACGACGAGGCCAAGAAGGTATTCTGGCACAGCTCTTCCCACCTGATGGCCGAGGCCCTGGAAGCCCTCTTCCCGGGGGTAAAGTTCGGGATCGGCCCGGCTATCGACAACGGTTTTTATTACGACGTGGACATGAACGGCCGCACCCTTACGGACGCCGATTTCAAGGCCATCGAAGACAAGATGATGGAATTCGCCCGCCAGAAGCAGGACTACACCCGCATCGAGGTCTCCAAGGCCGATGCCCTCAAGTACTTCACCGAAAAAGGCGACCAGTACAAGCAGGAGCTCATCAGCGAACTGGAGGACGGCACCATCACGTACTATACCAACGGCCAGTTTACCGACCTGTGCCGCGGCCCGCACATCAAGAATACGGAAGTGATCAAGGCCGTGAAGGTGCTCTCGCTGGCCGGCGCTTACTGGAGGGGTGACGAAACCCGCCAGCAGCTCACCCGTATCTACGGCATCACCTTCCCCAAGAAGAGCATGCTGGACGAATATCTGGTGGTGCTGGAAGAGGCCAAGAAGCGCGACCACCGCAAGATCGGCAAGGAAATGGAGCTGTTCACCTTCTCCCAGCGGGTGGGTGCAGGCCTTCCGTTGTGGCTGCCCCGCGGCGCCGCCCTGCGCAACACCCTGCAGAATTTCCTGGCCAAAAAGCAGGCCGAATACGGCTATCTGCCCGTGGTAACGCCCCATATCGGCGCCAAGGACCTGTACGTAACTTCCGGCCACTACGCCAAGTACGGCAAGGATTCCTTCCAGCCCATCCATACCCCGC
>CAMJKI010000087.1 GCA_946406355.1 uncultured Bacteroidales bacterium | reverse complement strand
TCCGGTAAGAAGATCCGCAAGAAGGATCTGGGCATGATGGCCATCAGCTACGGCTACGTTTATGTGGCCCAGGTAGCCATGGGTGCCAGCCCCGTGCAGTACTTCAACGCCATCAAGGAGGCCGAGGCCTACGACGGACCGTCCCTCATCATTGCCTACAGCCCTTGTATCAACCACGGCCTCAAGGCCGGCATGGGCCTGAGCCAGAAGGAAGAGAAGCTGGCCGTAGAGTGCGGTTACTGGCACCTCTACCGCTACAACCCGGCCCTGGAAGGCACCGACAAGAACCCGTTCAGCCTGGATTCCAAGGAACCCGACTGGAGCAAGTTCCAGGACTTCCTCAAGGGCGAGGTCCGCTTTGCTTCCCTGTACAAGATGTTCCCGGACCAGGCCGATGAGCTCCTCGCCAAGACGGAGGAATTCGCCAAGGTTCGCTTGAACACGTACAAGCGTCTGGCAGGCAAGGAATAGCCTCCAGGTTTCCAATAGAAAAGGCCCCGCAGAAATTTCTGCGAGGCCTTATTTTTATGAGACGGCTTCCCGGAACATTTTCATCAGTTCCCGCACCGACAGTTCTATGGAATACTTTTTCATTTCTTCCACGTATGCGCCGCGCATGGCGTCCAGATTGGCGGGATGGTCCAGCCACCAGTCAATCTTACGGGCCAGCTCAAGGGCGTTCTTCTGGCCGAAGCGGCTACGATCGTCCAGCGCAAACTGATAGGTGCCGGTGATGGGGCCCTGAGCAATGATGGGCACAGCGCCCTGCTGCATGGCCTCCATAATGGAAAGGCCTTCCACTTCCACCGTGGCACAGTGAATGGCCAGATCGGCTTTTGCAGCCAGCTTGCGGAGACCGTCCCGGTCAAGGAAGTCAAAGACCGGCTCATATTGCAAAACGCCCTCGGCACACAACTGCTGTGCCATCCGCCGAATTTTCTTTTCCTGGGGACCCTGACCGGCAAAAACAAGCTGGATGTTCCGGGCATGAGCGCTGTACTTCATGGCTTCCAGCAAAGTGTAAGGGTCTTTTTCGCCGGAGAAGCGGCCGATGCAGATGAGTACGAAAGGCCTGTTCTCATGAGGAACGCGCACGCACGCGTCCGGCACCAGGCCGTTGGAAATCACGCGCAGGTCTGCAGTATAACCGGCGGCTACAAGACGGTCCTTCACATTCTGGGTGGGGCACTGCACATACTTCCACTTATTGAAACAGCAGTCCCGCCAAATCTTCAGCAGCAGCTGATTGGGGAACCTCCAGCTTCCCATCCCTAAAGAAAAGAAGATGTTCTCCGGATGAAGGTGGTACGTGCCCGTGATGGGTTTACCCAGCCTGCGGGCAATCTTGGACGTCCTGATTTCCAGCACAAAAGGCTCCTCCATGTGAACTACATCGGCCCACCTTACGGCCTCTTCCACAATACGCGTATCCGTACTGGCAAAATGATATCCCTGGGCATTGATAATGGGCTGGAAAAGCGGAAAATAAAAGTCCTTGAGGGCATATTCCGGCTGCGGGCCATCGGGCGCATGATTGGGGCCCGACAAAACCCTCACCTCTTCCCCCGCCTCTCTCAGGGCTGCCACCGTCCTTCGGGCCGATGCGGCCAGGCCGTTTCCACTACTATAGAAATTATTCAGTACAAAAAGAATCTTCATAGCATTTTTAGAAAGTCTACAAAGTTACGCAAACTTTCTGTAATAGGCCAAGCTAATTTCAAAGACGTTTTAAGGCGCCGCGTGGCGGCATGCTCCCCCGATGCGGCGGAGCCGACCAGGGGCCCAGTTTTTGCTGCTTTCCAATTTTTAACCATTTCTTAACGGAAAAACAGCTAGATTTGTTTGGAATATAAAAAATTGTTTCTACCTTTGCGGTGTACTATTAAGCTAATACACACGATTTGAACAATACAAAAAATATTTATTGGCTAACGATAATTTTTTTTCGAAAGAAATTTGGATTATTGAAAAATGTGCCCTATATTTGCGACAAGTAAAACCTTTTAACACATTCTATAAATGAAAAAAGTACTACTTACCTTTGGTGCTATGGTCCTGACAGCCGTCATGGCCCTGGCCCAGCAGCCCACCCGCGAACAGCTGGAGGCTGCCATTGCCCAGATGCCCAAGATCCCCAATTCGGATCAGTTCCGCACCGGCAACCTGGACAACGGTCTCACCTACTTCATCCGTCACAACGAGCTTCCCGCCGGCCGGGCAGAATTCTATCTGGCCACCAACGTGGGTGCCATCGAGGAGGAATATCCTTCCCAGGACGGTCTGGCCCACTTCCTGGAGCACATGTGCTTCAACGGAACGGAGCATTTCCCCGACAAAGTCATCCTGGACTACCTGCGTTCCATCGGCGCCGAATTCGGCCGCAACATCAACGCCTCCACCGGCTTCGAGGAAACCCAGTACATGCTTAACAACATCCCCGTGGCCCGCGCAAGCGTGGTGGACAGCTGCCTCATGATCCTGGCCGACTATTCCCACTTCGTGCTCAACCAGCCCAGCGAGATCGATGCCGAGCGTGGCGTTATCATCGAGGAGCGCCGTACCCGCCGCAACGCTTCCTGGCGTAACATGGAGGCCGCTCTCCCCTACTACTTCGGCCCGGATACCAAGCAGGCTTCCTGCACCCTCATCGGCACGCAGGAACATCTGGAAACCTTCAAACCGGAAAGCCTGGTAGAATTCTACCACACCTGGTACCATCCCGGCAACCAGGCCGTGATTGTGGTGGGTGATGTGGACGTGGACCGCACGGAAGCCAAGATCAAGGAAATCTTCGGCGCTATTCCCGCCAAGGAGAATCCCGTGAAGAAGCCCATCCAGACCATTGCCGACCATGCCGAACCCCGCATCGGCATTATTACCGATCCGGAGACCACCAACCCCTCCATCGAAATCATGTGGCACAGTGAGGCCCTTCCGGAGAGCATCAACGCCACTACCACCGGCCTTCTCACGGACATGCTGGAGGACCTTATCTCCCAGGTAGCTTCCGAGCGTTTCGCCGACATCACTTCCAAGCCCGGTTCCCCGTACCTGAACGGCAGCTTCGGCTTCGGAGACCTTATTTATGAAGACATCGAGGCCACCATGGCCGATGTAGCCCTGCGCGAAGACAACATCCTGGGCGGCTTCAAGGACTTCTACACAGAAATCCAGCGCCTGTTCCGCTACGGCATCTCCGACGCCGAGTTCAACCGCGCCAAGGCCAATATCATTTCCTACGCAGAAACCAGCGCCAACCGCGCTTCTACCCGCCAGAATTCGGAATTTATCCGTCCTGTCATCAATCACTTCTTCGATAAGGAGCCGCTGCTGGAACCCCAGGACAGACTGGACATTACCAAGGCTCTTCTTGCCCAGATCAACGCCCAGATTGTAAATCAGGTACTTGCCCAGGCCGCCAGCGCCCAGAACCTGGTGGTGGTTTACACCGGTCCGGAGAAGGCTGGCATCGCCACTCCTACGGCCGAGCAGCTGATGGCCGTAATGGCCGAGGTGGAAGCCTCCGAAATCGCCGCTCCCGAAGGTGAGGAGATTCCGGAAGCCTTCCTGGATCCCGCAGCCCTCAAGGGTGCTGCCGTCAGCGCCACTGGCACCGGCATCTACGGTTCCACCGAATGGACGCTGGGCAACGGTGTAAAGGTGATTGTGTATCCCACCGAACTCACCAAGGACCAGATTATCTTCACCTATTCCAAGGACGGTGGCCGCAGCCTCATCGCCACGGAAGACCTGCCTTCCTTCGAAGACAATGTGATGTCCCTGTTCATCAGCAACAGCGGTGTTTCCCAGTTCTCCGGCACCACCGTAAGCAAGATGCTCACCGGCAAAACCCTCAGCGTAACTCCTTATCTGGACGACCTGGATCACGGCCTCACCGGCTCCAGCACCGTTAAGGACCTGGAGACCGCCCTGCAGCTGGTGTACCTGTACTGCACCGATCCCCGCTTCGATCCCGAGGAATGGCAGAACGGCATCGACCAGCTCAACGCCGTGCTCCCCAACCTGGAGAACCAGCCCAATTACAAGTTCCAGACGGAACTCTACAAGACCATCTACAACAATCCCCGCCGCTTCATGGTTTCCTCCCAATCCGTAGCCAAGGCCAGCCTGGCCACCGTGGAGAAGTACTGGAAGGAATTCTTCACCGATGCAGCCGGTGCCACCATGGTAATCGTGGGTGACGTAGATATGGATAGCCTTAAGCCGCTGGTAGAGAAATACATCGGCTCGCTGCCCGCCAACAAGGAAGCCCTCAAGTGGATTGACCGCAAGGAAGTTGTGGTGAAGGGCCAGGTGGTGAACGAGTTCGCCGTAGATATGCAGACGCCCAAGAGCACCGTATATCAGGTGTGGTCGGCCGATATGGACCACAGCTACGAAAAGGCTGCTGCCCTGGAAGCCATTTCCTACATCCTGGACATGCGCTACACCAACAGCCTGCGTGAAGAGGAAGGCGGCACCTACGGCGCTTCCACCAGCGCCAGCTTCGCCGATCGGCGTCCCACTCCTTACGTGATCATCATGGTTGGATTCGACTGCAAGCCCGCCCTGTGCGACAAGCTTCGCCAGCTGGCCATCGACGGCATCAAGGATCTGGCCGCAAACGGCCCCACCGACGATGAGATGAACAGCGCCAAGCTCAACCTCCAGAAGAACATCCCGGAGAGCCGTCAGCACAACTCCTGGTGGCGCAGCAGCATCTTCCTCCACGAGACTTACGGTGAAGACCGCGACGCCGCCTACGAGGCCGCAGTGAATGCCCTGGACAAGGACATGCTCCAGAAGACCCTGCAGGAAGTCCTGGCTCAGAACAACTTCGTAGAGGTAGTGATGAAGCCCGCCAACACCGCCGAAACCGAATAAGGCTCCCACAAAGGCTATAATAAAAGAACCGACCCATGCGGGCCGGTTTTTTTATGCAAGTCCCTCCCCCCGAGGGGAGGGATTTAGGGAGGGGGCAACGTGGGCATAATAATAAAGGCTACGCGTTGCGTAGCCTTTATCGCGAAGCCTCAGTGAAGCTGTTAGGCTTCACTGATGGCTTCGTTCGGGCAGGTGCCTTCGCAGGCGCCGCAGTCGATGCACTCGTCGGCGTTGATTACATAGGAGCCTTCGCCCTCGGTGATGGCGCCCACAGGACATACATCGGCGCAGGAGCCGCAGGAGACACAAATGTCGGGATTGATCTTTCTTGCCATAGTAGTATCTTTTTATTGTTGTTGTGTTTCGTAATTGACCACAAATTTAGGCATTATATTTGATTTTAAAAATATCAGTAATTAACTTTGCAGGCATGAAAACCGTGTTTTGGACCATAGCCCTGGCTGCAAGCCTGCTGTCTTGCGGCTCCCGTACAGCAAATAGTGCGCCAGTAGTAGAACTGGTGGCCACCGAGACCATCGGCCTGCCGGAAGTACCGGACGAGGGCGACGCCGTTTTTGACAAACTGGTGCACGATTTCGGTGACGTCAGTGTAGAGGACGGGCCGCTTACCTGCACCTTCACCGTTACCAACAACGGCAAGGAGCCCATCGCCCTCTTCGAGGTGGTTTCCTCCTGCGGCTGCACAGACGTTACCTGGACGCGCGAACCGCTCCAGCCCGGCAAAAGCGGCACCATATCGGCCACGTTCAAAAACGAAGACGGTCCCTTTCCCTTCGACAAAACCCTTACGGTTTACATATCGGGCCAGCGCAAACCGGTTATCCTAAGGCTCCGCGGCGTGGTCCATGAAAAGAAAAAGTCCCTGAGCGAGCTCTACGGAGCACAAAAGCTCGGGGATTTTGGTCTGAAGGCGCGGGAATACAAGGCGGGTATCCTTAAACAGGGACTCACCGTAAGCGAGATGGCCACCGTGGCCAACCTGGGCAAGAAGCCCCTGGAGGTTTCCTTCACAGAAGTATCTGAACACCTTAAAGTTAGCGTAACGCCCAACCCCATTCCAGCCGGCAGCACCGCCAGTCTCATTTTTACCATAGAGGCAGCTCCGGAGCTGTATGGGAAGCAAACCTATTCGGCCACTCCGGTGCTCAACGGGCAAAAGGCCAAGGCGCCCCTTACCGTGTGGGCCAGCACGCGGGAAAACTTCGACAGATGGACGGAGCAGCAGCGCAACGACGGCGCCATCCCCGTGTTCGAAAACAGCACCGCCAACTTCGGCACCGTTAAAGCCGGCACCCCGGTGGAACTCACTTTCAACTGCTCCAACCGCGGCAAAAGCACCTTTCACATCTATCAGGCCGATCCGGAAGATCCGGCGCTGAAAGTGCTGGAAATCCGGGACGCCGAAGCCGGCGGCAAGGGCTTTGTACGCGTGCAGCTTAACACATCGGCCGTAGAAAAGGGTGAAACCGTTATCATGCTCACCCTCATCACCAATTCTCCCCTCCGGCCTGTAGTGAATCTCTTCGTGGCAGGGCAGGTCCTCTAGCCTTAGCAATCATTTACCTGATTATCAGCACTTTATCGTTTTCTCCCTGTGTAAATAATCACAGGGAGAAAAACGTAATTGATTGACAGACAAGGTATTTAATTGTGGTGGGAAAAGGGCCTTTGCCTTTTCGGCCATTATTTCGTATATTTGTAGGTTAAATAACGACGAATGGCAGAGATTATCAATACCACCTACAACGACGACGCCATCCAGACCCTGGAATGGAACGAGCACATCCGGCGGCGTGCCGGCATGTATATCGGCCGACTGGGGAACGGAGACCGCCAGGGAGACGGCATCTACGTGCTCCTGAAGGAAATCATCGACAATTCCATCGATGAGTTTTCCATGGGTTTCGGCAAGCGCATCGACATCTCCATCGAGGACCGGACGGTGACGGTGCGGGACTTCGGGCGCGGCATTCCGCTGGGCAAGGTGGTGGACGCCACCTCCAAGCTTAACACCGGCGGCAAGTTCGACGACACCCACTTCAAGAAGAGCGTGGGTATGAACGGCGTGGGTACCAAGGCGGTGAATGCCATGTCGGTAGATTTTTACGTGGCATCCTACCGGGAAGGCCAGTGCTCCTACGCCCATTTCAGCCGTGGAGAGCTGCTGGAGGCCGATATCATCCCTTCCAACGAGAAGAACGGCACCTTCATCCGCTTTACCCCCGACGAGGAACTCTTCAACGATTTCTCCTTCCACATGGAGTTCGTGGAGAGCATGGTCAAGAACTACTCCTACCTCAAGAAGGGACTCACCCTGGTGCTCAACGGAGAGGCCTACAAGAGCGAAAACGGCCTGCTGGATCTGGTTACGGAGAACATGAGCGAAACCCCGCTGTACCCGCTCATCCACCTGGAGGGAGAGGATATAGAAATTGTGCTCACCCACGGCAACAGCTACGGCGAGAATATCGCCACCTTCGTGAACGGCCAGAACACCCGCGACGGCGGTACCCATCTGGCAGCCTACCGCGAAGCTATCGCCAAGACTTTCAAGGACTTCTACAAGAAAGACTACAAGCCGGAAGACATCCGCCAGGGCATCGTGGGGGCCATTGCCATCCAAATCCAGGAACCCATCTTCGAAGGCCAGACCAAAACCAAGCTGGGCTCCACCTACATGTGGGAAAAGCAGGTGAAAGGGGCCGATGGCGTCTCTTCCGTAGACCGCGGCCCCACCATCCGCACCTTTGTAAATGACTTCGTAACCAAGAACCTGAACGACTATCTGCACATGCACACAGATATAGTTCCGGTTATTGAAGAAAAGATAAAGGCTTCGCAGGCCGAGCGGGAAGAGATTGCCGGCGTGCAGAAGAAAAGCCGTGAACGCGCCAAGAAAACGGCCGTATACAACCGTAAACTAAGGGATTGCCGCTTCCACTTCTGCGACGCCAAGTTCCCCAAGGGCCAGGAAGACCAGCGGGAAAAGACCTCCATCTTCATCACGGAGGGCGACTCGGCATCGGGAACCATCACCAAGGTGCGCAACGCCAACAACCAGGCGGTGTTCTCCCTGCGGGGCA
>CAMJKI010000086.1 GCA_946406355.1 uncultured Bacteroidales bacterium | reverse complement strand
TCCTCGTTCCACATGAAGTCGTCCTTGGTGGGATAATCCGGCCAGATGTCTTCGATGGATTCGTAGATTTCTGTGTCGTCGTCCAGTTCTTCCAGGTTCTCAATTACCTCGTCGGGAGCGCAGGTGCGGGTAGCATAGTCTATGAGTTCCTCTTTGGTGGCCGGCCACGGAGCATCGTCCAGGGAGCTGGCAAGTTCGAGTGTCCAATACATATAGGTTTACACGTTTAAATGTTAATAATCAATGTTTTGGATGATTACGTCATCGTTTGGGGCTGCAAAGATAGAAAAAAAACCGATATAATGGATTTTTTTCGTTAATTTTGCACACATTTTTATTGCGGCACTGCTACAAAGAACAGACCATGGCATACAGAAAAATAGAAGAATACGATGAAAAAACTACCCGGGAGCTGGGGGAGCACATTAAAGCCATCCTCAAGTTGCTGGGAGAGGACACGGAGCGGGAAGGCCTGCTTAAGACGCCGGAGCGTGTGGCCAAGGCCATGCAGTTTCTTACGCAGGGCTATTTCCAGGACGGGGAAGAGATTGTAAAGAGCGCCCTGTTCCAGGAGCCTTATAACCACATGGTCATTGTAAAGGACATCGAACTGTTCTCCCTCTGCGAGCATCATATGCTGCCGTTCATCGGCAAGGCGCATGTGGCCTATATCCCGGACGGTCAAATTACCGGCCTGTCCAAAGTGGCCCGGGTGGTGGAAACCTACGCCCGCCGTCTGCAGGTGCAGGAGCGCCTTACGGAACAGATTCGCGACTGCATCCAGGAATCACTGAAGCCGCTGGGCGTTGCCGTGGTTATTGAAGCCATGCATACCTGCATGAGCATGCGCGGCGTGCAAAAGAGCAATGCCATCACCATCACGTCGGCCTTTTCCGGCATCTTTCTCAAGAGCCAGAAAACGCGTGATGAATTCTTGCAGCTGATTGGGAAATAATCCCTAAATCAAACTTACCAGCAAATACAGGAAATGGGCGATGATGCCGGCGCAGAGACCGGCAATGGCATGTGCGCCCAAAGCCTTGGAAATGCCCTTGCGGAAGCCCAGGGAGTCGAACATGGCGGTGTGAGTGGAGAGGAAACCGCTCCAGCACATGCCGATGGCGGTGAATACAGCCACGGAGTTTCCATCCAGAATACCGGCAGCATCGAAGGTGGGCAGCAAGCCCAGCGCGGCACCCACGGCACCCAGCGCCGTCATGGGGAAGGCGATGAGTTCCATGCTGTTAAAGCCGAACAGCCATTCGAACAGCCAGTGCACCTTTCCGGCCAGCCAGGGGAGGACCGGCACACCCTGCGAAGAGGCACCGGTGTAGCCCTCCGGACCCGGGCCGAAGGTTAGCAGGATTACGATGGTGGTGATGATGAGCACGCCGGGAATAATTTGCATGCCCAGTTCCACACCGTTTTTGCCGCCGTCAAGGATGGCATTGAGGAAGCGCATGAAAACGCTGTCTTTCTGCTGGCCTTCTTCCTCCTTAATGTCTTGGGCTGCAGGTTCTTCTGCCACCATGGGCGTGTCCAGTTCCGGCCAGGTCTTAAGCAGCGAGCGCTGCATCAGGCGAGTACTGATGATGGAACCGCAGACGGCCCCCAGCAAGCCCACCAAGGCGCCGGTGGTTTGGCCGTAGCTCATCATGGTGATGATGACCACGAAACCCATGCCGAAAGCCGTGCCGAAATTGGTGAGCGAATAGAGCTGGTATTTCTTGAAATAGGAGGCAAACGAACGGTCCTTGCTGAGGGCGATGATGGCCGGATTGTCCGAGAGGAAGGTCATTACGCCGCCCAGGGCCGCCACGCCGGGCAAGTTGTACAGCGGTTTCATCAGCGGCCGAAGGAGTTTCTCCAGCAGCGTAACTACGCCGAATTCCACAAACAGCTTGGACAGGGCGCCGGTAATAACCGTAATACCCATAAGAAAGAATACCGTATTCAACAGTAAATCGTGAGCGGTATTCATAATGGTTTTGAGCAGATTTTCACTGCCCATCCGGCTGCCCAATGCCCAACAGCACAAAAAGAGAACGGTGAGAAACACCACCGCCTCTATCAGGCTTCTGTTTTTAAACTTTTTTGCCATAATCGCTTACAAATCGACGCGAAGTTACGGCAAAAAATGCTTATTTCAAATAGGCGTCCTGCACAACTTTCTGGCTCCGGGCAATGAAATCGGAGAGGGCCTTGCCTTTGAGCATGCCGTTGGACAGCAGGGCCAGGTCTACAATCTGGTGCAGCATCTCATTGCCGCCGGCAAATGCTTCAACATCGGCACGGTGTGCCTTGCGAACAGCCTCGCGGGCTTCGCGGGCCTTGGTCTTTTCCTCCTCGGAAGCGTCGGACGGGGCTTCGGCGGGCAGTTCGGCTTGCGGGGCCACATCGGCCTGCTTGGCGGCCCAGATCTTTGCCACCAGCGGATTCTCCATGTTCACGGTGATGTTGTAGCTTTCCGGCAGGGAACCGTAGAAGTTCATGCCGCCGCCCAGGGCGCTCATTTCGCGGTAACGGCGCATGAATTCGTTCTGGGTGATAAGGATGGGAGCGGCGTCGGCGCCCAGATTGTCGCCCTGCACAAAGTAGTCGTTGCCTGCGGGGAGAACGGCCTTGAAGAGGTTCTCCAGGTCGTAGCGCTCGTCTTCCTTCATCTCCGGTTTCACCTTTTCCTCTTTGGGAATGAGGTTTTCCACGGCGTCGGAATCCACGCGGGCAAAGCGGGTGTCGGTGAGCTTCTGCTCCAGCAGGTTCACGTAGTGGCTGTCCAGCTCGCAGTCCATCAGCAGCACGTCGTAGCCTTTGTTCTTAGCTGCCTCAATGAAGGCGTACTGATCTTCCACGTTGGTGGCATAAAGGTACACCAGCTTCTTGTCTTTGTCGGTTTGGGCGCTTTCCACGGCCGATTTATACTCGTCGAAGCTGAAGTATTTGCCGTCCGTATTCTTGAAGAGGGCAAACTTGAGGGCGCGCTCGCAGAACTTTTCGTCGGACAGCATGCCATACTCGATGAAGAGCTTCAGATTGTCCCACTTGGCCTCCAGCTGGGCACGCTCGTCCTTGAAGATGCCTTCCAGGCGGTCGGCCACCTTCTTGGTGATGTAGGTGGAGATTTTCTTTACGGCTGCATCGCTTTGCAGGTAGCTTCGGCTTACGTTCAGCGGGATGTCGGGGGAGTCGATAACACCGTGCAGCAGCGTCATGAAGTCCGGCACAATGTTATCTACATGGTCCGTCACGAACATCTGGTTGCAGTAGAGGGAAATCTTGTTGCGCTCAATGGCCACGCGGTCCTTGAGTTTGGGGAAGTACAGGATACCCGTGAGGTTGAAGGGGTAATCCACATTCAGGTGAATGTAGAACAGCGGCTCTTCGTTCATGGGGTACAGCGTACGGTAGAAGCTGAGGTAATCCTCTTCCTTGAGCTCGCTGGGCGCTTTTGTCCAGAGGGGCTCTACGGCGTTGATAATCTTGTCTTTATCGGTATCCACGTACTTGCCGTCCTTCCATTCCTGCTCCTTGCCGAACACGATGGGAACGGGCATGAACTTGCAGTATTTCTGCAGCAGGCCTTCGATGCGGGCCTTGTCGGCATACTCCTGGGAATCGTCGTCCAGGTACAGGGTAATAACGGTGCCGCGGTCGGCCTTTTCAATCTCTTCCATGTCGTAGGCCGGCGATCCGTCGCAGCTCCATTTCACCGCCTTGGCACCTTCCTTCCAGGAAAGGGTTTCGATGGTTACCTTCTTGGCCACCATAAAGGCGCTGTAGAAGCCCAGGCCGAAGTGGCCGATGATATTGCCAATCTGGTCCTTATATTTTTCCAGGAACTCGCCGGCGCTGGAGAAAGCAATCTGGTTGATGTACTTGTCCACCTCTTCGGCCGTCATGCCGATGCCGTTGTCGATAACCTTGAGGGTCTTTTCCTTCGGGTCCAGTTCCACATGCACCTGCAGGTCTCCCAACTCTTCCTTGCAGTCGCCGGAGGCCGCCAGGGCCTTCATCTTCTGCGTGGCATCCACTGCGTTGGCCACCAGTTCCCGCAGGAAAATCTCGTGGTCGCTGTACAGGAACTGCTTGATAACCGGGAAAATGTTCTCGGTGGTTACTCCAATTTGTCCTTTAGTTGACTTAGCCATATTATTTTACTTTTTAAGATTTCTCGACTGCGCAGGAAATGACAATTAACAAGCCAATCCCTTCTGCGCTGACAAATTGGCAGAGATACTTGACAGAATCTTTTAAAAGCATTATATTTGAACCAATCTAATACGAACAGCCATGAAACGGTTCATTATTAAAAGGTTCCTTTCTCTTTTCGCTGGCTTTCTGCTGTCGGTTTTCTGCCTGTACGGACAACCGGATACCCTCCGCCTGGGCTATACGGTCCGGGGTTCGGTGGTGGATGCCCTTTCGGGGAAAGCCCTGGAATCGGTTCATGTGTCCGTTCCCGACCGCCACTATGCAACGGTAACCAATGCCGACGGCGTTTTCGTCATCAAGTCGGACAAAGCCATCGGCACCCTGGTTTTCTCCTATGTGGGCTATAAAACCGTTTATCAGCGCGTTGGTGACGGCGAAATGAAGGTGCGCCTGAGCCCGGAATCCATCCAGCTGGCCGAGGCCATGATCATATCGGCCGATCCGCTGGAAGTTATCCGCTCGGCCATTTACAAGATTACAGACAACTACAGCCCCCAGGCCGAACTCCTGGAGTGCTTTTACCGGGAAACCATACGGAAAGGCTCGCGTTACACCTACATTTCGGAAGCCGTGGCCCGTATGTACAAGAATTCCTACCGGGGAGGCTTCCATTCCGACAGAACGGCCCTGGAAAAGAGCCGGGTGCTGCTGAGCCAGCGTAAGCGGGACACCCTTAGTGTCAAGGTGCAAGGCGGTCCCACCATAGCGATGACCTTCGACCTGGTGAAGAACCGGGACGTTTTCCTGAACGAGGAGGAACTGGATCTGTACGAATTCAAGATGGAATCGCCCACCTACATAGAAGACCGGCTCCAGTTTGTGATTTCATTCCAGCCCAAATATGCATACGGCGTAGAATATGCCCTTTACAGCGGAACCCTGTATGTAGATACCGAATCGCTTGCCTTCAGCCGGATGGAACTGTCCCTGGATATGAGCGACAAGGTAAAGGCCACGCGCGTAATGCTTGTACGCAAGCCCATTGCCCTGCGCTTCACTCCGCGCGAGATGAGCCTGGTAATCAACTACCGCCGGGGAGAGGATGGCAGGTGGCGTATAGGCTATTTCCGTTCTACCATGCGCTTTAACTGCGACTGGAGAAGGCGTCTGTTCCAAACCACCTATACCTCGGTCAATGAATTGGTGGTCACCAATTTACGTGAGCCCGTAGAGCTTATCGACCGTAAGGATATGTTCAAAGTTACGGATGTAATGGAAGACAAGGCCGCCGAATTCATGGATCCGGATTTCTGGGCCGATTACAATATCATTGAACCGTCCGAAAGCCTTGAACATGCCATCGGACGGCTCAAGAAAGAACGCCGCTGATTTTTCTACAGCAATTCCAGTTTCAGGCCCTCTTCCGGACCGCTGATAAGTATTTGCAGCCGGCCGTTGAAGGCGGGATAGGTGAGGGTGTGTCCATCGGCGGGCTGTTCCGGGCCCAGGTAGGACGGGTCGCCGTTTCCGGCTCCCAGAAAACGCCCGTGCAGGCCGTTCCAACTGATGCGCACCGGCGTGCAGGCATCCGGAACCAGGCGGCCCCTGGCATCCAGTACCGAAACGTTAACTACCCGGAGATCCCCGACGGTTTCCGTTTCCATGACAAGCTGTGCGGGAGCGCCGGTGGTTTCCACCACCTCCCTTAGTACGCGCCGGCCCTGGATATAGCCTTCGGCCACCACCTTCCCGGGCTTATAAACGGCTTTCCAGCTAAGATGTCCGTCCCGGGGCATGGGCTTTTTACCCAGGTTTTTCCCGTTCACGGTGAGTTTTACCTCGTCGCAGTTGGAATACACCCAAAGGTCGATTACCTCTCCCTCGTGCCCGCTCAGGTTCCAATGCGGAAACACGTGCAGCACAGGTTCCTGACTCCACCAGGCCTTGAGGTACCAGGCTTCGTCTTTCCAGAAGCCGCAATAGTCCAGGATGCCGAATTCGGAGACGGTGGCGGGATATACTAGCGGGTTGGGTTCTCCCCGGTAATCGAAGCCCGTCCACCAGAAGACACCGCCCGTCCAGGGATGCTCATGATAGAACTTCCAGCCCCGCTCTATGACATTTTCCGGCTCTCCGTTCCGGTTGATGGAAGGCATCCGCCCTTCTTCTGGGAAGTAGATGCCCCGTGTTCCACAGCCGGTGGTTTCTTCCGATCCGAAGATAATCCATTCCGGATGGCGCTGGTGCCGGTTTTCCACGTCATTCTGGACGATGTAATTGTATCCATGCACCTGCAACCCTTCTATGAGGGTGGCGCCGCCGGCATTGGCCGCCGTGGTCTGGCGGGAAGGATCCAGTTTATGCACGTAATCCTGCATCTGCTGCACCACCTTTTTGCCGCGCACGTCATTTTCCAGGCCCCATTCCTCGTTGCCAACACTCCAGAGCACCACGCAGGGATGCTCCCGGCCCCAGCGGACCATATTCTCCAGCAGGCGTTTATGCTCGGTGTTCACGCCCATCAGGCGGTTCTCGTCAATAATCAGCATGCCCAGGCGGTCGCACGCCTCCAGCAGGGCGGGGGAGGCGGGATTGTGGCTGCAGCGGATGGCGTTCACGCCCAGCTCCTTCAGTTTCCGGACCCGCCATTCGATGAGCCCGTCGGGCATGGCGGAACCAACGCCTGCGTGGTCCTGATGCAGGTTCACTCCCTTCAGTATCAGTTTCTTCCCGTTCAGGAGGAAGCCTTCATCGGCCGTGAACCTGGCGGTGCGAAAGCCCACGGGGGTCCGGTAAACGTCTTCGCCCACAGTAGTTTCCAGCGTATAGAGATACGGATCTTCCGGGCTCCAGAGGTGGGGGTTCTCAACCTCCGTCTGGATGGGATATGGCACGCTTTGGCGTTGGGGAAGCAGATGGATGGCGGCTTTATGCTCCCAGACGCTATTCCCCTGGGCATCCAGCAGCCGGAAAAGCAGCCTTTCCTGCCGGCCTTTGGTATCGGTGTTTTCCAGTTCCACGTATATACTGAGCGTATGCCCGCCGGCTTCGGTCCAGATGCCTCCGGGGGTGGGATGCACCGGACCGGTCTCTTCCAGATACACGTTCCGGTAGATGCCGGCGCCTTCATAGAACCAGCCTTCCTCCAGGCTGGCATCGGCCCGCACGCAGATGAGGTTTTCTCCGCCGAAGTTGATGTATGGGGTTATGTCGTAGGTCTGTACTGCATAACCGCTGGGCTCGGTTCCCATGTAAAACCCGTTGAACCAAACCGTTGCGTTGCGGAAAATGCCGTCGAAACGCAGCTGAAAATGCCGGCCTTCCTTTTCCGGGCCAATCTTCAGTTTGCGCCTGTACCAGCCCACACTGGTTTCCGGGTATTTATACCCTACGGTCTTGTAGCCGTGCGAATGGCTGGCCTCCGGGCTGAAGCCCAGCCCCGCCACCCAGTCGTGCGGAACCGAGACATCGGCCCAGGCGCTGTCGTCGAAGGACAGGGTGTAGGGGCCCCGGTTGTGGATGGAGTTGGCCTTGGTAAGGTAGTTGAAATACTCCGTGCCGCTGCCGAAGTCTTTCTCCGGCGAGGCAGCGTTGCCGAAGGCGAACTTCCAGCCGTCTTCCAGACGGATGGTTTGAGCGTGTGCCGGACCACTGCACAGCAGCAGACCGGCACACAGCAGAAAAAGGGCTTTCTTCATAAAGCTAGCTTACATCGGCACGAGCCATGGCGTCCTTGTAGTACTTCTGGTCCACAAAGACATCTTCCTTGTACGGGTTGATGTGGCGCTTCTTGGAAATGGCAATAATCCATCCCAGAGCCAGGATGTTGGTTACCAGGGCCAGGGCGCTGATGACAACCATCATGGTGGGATTGGCCGACACCACGGAAGGATCTACGGTAGTTCCTACCACGCCGTCAATGGCGGCCTGTCCGCCGGCGGCATACAGCTTCTCAATGGTGGCAACACCCTCCGGATAGAGGACGGGCAGCGTAGCCCAGGAGAACCACTGCTGGCCGTTCTTGAAGGTCTCCTGGAACAGCGGGAACACCTGGGC
>CAMJKI010000085.1 GCA_946406355.1 uncultured Bacteroidales bacterium | reverse complement strand
TGAACGTGCTGCGGGACTTCGACGAACCCTTCTGCGTGGCCCTCAAGCACATGAACCCCTGCGGTGCGGCCGTGGGCAAGACCATCGAGGAAGCCTGGCAGGCCGCCTATGAGGCCGACAAGGTGAGCATCTACGGCGGTATTGTGGGCGTGAACCGCACCCTCACCGCCGAGGTGGCTGCCGGCATGAAGCCCATCTTCCTGGAGATTGTCATTGCTCCCGACTTCACCCCCGAGGCCCTGGAAATCCTTTCCACCAAGAAGAACCTCCGCGTGATGAAGGTGGACATGACCCGCGACGGCAAATCCGTGCCCCAGTTCATCAGCGTGAACGGCGGCATGCTGGCCCAGCAGCTGGACACCCAGGTAGAAAAGGTTACCCCCGAAATGTGCGTAACCAAGGTGAAGCCCACCGACGCCCAGCTGGCCGATGCCAACTTCGGCTGGAAGATAGTGAAGCACGTGAAATCCAACGCTATAGCCGTTGTGCGTGACAACCATACCATCGGCATCGGCGCCGGTCAGACCAACCGCGTGGGATCGGCCCTCATCGCTCTGGAAGAGGCCAAGAATGCCGGCTTTACCGAAGGCCTGGTACTGGCTTCCGACGGTTTCCTGCCGTTCGACGACACGGTGGCCCTGGCCGCCAAGTACGGCGTAACGGTTATTGTACAGCCCGGCGGCAGCATCCGCGACGAGGATGCCATCAAGAAAGCCGACGAGCTGGGCATTACCATGTTATTCACGGGCGTTCGTCACTTCAAACATTAATAGATCATGGGCCTCGTTTATCCTCTTCCTTCCATAAAAACCGCTTCAGGAGGCAAGGAAATCCATCTGGAGAGCCTTCTGGGCAAAACCGTGCTGGTGATTGGCGGCGGCGGCCGGGAGCATGCCATTGTGGATGCGCTCCGGCGCAGCCCGCAGGTAGAGAAAATCTACTGCGCTCCGGGCAATGCCGGCATTGGCCTGCAGGCGTTCAATGTGCCACTGAAAGACACCGACGTGGAAGGCCTGAAAGCCTTTGCACTGGAGAATGAGGTAGACCTCACCGTGGTGGGCCCCGAGGCCTCGCTGGCTGCCGGCATTGTGGATGCCTTCCGCGCTGCCGGACTCAAGATTTTCGGCCACACCAAAGCGGCTACGGCCATTGAAAGCTCCAAGGAGTTTGCCAAGAAACTGATGGAGAAATACGGCATACCTACCGCCGGCTATTGCAGTTTCTCGGATTATGAGGAGGCGCTTGCCTATGTGAGCGCCCGTCCTTTCCCCGCCGTGCTCAAGTACGACGGCCTGGCTGCCGGTAAGGGCGTGGTCATTGCCCAGGATTTGGACGAGGCCCGTAAGGCCCTGGCCGACATGCTCCTGGACCATTCTTTCGGGCAGGGCAGAGTAGTGGTGGAGGATTTCCTCACCGGCCCCGAATTCTCCTTCCTCTGCTTCGTGGACGGGGAGCGGGTGTATCCCATGCCCCTTTCCCAGGATCACAAGCGCGCCTTTGACGGGGACGAAGGCCCCAATACCGGCGGTATGGGCGCCTATACGGGCCTGCCGTTCATTACCCCCGAAGACCGGGAGTTCGCCTATAAGGAAATCCTCTGCAAGGCGGCATCGGCCATGGTGGCCGAAGGCCTGCCCCTGTCGGGCGTCCTTTACGGCGGCCTCATGAAAACCCCGCAGGGTATCAAGGTGATAGAATTCAACGCCCGTTTCGGCGATCCGGAGACGGAGGTGGTGCTGCCGCTGCTGAAGAGCGACATCTACGATATCTTCGAGGGGGTGGCAAGCGGTACTCCGTTGGAAGAACCGGTTTGGGATAACGGCGTTACTTTGGGCGTTGTACTGGCCTCCAAGGGCTATCCCGGCCATTACGAGAAGGGCTTCGACATCAGTGGTCTGGATACGGTGGACGCCCAGGTTTACCACATGGGAACCGCCGTCCGCGACGGGCATGTATTTACCAATGGCGGCCGTGTGCTGATGGTGGTGTCCGGCGGCAAGGACCTGGCCGATGCCCGGCAAAAAGTGTATGCCGAAATCCGGAAGATCGGGTGCGACAACTTATTCTACAGGAGCGATATCGCTCACATTGCATTTGAATAGGATCCCGCCATGCTCATCTCAGGTATAATAGCTATTATTGTTGCCGTAGGAACTTTATTGTTCAAAAAGAAAGATTATGGGAAAAAACATTGACGGAAAAGCATTAAGTCAAGCTGTCAAGGACGAAGTTAAGGCACAGGTGCCTGAACTGGAGGCCAAGTATGGCCGGAAGCCTTGTCTGGTAGTAATCATAGTGGGGGAGAACCCTGCCAGCCAGGTATATGTGCGCAACAAAGTGAAGGCCGCCGCCTACACGGGCATGGAATCCCAGCTTATTGAGCTCCCTGCCGATATCAGTGAGGAGGCGCTTCTTAAGCAGATAGTTACGCTGAACAACGATCCATTGGTAGACGGCATCCTGGTGCAGCTGCCCCTGCCCAAGCATATCGACGAGGAGAAGGTGATCGATACCATTTCCCGCGAAAAGGATGTGGACGGTTTCCATCCCGGCAATGTGGCCAACCTCTGGCTGGGCAAGGACTGCATTGTGCCCTGCACCCCCGCCGGTATCATGCGCATGCTGGACAGCATCGGCTGCGAGCTCAAGGGCAAGAATGCCGTTGTAGTGGGCCGCAGCAACATTGTAGGCAAGCCGATGGCCAAGCTCCTGCTGGACCGTCACGCCACGGTGACCATCGCCCATTCCCGTACGGCCGATTTAAGCGCCGTGTGCCGCACGGCCGATGTACTGGTGGTTGCGGTAGGCAAGGCCGGCCTGGTTACCGGCGACATGGTGAAACCTGGTGCTGTGGTAATTGACGTGGGTATGAACCGCAATGCCGAAGGCAAGCTCTGCGGCGACGTAGATTATGCATCGGCCGAGCCGGTGGCTTCCTGGATCACTCCTGTTCCCGGTGGCGTAGGTCCCATGACCATTGCCATGCTCATGCAGAATACCATCCACTGCTTCCTTTCCCGGATGCAGTAGTCTTTTTTACGCTGTTGCCAGGATTTCCTCGGCCCGCTTCAGGGCCAGGGAAATGTGGCTGCAGATGTTTTCCTTGCCCACAAGGTCTTCCATTCCGGCTTTCTCCAATACTCTCATTACGTTGTCGTTAACGCCGGAGAGAACCACTTTTACGCCCAGCTGGGAGCACATGCGGCACATGTTGGACAGGTTGTGCACGCCGGTGGAGTCGATGAACGGCACTTTTCGCATTCGGATGATGCGCACCTTGGCGCGGTCGCTGGCCCGGGTATCGCCCATCATTTCCTCAAACTTGTTGCCGATTCCAAAAAAGTACGGACCGTTGATTTCGTACACCTTCACGCCTTCGGGGATAATCAGGTGCTCCAGGTTACCCTGGATGTCGGTATCGGCCGTGGGGTCGATCTCGTCGCTCAGCACGCTCACGTTGGTGGTTTCGGCCATCCGCTTCATGCACAGCAGGCAGGCGATGAGTACGCCCACTTCGATGGCCACGGTGAGGTCGAAGATTACGGTGAGGAAGAAGGTGACCAGCAGCACGATGATATCGGACTTGGGATTCCGGAGGATGGCCCGGAAACTGCGCCATTCGCTCATGTTGTAGGCCACTACTACCAGGATGCCGGCCAGGCAGGCCATGGGGATGTATTTCACCAGAGGCATCAGGAACAGGTAAATGAGCGCCAGCACAATGGCGTGGGCGATGCCGGCAACAGGCGTGCGGCCGCCGTTGTTGATGTTGGTCATGGTACGGGCGATGGCGCCGGTTGCGGGAATACCGCCGATGAGCGGCGAAACCATATTGGCAATGCCCTGGGCCACCAGTTCCTGGTTGCTGTTGTGGCGGTCGCCTATAACACCGTCGGCCACGGCGGCCGAAAGCAGTGACTCAATGGCGCCCAGCATGGCAATGATCATGGCCGGCTGCGCCAGGCTGCGGATGTCGCCCCATGTGATATGGGGCATTTCCGGCTGTGGCAGGGTGGTAGAGATGGAGAAACGGTCGCCGATGGTTTCAATACCCTCTATGCCAAGAGCCTTGAGGCCCAGCGTGGCCAGCGTCATTATAATGATGGCGGCCAGCGAGCCGGGAATGCGGCGGCTCAGCTTGGGGGTGAGGATAATGATCAGGATGCTTGTCACGCCCACCAGCAGCGCCCACCAGTTGATGGTGCCGATGTTTTGGGCATAGACGCTCCATTTGCCCAGGAAGTCGGCCGGAACGCTTTCAATCTGCAGGCCGAAGAGGTCTTTGATCTGCGTGGCAAAGATGGTGAGGGCGATACCGGAAGTAAAGCCCACCACAATAGGGTAGGGAATGTATTTGATGATGGTACCCAGGTGCAGGATGCCCATGAGGATGAGGAAGGCGCCGGCCATGAAGGTGGCAATCATCAGGCCGTTCATGCCATATTCCTGGATGATGCCGTAAACGATGACGATAAAGGCGCCGGTGGGGCCGCCGATCTGGACTTTGCTTCCGCCGAAGAAAGAGATGATGAAGCCCGCTACAATGGCAGTAAGAATACCCGCTTCCGGGGATGCGCCCGATGCGATGCCGAAGGCAATAGCCAGCGGCAGGGCTACAATACCTACAATTACACCTGCCAGCAGGTCCTGTACAAGCGTCTGCTTGTTATATCCATTTTTAAGTGTTGTGAACAGTTTCGGCCTGTAATCACCTTTGATACTCATATTTCAAACTTGTCAAAAAACAGAATACTACCCTCTGCAGGGTTTGGGGCTGCAAAGGTAGTGTTTTTAAAAGTTTTTAACAAGTTTTTTAAAAAAATTTAACAAGCTCCGTCGCTTCCAGCGTTTGAGCATGGTCAGCCTTGGGGTTGTTCCAGTCAAATAATCACTTACCAGATATATGTCCTGCGTTCCTGGGGAAGGTAGAGGATATTGTCGCGGTCTACATCGTACAGATCGTACCACATGTCCGTATTCATTACCGTTCCGTTCGTACGCAGGCGGGCATGGGAATGAATGTCGGAAGTAATGATGTTCTGGAGCTTTTCCGGGCTGTACTTGGCACACCAGATATGGGCAAAGGCTTCGTAGAATTTCTTGATCTGGGCCGTACGGTTTTCTCCGGTAAATCCCTGCTCGTCAAGGCGTTTGAGATAGGCATCCAGGGTAATCATAAAGCCGCCCAGGTCGGCGATATTCTCTGTGAGGGTGCGCTCTCCGTCGCCAAACTTACTGGGGTAGTTGAGTGGATCGTACTCCAGCGTATTGAAGCATTGGATCAGTAGCTTCTGTTTGTCCTTGAACGCCATATTGTCGGCTACCGTCCACCAGTTGCGCAGGCGGCCGTCGCTGTCGTATTTGGCACCTTCGCTGTCAAAACCGTGGGTGATTTCGTGAGCGGCAATCACAATGGCTCCGTAGGCGTAGGCTTCCGATGCTTCCGGCATGGTGACCGGCGGGAGCATCATGGCCGGCAGGATGACAAAACTGTTGAATCCCCGGAGATAATAGGCATTTACAAATGCCAGGTCGTTCGCAACGGGCAAACCCTTCGCGTCCATGCTGGCAAAGGTGATAGCGTTGCTAAATACATCGGAAGTGCCGATCAGCTTCTTGTGAAGGAGCGCGTTAGCCTTGCAGAGCTTGTGAACGGCTTCCAACAGAGATTTGCACTGGCTCAGGTCCGGCAGGCATTCGGAGTACCAGTTGTCCGGGCAACCTACAAAACACATCATCTTGTCCAGTTTTTCCAGGGCGTTGTACCGGGTAGTCTCGCTCATCCAGTCCAATTGAAGCAGCCTGTTACGGAATGATTCAATCAGGCGCCTGGTCATGTCAAGATAATACTGCTTCAGTTCCGGCGTGATGTATTTTTGTGCAATACCGTAGGACATCCGGTAACAGGCATGCTTGCGAGCCATGGCACGCGTTAATTCGGGCGTCCAGTTATTACCGGCTTCATTGGCCTCTTCACTGATATAAGGAGACCATTCGACAAATGCATTATCTGCAACATTGAAGAGGGATTCCGTGGGTACGTTCTGGAGCCTTTCCAGCACGTTATAAAAACTTTCCTGGAGATAGAGGGTTTCCGGATTCATATCCATCCCTTCTGCAATCAGGCGCACGGTGGCTTGCATGGAAGGCTCTAATTGGGTATAGGAATACTTGTAAGGGCCCTGGCTGGTGCCAAGCACGCCAATCAACTTGCCGTCTTTCAGGTCGTTGACCAGCGAGTAACCCACAAAAGACATCCCGTCCATAATCAGCCTGCCGACAGTCCTGAACACATCTTCCCTGGTTTGCGGTGTGGGATAGGTGGACCTTAAGGCCAGGAAATACTCCGTGGCTTCGTCGGAATTGGCATATAATTCATCGCTCAGCTGGAAAAAGCGACGCAGGGACGGATCATCGGCAATGACTTGGCTAACTCTCTGTTCCATTGCGGGGGAGGCTTCGTATAAGGTCCCCACGGCACCGGTTGCCGGGGTAGGGGTGTTCTTGTCCCACGTGCCGTTGCAGTACTGCCAAAAATCGTCTCCGGGATCTACGGAAAGATCCTTGTTGGCTTCCGGCGGGAAGGGAAGCGGATCTACGGCCGAAGGGGTAACCATCGGCTCTCTCTGGCAGGCGAATACGATAACAAGCAGCGATGCGGCGAAAAACAGTTTTTTCATTTCAATTCATAATTGGATGTGCGAAGTTAATAAAACATCGCGAATTTCAAGTAGTCTGCCCAAATCGTCCCAGCCGGCCAGCATTTTGCCGGCGCTGCAGTCCTTTACAAAGCGCTGCAGGGCATTCTGCGCCTCTTCCTTTCGGCCGGTTTGCCGGTAATGCTGGATGTAATCCACCCGGATGCGGCGGTAGTTTTCAGGGAAAGCCAAGTAATTTGCCCAAGCGCCTTCATCGGCCTTAATTGCGTCGAGCACCCAGTCTTCAAAGACAAAAAGGGAAGGATCCAAATCAGGAGCTACCGCTAATCCGGCGGGCGTCATTTCCCCTAGCTGAACTAGGCGGCGGCAACGGATCAGGTTTCGTTCACACCAGTTGCTTCCCTTGCGGCGGGGCGTGAAATGCTGGACAGGCTTTCCCTCGTCAATCTTCTTCTGGGTACTGTCTATCCATCCAAAACACAGCGCCACCTCCACGGCATCGACATAACGCACCACGCCGGGACAGTCTTTCGCCGCCCGGTTCACGCGAAGCCAGAAATCATTCACTTTGTGATGATTCTCCTGGTACCATCGGTACAACTCCTCGCGGGTGTGTATGTCAAGCAGATTGGTTACTTCCATTTCCCCGAATTCACTGGTCTTCTTTTGTCGGCACTTTTGAACCAATTGTAAGGAAAAGCCCGAGCAGGATTCCAATCACAATCATGATCCCGGCAAACAAGAAGAAGTCACTCCAGGTCATCGGTTTACCGAACAAGAGCATTGCCAGAGGATAGAAGACAATGAACGTACAAACGGAGATTGCTTCCGACTTGATGATACGGATCTGGTTTTGACTGAGCTTCATATAATACCGAATTTAGCGAACTCTTGTGGCCAAAGCAAAATGGTCTAGATAACGATTAAAAGTGTCAAGTTCTGTTAGGTTCCGTTCGAGGTATGCCTTGCAGTAGAGTTCCCTGAAACGGCAGAGTTCTTCCAGCATGGCAGCAAGCTTCTTTTTGCAAAGATAACAAAAAAGAGGAATCATCCGTCAGATAATTCCTCTGTAATAGACCATTGACCAATAATGGGAATATATTTGTTATTCTTCGCCCACGTATTAGCTAATACTACTGCAACAACTGCCAGGATGGCCACGCAGGCCTCTCTTTATTACCGTAGGTGTTGAATGTCATTTTACAAGCGATTTATAGGCTTCAACGGCATCGCGGAAGGTGAGACCTGCGTTCTCCCGCAGCCAGCTTTGGAACTCGACCTTGAAACGGAATCCCTTGCCCAGGTATTGCTCAAAAAAGGCCCGCAGGTCCTGGGAGCATACGATGTTAGGGGCAATGGCTTCGTCCAGAGAAGTGGGGACCTGGCGACTGACCGCGCTTCTTTTGGCCTTTGACTTGCCAGACATCAGCTCCGGCAGCGTTGCCCGGATGATGTCCTCCAGATAATCCCGGTCATCTACGTTGGTGATATAGAACTGGTCCCGGGCGCTGGGATAAGGCGGCCGAAGCACAACCTCGTCCAGAACCGCCTCACCGGCATCCGTCTGCTTTATATACAGGTTGTTGTCGCAAATCAGGCCGAACAGGACACCATCGCAGTAGATGCAATAGTCTCCCATCATCTTCTTCACGGCAATCTCGCCGGCGCCGGAGCACTGGTC
>CAMJKI010000084.1 GCA_946406355.1 uncultured Bacteroidales bacterium | reverse complement strand
CGTAAGAGCCACCTCTCCATATCCTCCTATAGTAAGGTGCTGCGCCCGTGCCAGCATGCACGCAAATAAAAGTGCAGAAAGCACCAATAGCTTTTTCATCTTCTATCCGTTTTTAAACCGGTGCAAAATTAGCCATGGCACCCAAAAAAGGCAATCCCTATTTTTAGTGATTTTTTATGCTGTCCCGGGCGGAAATCCGCGGAAAAATGCCGATCTTTGGGAAAGATTGAGCCAGCGAACCTACATAGCCATCGACTTAAAGTCCTTCTACGCCTCTGCAGAATGCGTTTCCCGGGGGCTGGACCCGCTTACTACCTATTTAGTGGTAGCCGACGAAAGCCGCACGGACAAAACCATCTGCCTGGCCGTCACTCCGGCCCTGAAAGCCTACGGTATCGCCGGCCGGGCGCGCCTGTTTGAAGTAAAGCAGCGGGTGGCACAGGTGAACGCGGCCCGCAAGCCCGGGGAACCGCTGCTGGAATTCCTGATTGCACCGCCCCGGATGGCCTATTACGTAGATGTGAGCAGCCGCATTTACGGCATTTACCTCCGCTTCATCGCCCCGGAAGACATCCATGTGTATTCCATCGACGAGGTATTCATCGACGCTACGCAGTATCTGGCCCTATACAAAACCACAGCGCATGAGCTGGCCATGCGCCTTATCCGGGAAGTGCTTAAGGAAACGGGGATTACGGCCACGGCGGGCATCGGCCCCAACCTGTATTTATGCAAGATAGCCATGGACATTGAGGCCAAGCACCGGGAGCCGGACAAAGACGGCGTCCGCATCGCCGAACTGGACGAGATGAGCTATCGGCAAAAATACTGGATGCACCGGCCCCTTACGGACTTCTGGCGCATCGGTCGCGGCACGGAAGCCCGGCTGCAGAAACTGGGTCTGTGGACGCTGGGCGACGTAGCACGCTGTTCCCTACGGAACGAGGATATTCTGTACAAAGAGTTTGGGGTGAATGCCGAACTGCTGATAGACCACGCCTGGGGCTGGGAGCCCTGCACCATGGCCGATATCAAGGCCTACCGGCCCACGGAAAGCAGCATTTCGCACGGGCAGGTGCTCACCCGGCCCTACCCCTATGAGCAGGCGGCGCTGATTATCCGGGAAATGACCGATCTGCTGGTGCTGGAACTGGTGCAGAAGAAGCTGGTAACAGACCAGATGGTGCTGCACGTGGGCTACGAGAGCGGAAAGCCGTCCGGTTTTCAGGGCACTATGGTGGCCGACTGGTACGGCCGTCCCACGCCCAAACCCGCCCACGGTTCCGTGAACCTGGATAATCCCACCTCTTCCACCACCCTTATAATGAAGGCTGTAACGGAGCTGTTCCAGCGGATAGCCGATCCGTCGCTCTTCGTCCGGCGGGTATATGTGGTGGCTGCCCATGTGCTGCCGGAAGACAAGGTGGCCGGTCGGCAGCTGAGCCTTTTTGACGAAAACCCGGTGGACCTGGAAAAGGAACGTAGGCAGCAGGAGGCCATCCTGGCCATCCGGCAGCGCTTCGGCAAAAACGCCATTCTGAAAGGGATGAACTTTGAGGAAGGGGCCACCACCCGCGACAGAAACAATCAGATAGGAGGACACAAGGCATGACCCCTTACGACGATATCATTTCCCTTCCCCACCCCACTTCCAGGCGGCATCCCCGGATGTCCCAGGCCGACCGCGCAGCGCAGTTCGGCGCCTTCGCCGCCCTGAGGGGTTTTGACGAGGAAATTGACCGTACCCGGCTGGAACGTCTCGATTTTTATGAGCCCCAAAGCGGGGAATTCGACGGAAATTGCTAAATTTGCAAGATTTTTTAGCGCAAAAGAAAACAAATACCATAAAAATATGATTAAAATTGACGTGAAAGGCTGCGAGTCCTTTGTGGATTCCGCCAAGTATCAGGCTTATGTGGCCAAGGCCTTCGATGCCTTCGATGTGCTCAAGAACGAAACCGGTGCGGGAAACGATTTCCTGGGCTGGAAAAAACTGCCCCGGCAAATCACCGACCGTGAACTGCACGAGTATGAGGCCATCCGGGACAAATGGGCCAAGAAAGGTGTAGACCTGGTGATTGCCATCGGCATCGGCGGCAGCTATCTGGGCGCCAAATGCGTTATGGAGGCCCTGAGCCACAACTTTGCCAAACAGCTCAAGCGCAAAGATGCCGCCGAGGTTGTTTTCGCCGGCAACAACCTCTCGGAGGAATACCTGGCCGAACTGATGGACCTGGCCGCCGAGCGCAACACAGCCTGCATCGTCATTTCAAAGAGCGGCACCACCACAGAGCCTGCCGTGGCCTTCCGCGTAGTTAAACAATACCTGGAGAACAAGTACGGAAAGGCCGAAGCCGCCGACCGCATTGTTGCCATCACCGACGCCAAGAAAGGCGCTCTCAAGACGCTGGCCACCCAGGAGAACTACGAGAGCTTCGTGGTTCCGGACAACGTAGGCGGCCGTTTCAGCGTACTTACCCCCGTGGGCCTGCTTCCCATCTGCGTGGCCGGTTTCGACATCCGCGCCCTGGTAGAGGGTGCCCTGGATGCCATGAAGGGCCTGGAAATCAAGAGCGAAAAGAATCCCGCCATCATCTATGCCGCCATGCGCAACTGCCTGTACACGGAACTGGGCAAAAGCACGGAAATCCTGGTGAACTACAACCCCAAGCTCACCTATGTGGCCGAATGGTGGAAACAGCTGTACGGCGAATCCGAGGGTAAGGACGGCAAGGGCATCTTCCCCGCCAGCGTAAACAACACGGCCGACCTCCACTCGATGGGTCAGTTCATCCAAGAAGGCAGCCGCGTAATGTTCGAAACCGTGCTGCATGTAGACCGCGCCCAGCGCAGCGTTGTAATTGAAGCCGATGACCAGAATCTGGATCAGCTCAACTTCCTCTCCGGCAAACACGTAGAACACTGCAACCACATGGCCGAACTGGGCACCAAGCTGGCCCATATCGACGGCGGCGTGCCCCAGATGGCTGTTTCCATGGAAAAAGTGGATGCCTTCAACCTGGGCGGCCTGCTCTATTTCTTCGAGTTCGCCTGCGGCATCAGCGCCTATGTTCTGGGAGTGAATCCCTTCAACCAGCCCGGTGTAGAGGCCTACAAGAAGAACATGTTCGCCCTCCTGAACAAGCCCGGCTACGAGGATGCCTCCAAGGCCCTCCAGGCCCGCCTGTAATACTGATTATCAATCATTTAACGAATTCTCCCTGTGACTAAAATCACAGGGAGAATTCGTTAAATAGCTATGTGCCAGTGAATTAGCTATTTCCTGAACCAGGCCAGGCACTTCTCGCACAGGGCCGATACGGCGGACCAGTTGCCGGCTTGCAGGACCTCTTTGGGGAAGAGTTTGGAACCCATGCCCACAGCGGTAACACCGCTCCTGGCCCAGGCAGTAAGGTTTTCTTCGGTAGGTTCCACGGCGCCGGTGGCCATAATCATGGCCCAGGGCAGCGGAGCCAGCACATTCTTCACGAAGGCAGGGCCGCCCACGGTGCCGGCCGGGAACACTTTCACCAGGTCGCAACCCAGTTCCATGGCATGCACTATTTCTGTAACAGTGCCACAGCCGGGGCTGTAGGGCACGCCACGGCGGTTGGCCAGGGCCACCACATCCTCCACCAGGCAGGGCGAAACCAGGAAATCGGCCCCCATCTGCAGATAAAGAGCCGCAGTAGGGGCATCCAGGATGGTGCCGGCACCCAGCGCCATTTCGGGGCATTCGGCCCGTACAAAGGCCATCACCTGCTCAAACACCTTGTGGGCGCCGTCGCCCCGGTTGGTGAACTCAAAGGCACGGATGCCGCCGTCGTAGCAGGCCTTCACCACCTTCTTGGTGAGTTCCACGTCTGCATTGTAAAACACCGGCACAATTCCGGTTTTCCGGATGATACTTACGGTATCGATTTTATTGAATTTTGCCATTGTCTTTAATAATAAGAATTAGCGGGAAACACGGCCGCTGCCGCCGCCGGCCATGAGGGATTCCACTTCGGCTACGGTAACACGGTTGTAGTCGCCGATGATGGTGTGTTTGAGGCAGGAGGCAGCCGCAGCGAATTCGATGGCCTGCTGGTCTGTGGGATAGGTAATGAGGCCGTACAGGAGGCCGCCCATGAAGGAGTCGCCACCACCCACGCGGTCCACGATGTGGGTAATATCGTACCGGCGGCTCTGCCAGAGGGTTTGGCCGTCGTACAGCACGCCGCCCCAGGTGTTATGGTTGGCGTTGATGGAGCCGCGGAGCGTAATGGCCACCTTCTTGCAGCGCGGGAAACGGGCCATGAGCTGGCGGCACACGCTCTCGAAACGGGTCTGATCGATCTCGCCGCCGGTCTTTTCGGCGTCGAAGCCTTCGGGCTTGATGCCGAATTCCTTCTCGGCGTCTTCCTCGTTGCCCAGGATAAGGTCGCAGCCTTCCACCAGGGCGGGCATCACCTCGGCCGCGGTCTTGCCGTACTGCCAGAGTTTCTTGCGGTAGTTCAGGTCACAAGAGACCTTCACACCCATCTCATTGGCCACTTTGATGGCTTCCAGGCAGGCATCGGCCGCACCCTGGCTCAGGGCAGGGGTGATGCCGGTCCAGTGGAACCAGTCGGCGCCCTTCAGCACCTCGCGCCAGTTCACCATGCCGGGCTGAATCTCCGAAATGGCGCTGTGGGCACGGTCGTAAACCACTTTGGATCCGCGGGCCACGGCGCCGGTCTCCAGATAATATATTCCCAGGCGCTCACCGCCATACACTACCCCGTCCAGGTTCACGCCCAAGCCGCGGAGCTCGGCCGTGCACATGTCGGATATATCGTTCTTAGGCAGGCGCGTAACAAAGTGGGCGTCAATGCCATAATTGGCCAGGGAAACGGCCACGTTGGCCTCTCCGCCGCCAAAGGTGGCGTCGAACTGACGGGCCTGGCCGAAGCGCAGATAGCCCGGGGTGGAAAGGCGAAGCATCACTTCGCCGAAGGTAACTACTTTTGCCATATCTTTACTTTTGTTTTATCTTAAATCTTTGGTTGCACACCAGTCCATATCGTTGTAATCGTCGTTCTCTCCGCACATACCCCAGATGAAAGTATAGTTGCGGGTAGCACAGGCGCTGTGGATGCTCCACTGCGGGGAAATCACGGCCTGCTCGTTGTGCATCCAGATGTGCCGGGTTTCCTGGGGTTCACCCATGAAATGGCAAACGGCGGCATCTTCGGGCAGCTCAAAATAGAAGTACACCTCCATCCGGCGGTTGTGCGTATGGGCCGGCATGGTGTTCCAGGTACTGCCCGGAGCCAGTTCGGTCATACCCATCTGCAGCTGGCAGCAGGGTACCACCTCTTTTACCAGCAGACGGTTGATGGTGCGTTCGTTGGATTCTTCCAGGCTGCCCAGGTGCATCACCACGGCGTCTTTCTTGGACACCTGCTTCACGCCCGTCTCTTTATGAGCGGTGGCCGAGCAGAAGTAGAAATGTGCCGGATGCTCCGGATCCACGCTCTTGAAGGTGACATGGCGATTGCCCCGGCCCACGTAGAGCGCTTCCTTGAAGGGGATGGTATATTCCTCCTCCCCCACTTTCACCACGCCGGTGCCCCCTACGTTGATGATACCCAGTTCGCGACGCTGGGTGAAATAATCGGCCCGTAGGATATCGGGGGCGCTGAGCAGCAGTTCTTCCTTCACGGGGACGGCGCCGCCGGTGATAATGCGGTCGAACATGGAATAGACCATATTGATTTCATCGGCCACCATCAGTTTTTCCACCAGGTATTCCTGGCGAAGGCGCTGCGTATCATAGTGTTTGGCGTCCAGGTTGCCGGATGCCTGTCTTACTTCACAGTTCAGTTTCATTTTACAAAGTTAGCATTATTTGGGTTGTTTACCGATATAAGCCAGAATACCGCCGTCCACATACAGGATGTGTCCGTTCACGGCATCGGAGGCGTGCGAGGCCAGGAACACGGCAGGGCCGGCCAGTTCATCCGGATCCAGCCATCGGCCCGCAGGGGTTTTGGCGCAGATGAAGCTGTCAAAGGGATGGCGGCTTCCGTCGGCCTGCCTTTCCCGCAGCGGTGCCGTCTGGGGCGTAGCTATGTAGCCCGGTCCCAGGCCATTGCACTGGATATTGTATTCGCCGTATTCAGAGCAGATATTGCGAGTAAGCATCTTAAGCCCGCCCTTGGCCGCAGCATAGGCCGATACGGTCTCGCGCCCGAGTTCGGACATCATGGAGCAAACGTTGATGATTTTGCCTTCCCGTCGTTCCATCATCTCCGGCACCACGGCGGCACTGCAGATGTACGGACCCACCAGGTCCACGTCAATCACGCGCTGGAATTCCTCCCGCTTCATTTCGTGCATGGGAATGCGCTTGATGATGCCGGCGTTGTTCACCAGGATGTGGATGGGGCCTACCTCCTGGTGGATGCGTTCCACCAGCGCTTTCACCTGCACCTCGTCGGTAACGTCGCACACATAACCGTGCACGTTGGTTATGCCGGCTTCCTTATAGGCAGCCAGCCCCTTCTGCATGGATTCCTGGTTGCTGGTATTAAAGATGATATTGTCTATGCCCGCCTCCACAAAGGCCTTTGCAATGGCAAAGCCAATACCGTAGGCAGCACCCGTTATCCAGGCATTCCTGCCTTCCAATGTGAATAACTGCTTCATTTCTGTTTACTTACAATATTGAACCATGCGGCTGCATCCTTCACCTCTCCCTTGGACCAGCAGGAACCGAAACTGTAGCAGAACGCTTCCCCGCTGCGGATTTCCCGGGTGCAGATGCCGTGGATACCGTCTGCCGTAACAAAGGATTCCCCGGCATCCGGGACCACCACTGCCACGCCAAGCATGCCGTCTTCGGGCTCAATGCTCTGGTCGGATGCATGCTCCCAAAGGGCGTAATGCCCGCTTCCCAGCCGCTCCTCCACCAGAGTCCCCTGGGCAGGATGTCGGTTTACGCCGGCGGCGATGGTGAGGGTTTCCGCACCTGTGAACTTATAGGTATCTTCCACGTCGCAGAAATAGCTGTCGGGCAGCACGGTAATCTTCTTGTCCAGGGAAACGGAAACAGTCTCCGAAGCCTGCCAGGCAGGATAATGGAGCACAAAAACCACCTTATCGGGACTTTCCTCCAGCATCTCGAAAGAGCGATAGTTGGTGGACGGATAGCAAAGTTTACCACCTATCATCGGGGCCGATGCACCGCCACCCAACGAAACGGCCACCTTGTAGCAGTCTTTCCCGCCGTGGTTGTGATGATAGTAGTCGGGATCCTCCATGGCACCTTTGTACCACTCATCGGCCACCAGTTTTCCGGGCAGCTTCACCCAGATGTCGATGCCGGGTGATGTGGGATTGCCTTCCAGGGCTTCACCGTAGAAGCGGCCGGCCACAAGGTTGTTTTCAAAGACAAAGTCATCGGCCCGCTCCGGAACGTTGCGCGCCATTACTTTGACTTCCGGAGTTCCTTTGCAACCAGCCAGAGCCAGGAGCAGCGCTGAAAGGATGAGGAGTTTTTTCATACTACACCTCCACAGGTTTATACTTGGGAACCAGACTCTTCATGATGCTCCAGGCAATCAGATAGGCCAGACCGCAGAAGCAGAACATGATGAAATAGCCCGCCGGCTTGCCTTCGAAGCCCATGAAGTGGAAGGCGGCGCCGGCATTCTCAGCATAGGTAAACAAGTTGCCCGCCACCTTTTGAACAATCATGGAGCCGATACCACCCGCCATGGCACCGATGCCCGTAATGGTAGCGATGGTGCTCTTGGGGAACATATCCCCGATGGTGGAGAAAAGGTTGGCACTCCAGGCCTGATGGCCCGCACCGGCCAGGCCGATGAGAATAGCCGGCCACCAGGGGTTGTTCAGGCTGATGCCCAGCGGCTGGGCAAAGAGAGCGGCTATGGGGAAAAAAGCGAAGATGAGCATGGCCAGCATACGGCCGGTGTAAGGATGCATCCCCTTCTTCTCCACGAACAGTTTGGGCAAGTACCCGCCAAAGATGGAAATCACCGTCACAATGGCGTACAGCGTGAAAATGAGCCCCTGGCCAAGGCCGGAAGTGGCCGGAGCGTGGAACTGGTTGCTGAAGTAGGACGGAGCCCAGAACAGGAAGAACCACCATACGCCGTCGGTGAAGAACTTGCCGGTGATGAAGGCCCATGTCTGCTTGTACTTGAAGCACTGGAGCATAGGGATGGACTTCTGCCCGGCAATAGCAGCTTTCTCGGCCGCCTCGGCGGCATCGTCCTGGTGGATGTATTCAATCTCGGCTTCGTTCACGTGCTTGGAATCCTCCGGTTTGTCGTACATGAAGGCCCAGAAGAACATCCAGATGAAGCCCAGGCCGCCGATGATGA
>CAMJKI010000083.1 GCA_946406355.1 uncultured Bacteroidales bacterium | reverse complement strand
TCTGGCCGCCGAGGCCCGGCACCAGGGCGTCGGGACGCTCGTAGCGGATGATCTTTGCGATGTATTCCAGGGTAAGGGGCTCCATGTACACCTTGTCGGCCATATTGGGGTCCGTCATGATGGTGGCGGGGTTGGAATTCACCAGAATTACCTGGTAACCTTCCTCTTTCAGCGCCAGGCAGGCCTGGGTGCCGGCATAGTCAAATTCTGCGGCCTGGCCGATCACAATGGGGCCGGAGCCGATGACCATCACTTTCTTGATATCGTTTCTTCTAGGCATTCTGCTGGTCCTCCATCATCTTAATGAATTTGTCAAAGAGGGAAATGTTGTCCTGCGGGCCGGGGGCGCTTTCCAGGTGGAACTGGATGCCGAACACCTTTTCGGCCTTGTTCTCGAAGCCCACTACATAGTTTTCCGGAACCAGGGTATGGGTAGGGGTGAGGGAGGTGCCTTCCACCGAGTTAAAGCGGTAGGTCTGGTTGAGGACGGCAATGTTGATGCGGCCCGTGGCGCAGTCCCGCACCGGATGGTCTCCGTGCATGCCGCAGCCCATCGGCACCAGGGTGGCGCCGTATTCCAGGCCGATTACCTCCATGCCCAGGCCGATGCCCAGGATGGGAAGCTTTCCCTTGAGGGCGGCAAAGAGCGCGCGAACTTCGGGCGCTTCCGTGCCGGCTACCGGACCGTTGGAGAACAACACGCCGTCGGGATTGAAGGCCAGGATGGCTTCCGGAGCGGTGTTGAAGGGGACGATGGTAACGTTGCAGCCCCTTTCCTTGAGGCAGCGCAGGATGCTGTTTTTGATGCCGCAGTCCACGGCCACCACATGGAAGCGGTGCTGGGGCGTGCGGGTGACCCAGCGCTTGCGGCAGCTCACGCGTTTGAGCTGTTCCGTGGGACGCGGGGTGGCGGCAATCAGGGCCAGGGCCTCTTCCTTGGGCATGTCGGCATCCACTATGGCACCCATCGGCCTGCCGGCTTCACGGATAATCTTGGTGAGCATGCGGGTGTCCACGCCGCTCAGGCAGGGAATGCCGTGCTCTTCCAGTTCCTCTTCCAGGGTTTCGGTGAAGCGGAAGTTGCTGGGCGTGTCGCAGCATTCGCGTACAACAAGTCCGCCCAGGCAGGAGCTGCGCGATTCAAAATCCTCGTCCGTAATGCCGTAATTGCCGATGAGGGGATAGGTCATCACCACAATCTGGTCGGCATAGGAAGGGTCCGAAATAATTTCCTGGTAACCTACCACCGAGGTGTTGAACACAATCTCGCACACTTTGGTGGCGGAAGCCCCGAATCCGGTTCCGTAGAATTCGAGGCCGTTTTCCAGCACTAGTTTCTTTTCTGGCCTAATCATTTTTCTGATATACTGTTTTACCGTTTTTAGTCGTTTTGAGCACCTGGCCGTACACCTGCCAGCCGTCGAAGGGTGTAGCGTGCCCCATGGAGGCAAACTGGGCGCTACAGATGATGAAGGGCGTGTCCAGGTCGATGGCAACCCGGTCTCCTTCCGGTACTTCCGGCAGGCCGAAGATGCGGCGGGGAGCTTCCGAGAGGGCTTCCACTATCCTTTCCAGCGGCACCCGGCCCGTCTTTACCAACTTGGTGTAGAGCACCGGGAAAGCCGTTTCCAGCCCCACGATGCCCATGGCGCTGCCCTGGAGGCCGCGGGATTTCTCTTCGGCCGAATGGGGGGCGTGGTCGGTGGCAATGGCGTCGATGGTGCCGTCCAGCAGGCCCTGGATAAGGGCTTCTTGGTCGTCGGCGCTGCGGAGCGGGGGATTCATCTTGAAGCGCCCGTCCTCCTGCAGGTCGTCTTCGCAAAGCACCAGGTAGTGGGGGGCCGTTTCGCAGGTTACACGCACGCCGCGGGCCTTGGCCTCACGGATAAGTTCCACGCTTTCCCGCGTGGAAATGTGGCACACGTGGTAGCGGCAGCCCGTTTCCTCGCACAGCGCCAGGTCCCTTTTGATCTGGCCCCACTCGCTTTCCGAGCAGATGCCCTTGTGACCGTGGGCGGTGCAGTAGCGGCCGTCGTGGATATAGCCTCCCTTCAGCAGGGTGTTGTCTTCGCAGTGGGCGGCCAGGATGACGCCCTCGCGGGCGGCGGCTTCCATGGCAGCACGCATCATGGCCTGGTCCTGTACGCCGCTTCCGTCGTCGGAGAAGGCCACGCAGTGCCCCTTCAGAGCTTTGAAATCTACCAGCTCGCGGCCTTTCCGGCCTTTGGTGATGGAGCAGTAGGGGAGCACGGTGATAATGGCATCCCGGTCGATGGCGGCCTGTTCCACCGCCAGGGTTTCCAGGCTGTCCGGGACCGGGTCCAGATTGGGCATGGCGCAGACCAGCGTATAACCGCCGCGCGCGGCCGCCAGAGACCCTGTGCGGATGGTTTCCTTCCAGGTTTGTCCGGGCTCGCGGAAGTGGACATGGATGTCACAGAAAGCGGGTAAGTCTACTACCATATATGCAAAAAAAAGACAACCTGTGAAGGCTGCCTATACTAAATAAAAAACAAATAATGAGTCCTGAGCTTCGATAGCTGCGTGTGCGCAAGGCACCAGAGATATGAAGGTATGGCTCATGTCTGGTCTTAATTCGTGCAAATTTACGCCAAATTTCACAATTTTTCCAAATTTTTTATGCGTTTTTCATTAACAGACCCCTGTTGAAAACTCCTCCACCCCCTCATCCCGGGCTCTCCGTCATGCCCGGCCCTGACCGGGCATCTATTTAAAGCCGATTTGGAAAAATAGTTAAAAGTATCTACCTTTGCAGTGGTCTGATAAGACGCGGTTTTGAGGGCTGTTCACAGCGTGCAGAAGTCCCCGCCCCGGGAAGGCCCACTTTTTATAAAGTAAACTCTATCCGTGCAAGACTGGGGCAAGCATAGCACCTCGCAGACGCGAGGTGTTTTTTTATTCCTGAATATCTATAGCGGTGATACAATACTGTATCTTGATATGAGTCTTAAACTTAACGCCTACCATTAATTTAACTTTTCCTACGCCTGGACAGTCGTGCGCCATTTCAATCATGGCCTGAAATTTAGATTGACTGGAGCGGGCTTTTGGCTTTCCAATCCTGACTTTTCGAGCGCAAGCCAGTATCCCGTCCAGTTGCATAACAGCTAATGTAGAAAGATAAGTCTTAGCAGCATGACGTGCAGTCTCTGAAATGGACACTTTTCTAATGTTTATGTAGTCTTTGAGTTCATTATTATATACACGCTGTGTAGGGTTCGCGGCCTTCCACTCTCTGTAGAATTGAAGAATAATATCTTTTCTTTTGTCAAGCTCCTCAGGAGAATTTCCGTGAGGGATATCATCTTTGTTGATACACATAATAAATTGTAATTTAGATGGTTATGATTATAAGAATAATGCCGGCCTATCGCAATTTGCGATGAGCAGATTAAAAACAATTATGTCTTGTGAAGGGAGCCGCCTCCAGAATGGATGACTTACCTTACTCCTGATTTCATTACCGGCCGATTCAGACGACCAGGTCGCATGAGACAAATATAATGATTTAGACCGAGAGAAGCAAGAATCAGTGCCGGGAAGGAGTCTCCTTCCCAGCGCAAGTTGCAGCACCTTCTGCCCCAAGTTCATCGAAAAAGTTGACTATTAAAAAACCGCGTTTCTCTAAAGCACACTTTATGCCTTCCAGCACTCAGACTGTGCTTTAGGCGGGGTTGAAAGAATAGTGTAAAGCACACTTTTGTTCATATAACGGCGAAAGTGTGCTTTAGTGGTATGGGAGGATAGGGGATTTGGGTCAAAAATGGTATATTTGCGAAATTTTACACGGGAATCAAGTCATCAATCAGATGAATACAAACGACAAAGAGCTTTACGAGGCGCCCTCGATGCTGGCTTTTGAGGTCAGGCAGGAAGGCGTGATATGCACAAGCGACCCTCTGGGTGCTGGCGGTTTTCCCGAATGGCCCGGGGAAAGCATTTAATCATTGGAGGAGAAGACGATGAAAAAAGCAATCTTACTTCTTTGCATGGCTGCCGGACTGATGTCCTGTGCCAAGGAGGTTCCTAGTCCTCAAGGGGAGAACCCTGAGAACGAGGGCGTCCCGATGACCTTCAATGTGACCGTTCTTGAAACCAAAGCCGCCAAGACTGACTGGGCCGATGGCGACAAGATTTACGTGTTCTTCAACGGCCTGGCTACCAAGTATCTGGTTCTTACATTCGATGGCACCGAGTGGGCCAACACCTCCGGCGGCGGCACGCTGCTGGATACAGATTTCAGCGGTCTGGGAACCAAGAAGCTTACCGCCGTCCATTTCCCGGTGACGGTGAACGTGTCCTATGCCGACAGCAAGTTCTCCTTTACCAGAGGAGGCAAGCCGGTGTACAACTACTACCTCTTTGAGGCCGACAGGACCTATACCGTGGACGGCACAACGGTGTATGCCACACTCTCTATGGGCAAGCCCGCCGACATGGTGCAGATTCACGTGGCCGGCATTCAGGGCAACGTGGGCAACTACACCTTCGGCTGTTCGAAGATTAGACCCGTGGCCTGCGCCAGTGTGGGAACCGACGGTATCATCACCGAGAGCCTCCTGCAGGCCGGAGCCCGTCTGAGCGGCGTGGCCGACAGCGACGGCGGCATCTTCGCCGGACGGCTGGTCTATCCCTCAGAAGCGAAGAACTACAAGTTCACCCTTGCCAGCAACACCCAGATTTACACTCTGACACGAAACAACAAGACACTCACGGCCGGCAAGATGTACAACTTCCCCTCGCTGAGCACAACGGGCGGCAGCAACTGGGCGGTGCAGAACGCCTCCGACTTGTATGTGGACCTCGACCTTACTGTGGATGGCAAGAAGATCTACTGGGCCAAGTGCAACCTGGGCGCCACCTCCGAGACTGAGTATGGCGACTACTTCGCCTGGGGCGAGACGACAGGTTACATGGAGGGCAAGACAAATTTCGGTTGGAGTACCTACGCCTGGGGTAACGAGTCACGTGCTCTCACCAAGTATTGCAAGGATTCCTCCTATGGCAAGGACGGCTTCACGGATGGACTCACCACGCTTTTGCCGGAAGATGATGCTGCCTACGCGGCCCTGGGCGGCAAGTTCCGTATGCCCACCCGTGCAGAGCTCGAGTATTTGTCCTATGTGACGAGAAAATGGGTGGACAATTATAAAGACAGTGGCGTCAGTGGCTTCACGTTTACCCGCAACGGCCAAACCATCTTCCTTCCCGCTGCAGGTTACTGGGAAAACAGCTCTCTTCAAACTCCCGGTATGCTCGGCGGCTACTGGTCTTCATCCAATGAGGGCAAGGAAGAAGCGTGGGGCCTGAACTTCTTAAACTCCAACTTCTTTAGCAACCCCCTTGCCTCTGAGGCCGAGCCCCCCCGTTACGGCGGGCTCTCAATCCGTCCCGTCTTCTCAAACTAAAGAACATCGCTGTTCGTTAAGCATGGCCTCGCAGCCTTCCAGAAGGTCCTGGAAGGGGGTTTCCTCATCTTATGTTGACTTTATTGTCCTATTGGTATTCCAGGCCTTTCACCACCATGCCGATGTTCACTGGATAGTGCTCCATCTTTCCCAGGGCCGCTTTGCGGGTATAACTGCTCTTGAAATAGAGGAGGGTGGAGAGGGACATACTGTGATCCTCGAAGGCCTCTAAGTTACAGTCTACAATCTGGAAGGAGATATAATATCGGCCAGGCTCCAGCAGAATGGTTTCTTCCGGTTGCAGGTGGAACTCCTGCGGCTTGTCCGATTCGGCTACATTCACATAAATGGGCCTCTGGAGCATATTTACAAATTCCTCGTTCTTTCCTTCTATCCGGTAGATGTTCACAGAGACGACGCAGCCCGGAATGGAATTCTGCCAGATGCCAAACTGAATGTCCCGCACCAGGAAAGGCTTTTTGGCCTGGGCCACCGAGCCGATTTCAACGCCCTTGGTATGGCCGGTCTTGGGCTCAAAAACCAGAATGCCACCATTCCCGAAGAGCTTTGTTCCGGGCTTCAGAAGATACTTTTCCTTGGTGTTTCCCCCCGTAAATACTGCCGGAGGAAGTTCATTCTCATGAAGAACTATCACAACATCATCGGCCGGTCCTGTAACCACATATTGTCCTGTCTGGTAAGAAACGTGAAAAAACTCCAGTGTGTCTGTTGGAACGTTGATTTCGAAGTACCCGTCGGCGGTGGAAATGGTGCCTGTCTGGAGCTTGGGAATGCCCACCTGCACATATTCAACAGCTTCTCCCTGTTCATTGATAATCCGTCCTTGGACGGAGACTCTCTCTTGTCCAAAAACGGGGAACGAGACAAGCAGAAGAGCCAGAATAATTGATTTAGTTCGCATACATTGGCTTTTGGGCCGAAATGAAGGCAAATATAATGCCGCAGGCATTGAAGATTCTTTCTTGATAATAGATATAATAACATATAAACGGACGGATGTTGATAACTTCTTTGAAAAAAAGGCCGGTACAGTTTGCAAGGCTCGCAGATTCGTTTTAACTTTGCACTCCGTAGTTGGTAGGTGTTTTTTTCTAACTTTTTATATACATGATAAAGGTAGCCGTCATTATGGGCAGTGCCAGTGATTGGGACGTAATGTCTCCTTGCTGCGCCACCCTGGAAGAATTCGGTATTCCGTACGAGAAAAAAGTGCTTAGCGCTCACCGGAATCCCGGCCCGCTGGCCAGCTATGTGGCCGAAGCTCCGGAAAGGGGTTGTGAGATCATCATCGCCGGCGCCGGCGGTGCCGCCCACCTTCCCGGCGTTATTGCCGCCTACACTACGCTGCCGGTTATCGGCATACCGGTAAAATCCAAAGCCCTCAACGGACTGGATTCCCTCCTTTCCATCGTCCAGATGCCCTCGGGCATCCCCGTGGCTACCATGGCCATCGACGGGGCAAAGAATGCGGCGCTCTACGCCGTGTCCATCCTGGCCCTTAAAGATGAAAGCCTTGCCTGTAAACTCAAACAGTTCCGTCAGCAGCAGAGTGACAAGGTCCTTGCAACGGTCCTGTAACCTTATGCCCACCTCCGCGTATGCGCCGGTGGGCACTTTTTTAGAAACAAAAGAAAGCATTATATGAATCGCCGGCTGTTCGTAGAGAAGAAGGACCGTTTCCGTGTAGAAGCGGCCAGCCTCCTTGCAGAATTCAACGAGAATCTGTCGCTGAACCTGAAGTCCCTCAGGCTCCTGAACGTGTATGACCTGTTCGGTTTTTCCGACGCCCTGGTGGAAGCGAGCCGCTACACCGTGTTTGGAGAAACGGTTACCGATACGGTTACCGATTCCCTGGACCTCGGCGGCAAAAAGTACCTGGCAGTGGAGTTCATTCCGGGCCAGTTCGACCAGAGAGCCTCATCGGCCGTGGACTGCGTGCACCTGATTGATCCTTCGGCACAGGTGGAAATCAAGAGTTCCCGCCTGCTTATTTTTGACGACGACCTGCCGGAAGAAACCCTGGCCCGCATTGCCCATTATTTCATCAACCCGGTAGAAAGCCGTCCCAAGGACCTGAGCGTGCTGGCGCTGGGAGAAAAGGCCGATGTGAAGCCGCTGGAAGACCTTTCCGGTTTCACCGCCATGCAGGAGGCCGATTTCCCGGGCTTCTGCAAGGAACACGGTCTGGCCATGAATACCGACGACCTGCGTGAGGTGGTGCGGTATTTCCGCAAGGAGGGCCGCGACCCTTCCGAGACCGAACTCCGCATCCTGGATACCTACTGGAGCGACCATTGCCGCCATACCACCTTTACTTCCGAGATTGAGGAGATTACGGTGGACGATTCCTTCCTGAAGGAGGAGCTGGAGTCTTCCCTGGCGCTGGCCGGAAGCATGCGGAAGGAACTGGGCCGGGAGAAGAAGCCTTTCTGCCTCATGGAACTGGCCACGCTGGGCGCCCGCTGGCTCAAACTGAAGGGCAAGCTGGAGGATCTGGAGCAGAGCGAGGAAAACAATGCCTGCAGCATCTTCGTGAACGTGGATGTGGACGGGGAGATGCAGAAGTGGCTGCTGCAGTTCAAGAACGAGACGCACAACCATCCCACCGAGATAGAACCTTTCGGCGGCGCGGCCACGTGTTTGGGCGGCGCCATCCGGGACCCGCTTTCCGGCCGTGCTTATGTGTATCAGGCCATGCGTGTTACGGGCGCCGGAGACATCACCGCCAGGGTGGCCGATACCATTCCCGGCAAGCTGCCCCAGCGGATGATTTCCCGCAAGGCGGCCGGTGGTTATTCCAGCTATGGCAACCAGATAGGCCTGGCAACTACGCATGTGCGTGAAATTTATGCCGACGGTTATACCGCCAAGCGCATGGAAATCGGCGCCGTGGTGGGTGCTGTAAAGGCCGAAAACGTGCGTCGCGAAAGCCCCGCTCCCGGCGATGTGATCCTGCTGCTGGGCGGCCGCACCGGCCGTGACGGCATCGGCGGAGCCACCGGCTCTTCCAAGCAGCATACGGAGGCTTCCCTGGAAAGCTGCGGCAGCGAGGTGCAGAAGGGTAACGCTCCCGAGGAGCGTCAGCTCCAGCGC
>CAMJKI010000082.1 GCA_946406355.1 uncultured Bacteroidales bacterium | reverse complement strand
CCGCTGCCCGCCAAGAACATCGACACCGGCATGGGCTTCGAGCGCCTTTGCATGATCCTGCAGAACAAGAAGAGCAATTACGAGACGGATGTCTTCTCCGGCCTTATCGGCAAGGTGGAGGAATTCTCCGGTCATAAATATGCCGAGGGCGGCAATGTGGAAGTGGCCATGCGCGTTATCGCCGACCATGTCCGTGCCATCGCCTTCTCCATCGCCGACGGTCAGCTGCCGTCCAACGTGAAGGCCGGTTATGTAATCCGCCGCATCCTGCGCCGTGCCGTCCGTTACGGTTACACCTTCCTGGGCTTCACGGAGCCCTTCCTGTGCCGTCTCATTCCCCAGCTGGTGGCCGATATGGGTGAAGCCTATCCGGAACTCAAGGCCCAGCAGCCGCTCATTTCCAACGTAATCCGCGAAGAGGAAAACGCCTTCCTGCGCACCCTGGACCGCGGTATCCGTATGCTGGAAGACAACATGGCCAAGAACGCCGCCACCAAGGTGGTGGCCGGCACCGACGCCTTCGTGCTGTACGACACCTACGGCTTCCCCATCGACCTCACGGAACTTATCGCTGCCGAAAAAGGCTATACAGTGGACATCAAGGGCTTTAACGTAGAGCTGGACAAGCAGAAGGAACGCGCCCGCAACGCCACAGCCAACGAATTCGGCGACTGGATGGTATTCAAGGATGCCGACGTAGAATTCGTGGGCTACGATACCCTCCGGGTGAAAGGTGCCCACCTGCTGAAGCAGCGCACCGTAAAGCAGAAGAACAAGGAGTATTTCCAGCTGGTCTTCGACCGCACGCCTTTCTATGCCGAGATGGGCGGCCAGGTGGGTGATACCGGCTTTATCGAGGGCGAAAACGGCGAACGCATCCAGATCCTGAACACCGTGAAGGAAAACAACCTCACCATCCATCTGGCCGAGCGTCTGCCTTCCCGCAGCACCCAGACCTTCTACCTGGTGGTGGACAATGTGCGCCGTCGTCATATCCAGAACAACCACACCTGCACGCACCTGCTGCACCAGGCCCTGCGCGTGGTGCTGGGTACCCACGTGGAGCAGAAGGGCTCGTTTGTGGGGCCGGATTATTTCCGCTTCGACTTCTCGCATTTCCAGAAGATGACCGACGAGGAGCTGCGCACCGTGGAAACCCGCGTGAACCAGCTCATCCGTTCCGACTTCCCGCTGAACGAAAAGCGTGACGCCACCATGGACGAAGCCCGTGCCATGGGTGCCATGGCCCTGTTCGGTGAAAAATACGGCGACGTGGTGCGCGTGGTCCGCTTCGGCGATTCCGTAGAGCTGTGCGGCGGTACGCACACCCCCAGCACCGGCACCATCGGCCTGTTCAAGATTGTATCCGAGAGCGCTGTGGCAGCTGGCGTGCGCCGCATTGAGGCTGTTACCGGCGGCAAGGCCGAGGAGAACATCCATCACATGGAAGACCTCCTGAAGGGGCTTAAGAACCTGATGAACAACGTGCCCGACCTGGCCGGCGCCATCGAAAAGCTGGTGGCCGAAAATGCCGATGCCCGAAAGCAGCTGGAAGCTGTGGCCAACGAAAAGGCCGCCGCCCTGGCCGAAAAACTGGAGGGCGCCGCCGTGGAGATGAACGGCATCAAGGTAGTCCGTTTCGACACCTCCATAGACCCGGCCATCGCCCGCAACGTGGCCCTGCTTTTGCAGAAAAAGGTGCAGAACTTTGTGCTGGCCGGCGCTTTTTCCTTCGACGGGAAGCCCAATATGATACTGATGTATTCCAACGATCTGGTAGCCAAGGGCCGCAATGCCGGCAAGGATATCCGCGAAGCCGCCAAATCCATCCAGGGCGGCGGTGGCGGACAGCCCGGCCTGGCAACTGCCGGCGGACGCCTCCTGGAAGGCCTCCCCGCCGCCCTTGACAAGTTGGTAGAAATTGCCATAGCATAGCGTGCGCAAGCTTGACCGGTTTATATTGAAGTCGTTTATAGGACCGTTTTTTGCGATCCTTATAATCGTCATCTTTATCCTGGCCATGCAGTTCCTCTGGCTGTATATCGACGAGCTGGTGGGCAAGGGCCTGGAATTCCGGGTTATCATGGAGTTCCTCATGTGGGGCAGTATCCAGACGCTGCCGCTGGCCATGCCGCTGGCCACCCTGCTTTCGTCCATGATGACATTGGGCGGGATGGGAGAAAACTTCGAGCTTACAGCCATTAAAGCTTCCGGCATTTCCCTGGCGCGGGTGCTAGTGCCCATGACGGTGGTGGGCCTGTTCATCAGTGTTGCTGCCTTCTTTGTGGGCGACAGGCTTGTGCCCTATTCCATCAACCAGATTTATACCATGCGGGACGATATCGGCCGCACCAAGTCGGAGATCAAAATCCCTTCCGGCACCTTCTACGATGGTATTGATGGATATATCCTGCGGGTTGACAGCAGGAACAAGCAAACCGGCATGATGTACAACATCCAGGTGTACGACCATACCGACGGGAAGGGCAACACCAGCATTACCGTTGCCGACAGCGGTCTGCTCAAGATGTCCAAATCCAAGGATTACCTCACTTTCCAGCTGTTCAACGGCACCAATTATCAGGAAGAGAATACGCGGAAATACCGGGATACTACCCTGGCCATGCGGCGTATTCATTTCCGTCGGCAGGAACTGGTTATTCCTTTGGAGAACTATGCCTATCAGCAGTCCGACTCGGCCCGTTTCGGCGAACAGGTGAAGTCCATGGGGCTCGACGGCCTGTTTCATGGCAGGGACTCCTTGTCGCAGCTGAACGACAAGGCGTTAAGACAGCGCGTTTTCCAGTTCACCCATTCTTCCGGTTTTGAGTATCACAGGCAGCTGGATTCTACTTGGCGGGAGAAAGCCGACCATGTTATGGAGCCCGTCGCGGCTACCTATAAGATGAGCCCCCGCGACAGGCAGGATGCCTATGTGGTTGTGAGTAACAAGGCCAGCGATCTGGAACAGGTGGCCCGCAGCCAGGTAATGGAGTCCTACGACTATATCCGTCTTATCTACAGGACCAATGTGGAAATCTGGAAGAAATTTGCCCAGGCGCTGGCCTGCCTGCTGCTGTTCTTCATTGGCGCGCCCATTGGTGCCATCATCAAAAAGGGCGGCCTGGGCACTCCGGCTGTTATTTCCATGCTGTTCTTTGTGCTGTACTGGGTGATAGATATTATCGGTGAGCGTCTGGCCAACAACGGCGCCACTACCGCTTTTATCGGCAAGTTTGCTTCGGCCTTTGTGCTGGCACCCATAGGGGCCTTCCTAACTGTTAAGGCCGTCCAGGATTCCAGCATCCTGAATATCGATTTGTTCAAGTCCGGTTTCCGCCGGGTTAAGAGTAAATTCTTCCGTATGTTCCGTAAGACCAGAATTGTATATATGGGTACCCCGGAATTCTCCGTGGGACCGCTGGATGCGCTTATCAGGAGCGGCTTCAGGATTGTGGGCGTAGTTACCGTACCGGACAAGCCGTCCGGTCGCGGACTCAAGATGAACGAGAGCGCCGTAAAGAAGTATGCGGTAGAAAAGGGCCTGCCGCTGTTGCAGCCGGAAAAACTGAAGGACGAACAGTTCTTGAGCGAACTGGCCGCCTGGAAGGCCGATCTGTTTGTAGTGGTGGGCTTCCGGATGTTGCCGGAAGTGGTCTGGTCCATGCCTAAACGCGGAACCTTTAACCTGCACGCCGCCCTGCTGCCGCAGTATCGCGGTGCGGCGCCTATCAACTGGGCGGTAATCAACGGCGAGAATATCACCGGTGTAACCACCTTCATGATAGACAAGAAGATAGATACCGGCGGAATTATTCTCCGCAGCGAATGCCGCTTAGAGCTTGCCGATACGGCGGGAACCCTGCATGACAAGCTGATGGAGCTAGGCTCCTCGTTGGTGGTGGAAACGGTGGAAGGCCTGGTACAGGACAATGTGGAACTGCGTGTGCAGCGAAGCTTTATCCAGGGTTCGGAACTGTTGCATCCGGCGCCCAAGCTAACCCGCGAGCTGCAGCACATCGACTGGAACGACTCCACCAGACATGTCTATAACCTGATTCGCGGCCTGTCGCCCTTCCCGGGCGCTTTCACGGAGTTGGTACCTGCTACGGAAAGGTTGACGGAAGGCAATACGCTTTCCTCCGCGAAGAATATAGCCGATGCTACGGAAAGCGTATCGCTTTCCACGACGGCGCCGGTGCAGCTGAAGGTGTTCTTCGGCGAGATGCGCTACGATTTGCCGAAGGCCGCTCCCGGAACCGTTTTGAGCGATGGAAAGACGTACTTTGCCGTTGCCACGCAGGATGGCGCCATCGCCATTACCGACCTGCAGCTGGCCGGTAAGAAACGCATGGATGTGAAGGCTTTCCTGCTGGGCTTCCGCAATCCGGAATCTTATACTACCACCCAGGGTACTTCCAAGGCCGAAATTGCCAAGGCTGCTCCTTATGAAGATTAACAGCGTCGTTATCTTATGCAACGGGGCCTTCCCCACGCAGCCGTATCCGCTGTATCTGCTGGATTCGGCCGATGCTGTGGTGTGCTGTGACGGTGCCTTGGAAAAGTTGCTGGCGCACGATCCGTCGGCCCGGCCGGCGGCGGTGATCGGCGACATGGATTCTTTACCGGCCGATTTGCAGGAAAAATACGCCTCGCTGGTAATCCGGGTGGCCGAGCAGGATGACAACGACCAGACCAAGGCCATGCGTTACGTGCTGGAGCATTTTCCGGACGCTACGGATATTACCATCCTGGGCGCCACCGGCCTCCGGGAAGACCACGCCATCGGCAATCTGGGCCTCCTGATGGAGTATACGCGAATGTTTCAACTGGGCGAAAGGCGGGTATCGGCCGTGTCCGACTTTGGAACTGCTTTTGCCATAACGGATTCCTGCGACCTCCATTTGGGAGAAGGCCGCCGCATATCCTTATTCAGTGCCGATAATTCTTTGAGAATCACCTCCGAGGGCCTGGAATGGCCGCTGGACGATGTGGTTTTTGATGCCTGGTGGAAGGCTACCCTCAACCGCACGTCGGCCCCCATCGTTTCCCTTCATTTCAACCACCCCGCCCCCGTGCTGATAATGGTGGACTAGGCTCCTTTACGGCTGCATGTTGCGGCTGGCGAAGGGGAGAGCAATGCGGAGGGCCGTGTGCCAGTATTCCCAGGTGTGGGCGCCGTCGCGGACGCGCAGTTCGCACTTGATGCCTTTCTCACGCATTTTCATGTGCAGGTCCATGGACAGCTGGAGCAGGAAATCGTCGTCGCCGCAATCCAGGAACCATTTTACGGTCTTAAGCGCAGCTACCGTGCTTTCATCGGCTCGGTCCATAAAATCCAGGGCGGAATGCTCCCGCACGGAATTGTCCGTGATGGTGAGTTTGCTGTCCGGGACATCGGCACCGCGTACTTCCCGGTGCTTGTTGTCCAGCCAGGCGCTCATGCCGTAGGCGCTGGAGAAGCAGTCGGGATGGCGCTGGGCATAAACGATGGTGCCGCCACCGCCCATGGACAGGCCCATGATGGCTCGCTGGCCCTTGGAGCCGCCGCAGCGGTATTTGGCCTCCATGGCCGGAATCAGTTCCCCAAAGAAGAAATCCTCATAGGGACAGTCCGGCATGTTGAAATAGCCGTTTTGAACGTGGTGCACATCCGGATCTCCGGCGCAGGGCATCACTATTACCATCGGCCGAACCTCGCCGGAGGCCATCAGCTCGTCCGTTACCCCTTGCATGGAACCGGAAGTAACCCAGTCCCTGTGGGTTCCGTACAAGCCGTGCAGCATGTAAATAACCGGATAATGGGTATCGGGATTGTCGTTGAAGCCTTCCGGAAGGAATACGGTCACGCTCACCGGACGGCCCAGTACGCTGCTGGCCACTTCGTCCGTCACAATCCGGCTTTGGGCCGATGCCAGCAGCACTGTTGTGAGTGCCAGGACGGCCAGAATCAGTCGTTTCATAAGCTACGGATGCACTAAGGTACCCACCTTTTCCCCTTTGATGAGTTTGGTGAGGTTGCCGCTCTGGTTCATATCGAAAACGATGATGGGCATGTTGCCGTCCGAGCAAAGGGCATAGGCCGTCTGGTCCATCACCTTCAGGTGCTTGGAAATGGCTTCGTCAAAGGTGAGTTCGTCGTATTTTACAGCCGACGGGTCCTTTTCCGGATCGGCCGTATAAACGCCGTCCACGCGGGTGCCTTTCAGCAGGGCATCGGCGCCGATTTCCAAAGCGCGCAGGGCCGCGCCGGAATCCGTGGTGAAGAAGGGATTGCCGGTGCCGCCGGCAATGAGGGCCACGCCGCCGCGCTCCAGCACCTTTACTGCGTCGTCGCGCATGTAATACTTGGCCACAGGCTCCATGGGAGTTGCAGTAAACACCTGAGCCTCAATGCCTTCCTCTTTGATAAACATGGAAAGGGCCAGGGAGTTGATTACCGTTGCCAGCATGCCCATCTTGTCACCGTCCACCCGGTCGAAGCCTTTGCCGACGCCTTGCAGGCCGCGGAAAATGTTGCCGCCGCCGTTCACGATGGCCACTTGCAAACCGGCCTTGGCAGCCGCTGCAATTTCTTTGGCATATTTCTCCAGCCATTCGGTATCCAGACCTTTTCCGGCGGGGCCGCCCAGGCTCTCACCGCTTAATTTCAAAAGTACGCGTTTATACATAGTGGAAGTTTTATTCTGTAACAAAAGTATCGAAATATTGGGAAACTTCCAAGAAAGATTCCTATATTTGCATACTTAGATAATTAACAAAATAACTATAATGGCTAACTTTCTAACCTCCTCTATCGGCAAGAAGTTCATTCAGAGCGTTACCGGCGCTTTCCTTATCATCTTCCTGCTGCTTCATGGCACCATCAATTTCTTCTCCGTCCTGGATTCCATGCATGGAAACTTCGGCAAAGTGGCTTCGGACGCTTTCCCGTACACCCACGGAGACGGCTGGTTCCAGCTGGGCTGCGACTTCATGTCCTCCCCGTTCATTAAGATCATGGTGCCCATCCTGGCCCTGGGCTTTGTCCTTCACATCGTATATGGTATCTGGCTCAGCTATGAGAACGTGAAAAAGCGTGGCGGTTTCAAGCGCTACGAAGTACCTTCCAAGGCCAAGAACGACAGCTGGAGCGCTAAGAACATGGCCATCCTGGGTATCATCATCCTGGGCCTGCTGGGCTTCCACCTCACCCACTTCTGGGCCAAGATGCAGTTGCAGGAATTCATGGGCGCCGAGGCCGAGAACCCGTACTATCTGCTCATCGCCACCTTCCGCAACCCCGTTGTCGTTGCCTGCTACATCGTTTGGTTCATAGCCCTCTTCCTCCACCTGGAGCACGGTTTTTGGAGCATGTTCCAAACCATCGGATGGAATAACAAAAAGTGGCTCAAGCGTTTAAAGGTTATCGGCATTATTGTGGCCGCCGCTATTGTCCTGCTGTTCGTCTGCACCGCTGTTAATGCTTACGTAGAAAGCCTGGGCGGAACTGCATCGGCACAATATACGCAGGCTCTGCTGGCCAACTTTTAAAAATTTTTAAGATTTTTATTAAAATTCTTGCATTTATAATTTTGTTTGCACATCTTTGCAACAGAATGAGAAAGAGCAACAATATCTGGTGGCGCACTTGCAGTTCAACTCTGTAAGTCGCTTCGCCGTGGATATAAGAGTAAAAAGGCCTGCTGACTTACAGCGGGCCTTTTTTATGAGATACGCCCGGCCCTTGCAGGGCCTCGGTATGACAAGGGGTTTATCATTCCGGACGAAACGAGAGAAAAATAGAATAGTAAACATAAAACACTTAGCATTATGAAACAGAAAAAGTACATGCTCCCGGAGAGCGAGATTCCTACCCATTACTTCAACATCCAGGCTATCATGCCCAACAAGCCGCAGCCGTTCCTGCACCCCGCCACCAAGCAGCCGCTGAAGCCGGAAGATCTTTATCCCATCTTCTGTAAGGCTTGTGCCGACCAGGAACTGAACCAGACCGACGAATGGATTCCCATTCCGGAAGAGGTCCGCGAGCAGTACGCCGCCTACCGCTGCACCCCGCTTGTGCGCGCCTACGAGTTGGAGAAGGCCCTCGGCACTCCGGCCCACATCTACTTCAAGAACGAATCCGTGAGCCCGGCCGGTTCCCACAAACTGAACTCGGCCATTGCCCAGGCCTACTATGCCAAGGAACAGGGCATCACCAACCTTACCACCGAAACGGGTGCCGGCCAGTGGGGCGGTGCTCTCAGCTATGCCACCAAGAAGTTCGGCATCGACTGCGCTGTATATATGGTAAAGGTGAGTTATGAGCAGAAGCCTTTCCGCCGCAGTATCATGCAGGCCTTCGGCGCTGCTGTTACTCCCTCCCCGTCCATGAGTACCCGTGCCGGTAAGGACATCATCACCCGGAACCCCAACGACCAGGGTTCCCTGGGCTGCGCCATCTCCGAGGCTATCGAACTGGCCGTGAACACCCCCAACTGCAAATATGCCCTGGGCTCCGTGCTCAACCATGTTTGCCTGCATCAGACCGTCATCGGCCTGGAGGCCGAAAAGCAGATGGCCCTCACCGGCGAGTATCCGGACATTGTGATTGCCTGTTTCGGCGGCGGTTCCAACTTCTGCGGCATTGCCCTGCCCTTCATGCGCCACAATATCCTGGACGGCAAAAAGACCCGTTTCATCGCGGCAGAACCCTATTCCTGCCCCAAGCTCACCAAGGGTAAGTTCGAATATGACTTCGGCGACGAGTCCGGCATGACACCGCTCCTGCCCATGTACACCCTGGGTCACACCTTCAAGCCCGCTGCCATCCATGCCGGCGGTTTGCGCTACCACGGTGCCGGCGTTATCCTCTCCCAGCTCATGAAGGACGGCTATATGGAGGCTGTTGACATTGAGCAGCTGGATTCCTTCAAGGCCGGCGTGCTGTTTGCCCGCACCGAAGGCATCATCCCCGCTCCGGAAAGCTGCCACGCCATTGCCGCCACCATCACCGAGGCCCTCAAGTGCAAGGAAACCGGCGAGCAGAAGACCATCCTCTTCAACCTCTCCGGCCACGGCTTCGTGGAC
>CAMJKI010000081.1 GCA_946406355.1 uncultured Bacteroidales bacterium | reverse complement strand
TGTGCCAGCCGCCGTACTGCCATACGCCTTCGGAGGTGAGCCACCACTTGTTCCAGCCCATGATGGCCGATTCAAAGTCGGAGGCGCAGGCGATAAGGATATTGATGGCCACGATGATGAAGGGGAAGGGCTTGAACCAGTGCTTGGCGCCGATACCCCACTTGTACTTGATCATCATGAAGCCGATGCACCCGGCCGTGGCCGCGTACAGTTTGGCATAGTGGAACCAGCCCTGCATGTACACATGTGTCTGGTTCTCCAGCGCCCACTGGGCACCGTTCCTTACGCCAATCCAGATGGCAAGGAAGTAAACGGTAAGGGCCAGCGGAATGGCCAGGAACGTAATGATGCCGCCCAGCTTGGTGCGGCGTGCGAATTCATTGAGGAGAATGAGGCCCAGAAGGACAACGATGAGCATTCCCCACTGCGAAAGGGCATTTGCCCCATACACTTGGAAAAACATAGTTATTGGTTTTAGTGACTAAATGGTATTTTTTATGCAAAGGCCCGGCGCTGCTTTTTGAACAACACCCACAGACCCCAGGCCAGGGTAAGCGCCAGCGCCATGGGAACGCCCACCGTAAGGATCTCCTGCCACATCCGTGCGGCCCCGCCCGCCTGGTCCAGGGCGGTGAAGAAGGGGAAGCGCCAGGTGAGTTCCCCGTTGATGACATGGTCCACAATGAGCATCAGCGTGCCGCCCCAGAGCATTTTCTCCAGGTCCGGCAGGTGCCGGGACGTTTTGATTCCGGATTTACGGATGGCAGTCACCGCGATGGCTTCTACCAGGGGAGCAATAAAACAAGCCATGATAATTCAGTAGTTAGGTACTTCTATTTCTTTGATTTCCACTTCGTTTCCACGCAGAAGGTATGTGTTTTCACCGCCGCAGCACGGGCAGGTTTTCCCGTGTGCCACGGTGCCGAACTCGCTCCGGCAGTCTTCACAGAAACTGACGGCAGGGACCCTGTTGCATTTGAGCTCGCATCCCTTCAGGAGTTCCTCCTTGTCGGCCGCCCACCGCCAGCAGTCCTGCAGGTACTCCGGGACCACCGTGGACACCTCTCCGATGTTCATCACAACTCCGGAAACATGCTCTACAGCATTCTCCTGGGCCGCTTTCTTCACGTCCCGAATGATATAAAACACGATTCCTAATTCATGCATTTCAGCTTCGCTTAAATGCACCGATACTTCGTTATGACTGGGGGGCGTTCCCCCCAGACCCCCTGCGTCACTTCGCTCCGAATCTGCCTGTTCATCGTTTATTTTTTGCTGAAAAGGATTTTGCCGGTGCGTTTGATCATGTAGGGCAGGATGCCGCCGAACTTGTCTTCGGAGGTGCGCATGACACTGGCTTCCGGATGCACGCGGTGCAGATGGATGGCGTCGAAGGCACACTTGGTGGTGCACACGCCGCAGCCTATGCACTTGTTTTCGTCCACTACGGAAGCGCCGCAGCTGAGGCAGCGGGCCGTTTCCCTGCGCACCTGATCTTCGGTGAGCGTTCCGTGATACTCGGCGAACTTGCTCTTGACGGGGATGACGCCGGGAGCCTGGCGGGAGCCGTTGTCGTAGGATTCCACCAGGATATCTTCCTTGTTCAGCTCGATGAACTGGCGCCGGTTGCGTCCGATGGTCATGTGGCCGTGCTGTACAAAGCGGTGCAGGCTTTCGGCAGCTTCCTTGCCGGAGGCAATGGCGTCAATCGCGAACTTGGGACCGGTGAAGCAGTCGCCTCCCACGAAGATGTCGGGTTCGGCCGTCTGGTAGGTGAGCTTGTCGGCCACGGGATACACGCCGCGGAAGAATTCCACCTTGGTGTCCTTCAGGAGGTCCTTCAGGATAACGGTCTGGCCGATGGCGAAGATGACCATGTCGGCCTCCAGGGTAATAAGCTCGTTCTCGTCATATTCCGGCGCGAACTTGTGCTCGGCGTTGAACACGGAGGTGCATTTCTTGAAGACGATGCCTTCCACCTTGTCTTTTCCCAGCACTTCCTTCGGCCCCCAGCCGGGGTTCAGCACCACGCCGTCCTCGCGGGCTTCTGCCCTTTCTTCCAGGGAAGCGGGCATGATATCCTCCGTTTCCAGGGAAAGCATGGTCACCTCCGACGCGCCGCTGCGCATGGCCACGCGGGCCGCGTCGATGGCCACGTTTCCGCCGCCCACGACCACCACCTTGCCTTCCACCTTCACCTGGCCGCAGTTGGCCCGGTGCAGGAAGTCGATGGCGGTGGCGGTGCCTTCGAGCGTTTCTCCCGGGATGCCCGGCAGGCGTCCTCCCTGGCAGCCGATGGCCACGTAGAAGCCTTTGTAGCCCTGTTCCCGCAGCTGGGCGATGGTGACGTCCCTGCCCACTTCCACGCCGGTGCGCACTTCCACGCCGATCTCCTTCATGATGTCAATTTCGGCCTTGATGACGTCCTTGTCCAGCTTGTAGGAGGGGATGCCGTAGCGCAGCATGCCGCCGGGATCCTCGTTCTTTTCGAAGACGGTGGGCCTGTAACCCATGGTGGCCAGGTAGTTGGCGCAGCTCATGCCGGCGGGGCCGCCGCCGATGATGGCTATCTTTTCCTCCCAGCGGTCCTTGACGTTGGAGCAGATGTTCACCTCCGGCACAAAGCGGGTTTCGGCCTTGAGGTCCAGCTCGGCCAGGAATTTCTTGACTTCGTCGATGGCGATGGGCTGGTCTATGGTACCGCGCGTGCAGGCGTCCTCGCAGCGGCGGTTGCAGATGCGGCCGCAGACAGCGGGGAAGGGGTTCTCCCGCTTGATGAGCTCCAGCGCTTCCGTGTATTTGCCTTCGGCGGCCTTTTTCAAGTATCCCTGGACGGCAATGTGGGCCGGGCAGGCGGTCTTGCAGGGGGCCGTGCCGCTTTCATAGCAGTTGATGCGGTTCACATCCCTGTAGTCTTCCGTCCACTTGTGCTCTCCCCATTTGGCGGCATCCGGAAGTTCGTGCTTGGGATACTTCACGGGGCCGTTCTTGGTGCACAGTTTCTGGCCCAGTTTCACGGCGCCGGCGGGGCAGTACTCCACGCAGCGGCCGCAGGCCACGCACTTCTTCGGGTCCACCTCGGCCACATAGGCGCTACGGCTCATATTGGGCGTATTGAACAGCTGCGATGTGCGCAACGCGTTGCAAATCTTGACGTTGCAGTTGCATATAGCGAAAATCTTTCCCTCTCCGTCGATGTTGGTCACCTGGTGCACAAAGCCGTGGTCCTCCGCTTTCTTGAGAATGGCCATGGCTTCTTCGTAAGTGATGTCATGGCCGCGGCCGGTTTCGCGAAGGTAGTCGGCCATATCGCCCACGCCGATACACCAGTCGCGGTAGTCGTCGGCGCAGCCTTCGTCCAGCTTCTTGCGGCCATACCGGCAGGAGCAGATACCTACGCCAATATGGCCCTCGTATTTCTTTAGCCAGTAGCTTATGTGCTCAATATCAATGGATTGGTTCTCCATGGAGATGGCTTTCTCCACAGGGATAACGTGCATACCGATTCCGCTGCCGCCCATAGGCACCATCGGCGTGATCTTTTCCAGCGGCAGGAATGTCATGCGTTCAAAGAACATGGCCAGCTCCGGATGCCTGTCCATGAGCTCCACGTTCATGTTGGTGTATTCAGCACTGCCGGGGACGAACATGGGCACCCAGTAGACGCGGTTTTCCCGGTTGAACGTGGTGCCGGGATCCGGCCCTTGGCCATTGGTATAATGGTCTCCGTAGTCGTACTCCAGCATGCCGAAGTAGGAAAGCTTGTCCAGCAGCTGGTCAAAGCTCTTGTTGTCCGGAGTGTAATGCTTCTTGGTGTTCCAGTCGTGCAGTTCGTAATAGGTATGATGCTCCCGAACCTTGAAGAAGTTGCCGGGAAGCATGTCCAGCAGCAGGTCCAGGGAGGCCTCCCGGGTCACGGGGTCCATTTCGTCTTCGAAGATGCACGCAAGGCCCCAGTACTCCGGGGCGTCGGTAGTCATCTTGATTTTACCCGGTACCCGGTCCGTTACGTGACGGACAAATTTCAAAAGCTTGGGATTAGGGTTTTTATCCCCTTTGTGCTTGGGGACAAATCTCTTGGACATCTCAGGCATAATACTATGTGGTTAGTTGGTGTTATTCTTCTTTTTTCCAGGCGCTTACTTCCTGCAGCAGCCAGGCGGCGAAGGCGTCCGTTCCTTCACCTGTCTTGGCGCAGATGGGTATCACCTGTGCCTTGGGGTTTCTCATGCGTACGTACTCCCGGCATTTCTCCAGGTCAAAGTCGAAATAGGGGAGTACATCTATCTTGTTCACAAGCACCAGGTCGCAGACGGAAAACATCAGCGGGTACTTGAGCGGTTTGTCGTGACCTTCCGGCACGGACAGGATCATGGCGTTGCGGCAGGCTCCCGTGTCGAATTCGGCCGGGCAAACCAGGTTGCCCACGTTCTCCAGAATTACCAGGTCCAGGCCCTCCAGGGGTACGTTGTCCAGGCCCTGGCGCGTCATTTCCGCGTCCAGGTGGCACATCCCGCCCGTATGAAGCTGGACGGAGGGCACTCCCGTGGCTTCCTTGATTTTAACGGCGTCCACATTGGAGTCTATATCGGCCTCCATTACGGCAACGCGCAGTTTGTCCTTGATTCGGTTGAGGGTTTGGATGAGCGTGGTGGTTTTGCCACTGCCGGGGGAGGACATCAGGTTCAGGAGATAGACGCCTTTTCCCTTGAGCTCTCTACGCAGGTTGGCAGCGTCCTTGTCGTTATTGGCAAAGACGCTCTTCTTGATTTCAATAACTTTAACTTCGTCCATAGTGGTTATGGCCGTTAGCATTAGTGTTATTGAGTGCAAGATACAAAAACTGCCGCAGATTCCCAAATAATCGGGACATGCGGCAGTAAAAAAAGCCAATAATTAGTCCAGCAGCTTCTTCACTGCCTCCAGCCCGTTGTCCGCTCCTTCGGCGGGCAGCAGATACCAGCGGACGGTCCAGTCCACGGACTCTCCGGGCTGCAGGGTGGTGTAGGGGCCCTGCTCTTCTACTTCCACGAAGGTTTTGCCGGGGTTGGCATAAATTTGGATTTCGGCCTCTGCGGGGGCGGCCTGTCCGGCTTCCAAATCCTGGAACTTCTTCACAAACAGCACCTCACCGTTGTTGAAGGCCAGCCAGCCCGTGCCGTCGGCGTTGATTTTTCGGTTTTCGGGGGCTTCGTCCATCTGGTACCAGGCAATGCCGTCGCTGAAGGTGAAAGGAAGGCCTTTCATGTTGTTGGCGGGTTCTACTGCATCGGCCTGGAAGAAGAGCACGCCACCGTTGGGGACGCGGGAAATTTCCCAGGGAGCCACCTGGCGGGTTTCTCCGGACTCGTTGAAGATGGTGTAGGTGATTACAATGGCGCCGTCGTTGGGGCACACGTGCAGTTTCTTGCCGACGCGGTAGCCGAAACGTTCCGATTTCTCTCCGGTGAGTACCAGTACATTATCCTTTACTTCGGCCGTGTAGGGCTTGGTGTCGTATTCCGGCACGGGGGGCCAGTTCCACTGAGCCTGCGGGCTGGTCCAGAAGGTGCTGCCGAAAGAATTGGGGAAGCGGCCCTGGTTCAGGACTTCCTTATCTTTATACTTGAAGGAGAGGATTTTGCCACCCTTTGCAGCATCTATCAAAAGCGAAACATCGGCGCTGGTGATGCTGTACTGACTGTTTTCCAGGGCTTTGATTTCCTGAGCCTTGGCCATAAAACTGCTTCCGGCCACTGCCAGAAGGAGAAAGAGGATACGGAACTTCTTCATGCCTTTACATGTTATTAATTGTACAAACATACGTAAAAAACTTGGATTTTTGTGTATGTTTGTACTACAGATTATCCGAAAATGAAAAGAGAGCAGATAGCCCTGGTAGGGGACAACGCCTCCGGCAAAAGCCGGCTGGCGGCAGCATTTGCAGGCCGTTCCGGCGCCAAGTACATTTCTTTCCGCGATTCTTACGGGAGCTATGGCGACCGCAACTTCTTTATGCAGCAGCGCTGGAACCTGTTCACCCTGGAGTGGGACCCGCCTACTGCGGGTGAGGTGTTGCTGAACGAAGCTGCCGAAAGCCGGAACCCGGCCGATGCCCGCCGCCACCTGGCGGAACTTACAGCCCTTTTTTCCATGGATCCTTTCCTGGACAAGCCGCTGGTAACCCTGTCTTCCGGGGAACTGCGGAAGTTCCAGCTGGCCAGGGCCCTGCTCAGTGGTCCGGAAACCCTGGTTATTGACAATCCCTATATCGGCCTGGATCCCCGCACCAGAACCCTGCTGTCCAAACTGCTGGAACGCCTTGGCGAAACCACCCATCTGGTGCTGGTGCTTTCCCGGGCGGCGGAAATACCTTCTTTCATTACCCACGTGATTCCCGTTTCGGATGGACAGATGGGGGAGAAGGTGCCGCTGCAGGCCTTTCTGGACGGGGTTTTGCTGCCGGCCGTTATCCGCATGCGCAACATTACCATCCGCTACGGGGAACGCGTGGTGATGGACTCGCTGGACTGGACGGTGCGGGAAGGCGAGCACTGGGCGCTAACCGGAGCCAACGGTAGCGGGAAAAGCACGCTCCTGAGCCTCATCAATGCCGATAACCCCCGGGCCTATGCCTATGATATAGAATTGTTCGGCAGGCCCAGGGGAAGCGGGGAAAGTATTTGGGATATCAAGGGCAAAATTGGCTTCGTGAGCCCGGAGTTGCATCGCGCTTTCCGGGTAGATGCGCCGGCCCTGGATATTGTTACAAGCGGCTTTTTCGATACGGAAGGGCTTTTTCGGAAGCCCTCGGCGGAGCAGCGCAGCAAGGCACTTTGCTGGATGGAGGAATTCGGTATCGGCCATCTGGCCGAAATCCCTTTCCTGCGGCTTTCCAGCGGGTATCAGCGTCTGTGCCTGGTGGTCCGTGCCTTTGTGAAGGATCCTCCGCTCTACATTTTGGACGAACCCCTCCAGGGACTGGACGAAAACCTTCGTTTCCGGGTTAAGTCACTGCTGGACAAGTATTGCGGGGCTCCCGGCAAAACGCTGGTGATGGTTACGCATTATCCGGAGGAGTACCCGGCCTGTATCGACCACAGCCTCAGCCTGTAATCCTGTTAAAACGGAATTTCCAGTTTGAAGCTCACGTTGCGGCCCATGTTATACACGCCGATGTACTTGAGCCGGCTCAGGTGCGGCATATAGGCCTGGTCCGTAAGGTTGGAGGCAATGATGTACAGCGACAGGCGCCTTTTCCCCTTTATTACCAGATCGGTACCGGCCGATGCTCCCAGCAGCAGGTAGGACGGCGTGGCGGTTTCCGTTCCTCCGGCGGCATAGAAGTGGTTCTGGGCCATGTTCCAGTCCAGGTTCAGGGAGACGAAAGCGTTGTTGAACAAGTGCCCGTCGTGCGTGATTTCCCATTTCACTTCCGAATACAGGCGGGGCGCAGGAATCAGCGGCAGGTAGTCGCCGCCTTTTTCGCGGGTATAGACGCAGGAGAAAGCACTGCTCAGGTGCAGCTGGTGGATCGGGTGGATGTCGATACCCAGTTCTCCGCCGCCCAGATGGGCCAGGCCGCTTTGGAAGGCATATACCGGCAGGTCTTCATCGGCCACTTGGCCGTTGCGTGCCGAAAAGATGTAATTATCTATCCGGCTGGCAAATACCGCTGCCTGTACAGAAACATATTTGGAGGTGAAATCCAGGCCCAGGTCCCCCTGGAGGCTGTATTCCGGCTTCAGGTCCTTGTTTCCCACTTCATAGCGGAAGGTTCCTTCGTGCTCGCCGTTCGATCCCAGTTCGGCCAGGTTGGGGGCGCGGAATCCACGGGCGATGTTGGCCCGCAGGATAAAGTGTTCTCCCAGCGGCCGGACGGCGCCGATGCTGGCGCTGATGCCCGGGAAACGGCGGCTGAACTCCTGGAAACGGTCTTCCAGCGGCTGGCTGTGCAGCCAGCGGATATCGGCCCGCAGGCCTCCGGAAAGGGTCCATGCGCCCAGCGTCTTGGACACCGTGGCAAAGAGTCCCGCATCAAAGAGTCCGTAGGCCGGAATCAGGTACTCGTCACCCAGATTGTCGCTCTTCTGGGCCATTCCGGCCAGGCCGAAGGCGGTTTTCCAATCCTCGCCCAGGGTTCCCTGCCAGCGCAGGTCGTAGTTGAGGGTGTTCAGGCGGAAGTCCAGGCCGGGTTCATCGGCCGCTTCCTCGTATTCCTGCCGGCGGTTCTGCTGCCAGCCCAGGATGAACTTGAGGTTGCCGGGGCCCAGGTGGAAAGTATTGTCCGACACCACTTTAAAGTGCCGCACGTGCTGGAAGGGAAGGTCCGGCTTATAGCCGAAGTTGTCGCCTTCTCCTTCAATCATGCCGGGCGTGAGATGGAAATAGCTGAAACGCAGCCGGGAATAGCCCCAGGAGCCGTTTCGGCCCAGCATGGCAGAAGCCGCCCGCTGCCGGTATCCGGAATTGGCCACCTGTCCGTTGACGCTGTTCCTGTAGGCATGGGCATATTTGTCCGAAAAACGGCCGTTCCAGATCCAGCCGCCCAGGTTGCCGTCGGCCGCCAGCGAATAGGTGAGCAGTCCGTTATTGGTCTGGTATTCAGTGGAGATGCTGCCGCCGATTTCTCCGGGGGCACGGACCGGTTCCGGGTGGAAAATGAGGATGCCGGCCAGGGCGTCGGAGCCATACATCAGGGAGGCCGGTCCCTTCAGGATTTCTACGGAATGAACGCCGGCTCCGTCTATCTCTATGCCGTGTTCGTCGCCCCATTGCTGTCCTTCCTGGCGGATGCCGTCGCTTACCACCACTACGCGGTTATAACCCATGCCGCGGATTACGGGCTTGGAAATGCCGCCGCCGGTGGTAATTTCGCTTACGCCGGGTTCAGTGGCGATGGCGTCTATAATGTTGCCGCCCGTCCTGCCGGCCAGATCAGCCGGTCGGATTACCGAAACCGGTGCGGGCATTTCTTTCATTTTGGTGTCACCGGCCAGACCTGTGACTACTATTTCTTTAAGATCCAGGTGCTTGTAGAATACATCCGTGGAATCGGGCTGGTTCTCCTGAGCCGTCGCTGCCATACATACGGATAGCAGCGACAATACTAAAATTGTCTTTCTCATTCTGTTCAGTTTAAAAGTTAATGAATTAGGGAACTAAAACGGGAATGAGACAGGCGGTGCGCGAGGGGAGGAAAGATGGGTGAAACAAAGGATGACATCATCGGAAAAAACGCCGATAACAGCGGCATAATCCGATGAATGCAAGTTTACGGCAAGGCCGGTAGCGGGGACATACTGCTGGGACAGCAGCTGGCACACCAGACAGTCGTCGGTGCCGGTTCCCGGGGTAAGGTGTCCCTGATGGGGGATGTGCTGTGAACAGGCTTCACAGTGGATGTCCTCCAGGGCGTCCCGATGGTGATGGTGAAAAGGCGCAAGGAATACTACCGGCAGAATAACCGACAGCAGCCAGGCGGCAAATATGCGTCTTGTCCGTAACATTGCGGCTGCAAAGATATACAAATCCGTGGAAATAAAAAAAGCCCCCGACCTGATGTGACCCCCAAAAGTTGGACGGTTTAACATTAGTTACGAGGCCTTAGATT
>CAMJKI010000080.1 GCA_946406355.1 uncultured Bacteroidales bacterium | reverse complement strand
ACAAGGTGTGGATCAGCGGCCCTTACGGAGAGTTCCTCCTCCCGAAGGACGATCCGGATACGCAGGAATACATCTTTGTGGGCGGCGGCGCCGGCATGGCTCCCCTCCGCAGCCACATCATGCACCTGTTCAAGACCCTGAAGACCAAGAAGCCCGTGCACTTCTTCTATGGTGCCCGCGCCCTGGTGGAAGCCTTCTATCTGGAAGACTTTGCCGAAATCGAGAAGGAATTCCCGAACTTCCACTTCCACCTGGCCCTGGACCGTCCGGACCCGGCAGCCGATGCTGCCGGCGTGAAGTACACCGCCGGTTTCGTACACAATGTGATGAACGAAACCTACCTCAAGGACCACGAGGCTCCGGAGGACATCAAGTACTTCATGTGCGGTCCGCCCATGATGACCAAGTGCGTGTGCGACCTCCTGGACAGCCTGGGTGTCGCTCCCGAAAGCATCTTCTTCGACAACTTCGGAGGTTAAGCGAAAAAAAGACCGACTCAATTGAGCCGGTCTTTATTTTAATTCTCGCTGTTGCCCAGGAGCATGATTCTTACGCAGTCGGCCACGTGCTTGCCGCTGTCGGTGGCCTTTTCGAAGAGCTCTGCCAGATTCTTGTACTTGGTCATTTCCCGCAGGTCCTCCTCCTTGGTGAAGATGTAGCCGATATAGCCTTCGTAGGCTTCGTCGGCCTCGTGCTCCAGTTCGGTGATGCGGTCGCACAGCAGGGTGATATCGGCCGCATTCTTACGCACGTTCACCAGCAGCGGAAGCAGCTTCTGCAGGGCCTTGGCCTCGGCCAGGATAAGTTGGGCAAGTTCCTTGAGCTGGTTGTCTATCTTCTTGGGGTCGTAGATATTCACGGCATTGGAGGCATCCTTCACAACGTCCAGGCAGTCGTCCATGGACATGGCCACCGTAATGAAATTGGCCCGGGTGCCGGGTGTCATGGGACGGCCCATAATCTGTTCGCGGAATTCCGTAAGAAGGGCGTCGCCCTGGTGTTCCAGTGCCCGGATTTCTTTATGGGACAGGCGCCACTGGGCAGAATCCATGCTTTCCAGCATGCGGCAAAGGATATCCGATGCCTGCGACAGAAAAGCTGCCTGCTGGGCAAAAATAGGCATCAGATCCGTCTTACGGGCGAAAAGATGCTGAAATGACCTTATAATATTCATATAGAAAAAAAACTAATCTAACCTAAAAATCGTTTAAAACGCATAAACTTTCGTAAAAAACAGTTTCAACCGCATTTTGTTTTTTACGATTGAAAGAGAAATCCGTTCCCCTTCCCTAGCTTTGCCACAGGACATAACCCTGCTGACTCATGGACAGACGCACGAAAACAGGCCGGATTTCTTTCTTCGCATACCTCTTCTTCCCGCAATTCGCGAGCCGCATCTCTGTGGCGATACTTGCTGCATTCCTGCAGTTTCCGGCCTTTTTTTCTTCCTGCACACAGGAGGATGAAAGCATATCTGTCGGCACGAAAGCACAAATATATATACAAAGGAGCGGAAATCCAACTCCTTACGCGTTGGATTTGTTCTTTTTCTTCACAGAAGAGCCCATGCGGCTGGACGCCTACCAGCAGGTGGACGACTGGGACCGGAATCTCTTTACCTACACCGTCTCCGGCAACGGGCCGCGCCGCCTGGTGGCTTTGGCCGGCTGTTCGGACGACATTTACTCCTGGGCCGACATACAAACCTTCGGGAGCCTGGGGAAAATGCGCTTTTCGCTGGAGAAAGAGGACCCGGAGCAACCCCTGCTGGTAGGAGAAACCCTGCTGGAAGAGGCTCAGTCCCGCCAAACCCGGCTGATGCTCCATCCCATGCTCTGCGCCATCCAGATCCGTTCCGTAGCCGCCGATTTCAGCGGGCATCCCTACGCCGGCACCCCCTTCATCAACAACAAGCTCTACCTAATAAATACGGGGACGGAGTGCCTGCCCCTGGATGAAGACGGTTGCGGAACGGTATCGTGGATGAATCTGGGCAGGCTGGACAGCCTGGCCGTATCTGCGCTTCCCCACCCGGAAATGCTGCTGCAGGAGGGCTGCGGGGCCATCGGCACACGGCGCGTATATCCGGACAGAAGCTTTTTCTGCTATCCCAATCCGGCCACGGAAGACCAGCCGGGTCAGCCCCAAACCCGGATGGTGCTGGAGGGGCAGATTGGCCCGGTAACTTGCTACTATCCCATCAACCTGCCGGGCATGGATCCGGGAACCTGCTATTCGCTGGACCTTACGCTAACCCGCATGGGATCGCCGGACCCGGATATTCCGGTGGAAAGCGGTACGGTTATTATTGAAGCCGGCGTCCAGCCCTGGAACAGCCTGGAACCTGAAACCCTTTTATTCTAAGCCATGAAAGTACAAGCATTATTGCTATTAGGATTACTGGCGGCCGCCTGCCAGCAGGAAACGGCCCCCCAGGCGGTTACAGCCCGCATCCAGCTGGATCCCGGCGTACTGCTCACCCGGGCCGAGGACCCCGACGAACAGCTTATCTCCGACTACAATCTGCTCATCTTCAACGCCTTTGGCGTGCTGGAAGAAAAGGTGTACATTCCCCGTCGGCAAATGGTGTATGCCGGAGGCAAGGTGGTTCACCAGACCACACTGCTGCTGGATGTCCCCTACTACATTTACGCAGTGGCCAACATCGGCTATGAACTGCCCTGCCGCACCCTTTCGGAAGTGCAGGAATATCGCTACTACCTGGCCTATCCCGACGAATACAGCCGCGGCATGCCCATGGCAGGGAAGCTGGAATACCAGGCGGTGGGGCACGACGGAACTCTGAATCTGCCGCTGGAACGGATGATGGCGCGGGTTAACCTCACCATCGACCGGAGCGCCCTGAATGCCGATGTCTCCTTCAAAGTAGAGGAAGTGATGGTAGGCGGCTGCCCTTCATCGGCCCTGCTGTTCCGCGAAAGCCGGGCCGAAGGAGCTTCGCAAACCTTTATCACGGGCTTTACCAAAAGCGGGCGCCAGGCCGATGCCCTGAACCGGGACGTCCGCCCGGGCGTGAGCGGCACGGTGGGCCTGTACCTGCTGGAAAACTGCCAGGGAAACCTGCTGGAGAACGTTCTGTCACCGGAAGGCCGGGTATTCACCGAAGGCCGATACCAGGAAATCTGCTCCTACATAGAGATCAGGGCAAGCTATCATTCGCCCCGCTGGAACAGCCTGGCGGGCAATCATCTGATATACCGGTTTTATCTGGGAGAGAGCCTGAACAACTTTGACGTGCACCGCAATACGCTGTATTCCGTTACGGTAAAGCCGCAGGGCGACGGTCTGCAGGAAACCAGCTGGCGGGTAGATAAAAGCGGACTCACGGCCACCAAAGGCAGCCTGGACCTGCATCCGGCCGCATACAACGAGTGCGAGATTGGCGACGATTACCGCATCTGGTGCGACGTTGTACCCCCGGACGCCCCTTTCTACATGGAGCCGCTGGCCCATGACGACGATCCGGAAGTGAACAAACTGTACAGTTACACCGTGGACCCGGATGGGCACGGACTCACCATCCACACCTGGAAAGGCGGCACAGCCCTGGTGTACTTCCAGGCCGGACCGCCCGTGAATCGGGATACCCTGGCCATGCTGGTGATAGGGCCTTAGGAACGGGAAAAAGCCAGATAGACTTTGAGAATCAGCTGCTGGAACAGATTGACCCGCCGGCCCGGAATCAAGGGCAGGCGGCGCGCCATTTCCTTCAGGTAGGGACGTTCCCGGTAAAGTTCCCGGTCCAGGCTGAAGGCCACCCAGGCGCAGCGGAGAATAAGAACGTCCAAAACAGGCTCCACCGGCGAACCGGCCATCTGTTCGCGGTAGTGCTCATACATATCCAGCAGGTTGTTGGCCGACTGCACCCGACGCTTCTTTATGGCCAAATGCATCACGGAGGAGGGATTGTTCCGGCGGTAATGCACCAGCGGAACGGGCAGCTGTTCAATATGCTGCGCCCGGAACAGGAGCTGCGTAGAGATCACGATATCCTCGTGCATGTTATAGCGGGGGAAGAACAAATGATCGTACAGGGACTTGCGGGCGAATTTGTTCCAGACATAACCATAGGCCCGATAATTATACAGGCGGCGCATGTAGAGGACTTTCCGGCTGCTGTCGTAGTGCCGTTCGCGGTCCAGCTTCCGGTACGAGGCATGCTCTTTCCAGAAATTGAAATACACCAGGTCGGCACCGCTTTCCTGCGCCTTATGTACCAGGCGTTCCACCAGGTCCGGTTCTACCCAGTCGTCGCCATCCACATGCTGGATATACTCCCCTTCGGCCACACGCAAGCCCGCGGCGCGTGCCTGGGGCAGCCCCCGGTTCTCCTGGTTCACGATACACACCTGGCGCCCCGGGAAACGCGCCAGCACATTGGAAAGCACGTCCATCGACCGGTCTTTTGTGCCGTCGTTCACAAAAATGAACTGGATGGCCGGGTAGGTTTGCACCAGCAACGATTCTGCGCACTGGGCTATGTAGGCCTCCACGCCATAAATGGGAACGATAACGGAGACCAGCGGTTGGTTATTCATAGTTATACAATATTCTGAAAACGCTCCGGAATCCGGACAATTAGCTTGAGGCCGAACATGGCCGGCTTGTTCCAGGCATAAGGCGGACGCACCAGCGTCTGGCAAATGCGGGCGAAACAGGTCCACGGTTCAAACTTCCGGGCTTTCTTGTTGGAAACCAGCTGAATAGTGCGGGAACGCTTCTTCATGTGCTTACCCCAGCCCTGCTTCAGGCGGTCCTTGTCCTGAAAGCGGTCTTCCAGGCGCTTTTGGTCGAAGTAGCCAAAATGGCACAGGTACAAATTCTTGGCAATGTGGAAGTTCCGTCCTTTGATCCGGTGGAAGCCGCTGCCCCAGGCCAGTGGTTCGGCCATGATGGAAGCCTTGGTATAGCGCGTTCCCAGCTGGGCATAGTGTCGCTGCAAGAGGAACGGCTCGTTCTCGGTGATATCCATCTCCTCGCCCAGCTTCTGGCCGAAATCCAGCCCCAGCGGAGACAGCGAGCCCTTGATCTTGGCCTCACTCAGGTATTCGGGAAGACTCTTCCCCAGTTTGGGATCCACCACTATGAATTCATCGGCGTCGGTGCCAATGACCAGATCGTACCCGCCGGAAAGCAGTTCGGCAGCCTTCCACGACAAGAATTGCACGCGGCCTTTGTCGTTGGAAACCACCCGCTTCCCTATTTTGGGCACCTTGAGGGCCGTGGTTCCCTCGCAGAAAGGCGCTATCTCCTGATCCAGACCGTCGAAATAGATATACAGGTTTTCCTTTCCCAGCTCACGTCCGTAGTACTCTACCCACTTGCGCAGGTAGAAATCGTCGTTGCGGACCATGGTTATAGCGGCAATCCTTTTCATAGATATTTGGCTGTAAATGATTTATCGCAATTCTTAAGATCCTCGGGCGTCCCGGCAAACACCACTTCCCCGCCCTTGTCGCCGGCGTCCGGGCCCAGGTCGATTACCCAGTCGGCACTCCGGATAACGTCCAGGTTATGCTCTACCACCAGCACCGTATGGCCCTTGGAAATGAGCACGTCAAAAGCCTTCAGGAGCTTTTCCACGTCGTAGAAATGCAGGCCGGTGGTGGGTTCGTCAAACATGAACAGAATCCTTTCCCGTCCCGATTCGGCCAGCGACAGGAAGTAGGCCAGCTTGATCCGCTGGCTTTCGCCGCCGGAAAGCGTGCTGGAGGGCTGCCCCAGCTTGATATAGCCCAGCCCCACATCTACCAGCGTCTGCAACTTGGCGGCTATGTCCTTGGCGGCCTGCTCCTTCTGCGCGCCAAAGAAAGCTATGGCCTCGTCCACGCTCAGGTTCAGGATATCGTCCACGTTCTTGCCCTTGTAGCGTACCTCCAGGATATCCGGCTTAAAGCGTTTGCCGCCGCAGCTTTCGCACACCATGGTAACGTCGGCCATGAATTGCATGCCGATTTTCACAAAGCCGTCGCCCTGGCATTCCGGGCATCGGCCGCCTTCCTGGTTAAAGGAGAAGTAACTGGGAGTGAATCCGTTAATGCGGGCGAAAGGCTCCTCGCTCAGGAGCTTCCGGATGTCGTCGTACACCTTTAGGTAGGTAACGGCGTTGCTGCGGGAGCTCTTGCCGATGGGGTTCTGGTCCACATATTCTACCCGCGTGATGCGCGAGAGGTCCCCCGCCAGGCCGCGGAAGGTGCCGGGCAGGTCGCCCGTTTCGTTGATGCGGCGGTGCAGGGCCGGATACAGGATGTCCCCCACCAGCGAGCTCTTGCCGCTGCCGGACACGCCGCTAACTACCGTAAAGGCGTTCAGCGGGAACTGTACGTCTATGTCCTTGAGGTTGTTCTGCATGGCCCCCTGCACGGTAATGCTGTACTGCCAGGGCCGCTTTTCCCGCACGTACGGCTTCCGGATGCCGGAAAGGTACTGCAGGGTTAGGGATTCGTCATCCCCGGCTTGACCGGGGATCTCCTGCCCCAGGGCACCCTGGAACACCACCTCGCCGCCATTGACGCCGGCCTTGGGGCCCAGGTCTATCACCCAGTCGGCCGCCCGGATAATCTCCGGATCGTGCTCTACCACAACAACGGTGTTGCCGATGTCCCTCAGGCGCCGTAAAACGGCAATCAGCCGGTCCGTATCGCGCGGATGAAGGCCGATGGAAGGTTCGTCCAGAATGTACAGGGAACCCACCAGGGAGCTGCCCAGTGCCGTTACCAGGTTCACCCGCTGGCTTTCACCGCCGGAAAGGGTGTTCATGGTGCGGCTAAGGGTAAGGTACCCCAGCCCCACGTCCTGGATGCACTGCAGCCGGTACTGGATTTCCTCGATGGCTTTTCCGGCAATGGCTTTCTCGTGTTCTGTAAGAACCATTTCCTGAAGCCATTTCAACAGCTCTTCCACGGTCATGGAAAGCAGGTCGTGGATAGTTTTGCCGCAGATCTTTACGTACAGGGCCTCCTTCCGCAGGCGGCTGCCGCCACAGGCGTGGCAGGTGGTGCGACCGCTATATCGGCTTAGCATGTATTTGTACTGGATCTTGTAGCGGTTGCTCTCTACCCACTCGAAGAACTCGTTGATGCCGCAGATGGCGTCCTCTTCCGGGAAATGGCTGCGGGACTCCCACAGAATGCGTTTCTGCTCTTCCGTGAGCTTGCAATAGGGCTCAAAGATGGGCAGGCCGTACTTTTCGGCATTCTTGATTACCAGGTCCTTGAACCAGCCCATTTTCTCTCCCCGCCAGCAGGCTATGGCGCCGTCGTAGATGCTCTTTGTCTTGTCCGGCACCACCAGATCCTCGCTAATGCCCACAATCTTCCCCAGGCCGCCGCAAACCGGGCAGGCCCCCAGCGGGCTGTTGAAGCTGAACAGATACTCGTCCGGCTGCCGGAAAGTAATCCCGTCCCGCTCAAATCTGGAACAAAACTTAATTAAACCGGAAGAAGAGGCAGTGGCCTTTTCCGTAGCATCGCTCATTTTGAGGGGGCTCTGCCCCCCACTATCCCCCGCGGCCTTTTCTCCCTCTACGATTTTGCCATCCGGCAAAATCCCGGGTACGGCCGGGCGCTCTGATGAGCGCCAAGAGGCCTCCGACTCACCACCTCTACTCTTATCCCAGAGGGCCATGTCGCCGTTGCCTTTGTCGAAGGCAGCCTGGATGGAGGCGTGCAGGCGCATGCGCATATCGGCATCCAGCTCCCCGCTGGTCTTTACGCGGTCCACCAGCAGGTAAAGGCCCTGCGGGTAGTGCCCGTCCATCTTCAGGACATCTTCTATCTGGTATATCTGGCCGTCGGCCGGACTGAACAGCCTGCCGTAGCCCTCTTCCTTCAGGGAGAGCATCAGCTCCACTTTGTCTTCCCGGCTGTCCCAGCGAAGATCGGCCAGGATGTACAGCGCGTGCGGCTGGCCGTCGTCGATGGCTTCCAGCACGTCGCCTACCGTATGCGCCTTAACCTCCTCCCCGCTTACCGGCGAATAAGTGCGGCCGATGCGGGCGAAGAGAATGCGCAGATAATCATATATTTCCGTAGTGGTGGCCACCGTAGAGCGCGGATTGCGGATGTTCACCTTCTGCTCGATGGCTATGGCCGGCGGTATGCCGTCGATGGCCTCCACATCGGGCTTTACCATGCGCCCCAGAAACTGCCGGGCATAGGACGAAAGGCTTTCGGCAAAGCGGCGCTGCCCCTCGGCAAAAAGCGTGTCGAAAGCCAGCGAGCTCTTGCCGCTGCCGGAGATGCCGGTAACTACAACCAGACGGTTCCGCGGGATTTCCACGGAAATGTCCTTGAGGTTGTTCACCTTGGCCCTTCGAATGACGATATTACCTTCTGCCGGCATTATTCCTTTACTGTTTCCATAAACTGCGGCGGGATGTAGGAGGTGGCCACCGCCACGATTCCCTCTATAGCCACCAGCAGCCGACGGTTCTTCTGGATGCGCTTGATATAGCCTTCGGCCCCTTTAAGCGGTCCTTCTACTACCCGCACCTTCTGCCCACTCTTAAAATGAGTCAACTCATCGGCCGAGAACACCTTCAGCCCCGATTCCCCGGAAGACGTCACCAGCATGAAAAGGGTCATCTGCCTGTCAGGAATCACGGAGAAAGACTGCCAGTCCGGGGTGCGGTACACAAAGCCTTCCGGCTTGTTCAGGTCGGCCGGGCCCTTGAGCATCTCGGCCACCTGGGTAATATCCGTTTCGTCGGCGCGGACAAAGATGAGGGATTTTACCATGGGTTCCCGCCTGTAGATTACCGGGCCTTCGCGCACCAGGCGGCTGTCGGCCCTTCCTCCCTCCGGAAGCTGCGCCAGTTTTCTGGCCGCCGCCAGGTGCTCCTCCCCCTTCAGGGGAACTTTCTCCACGGCCAGATAGGTTTCCAAACCCATGCCCGCGAGCCGGTCTTCCATCTCGAAGACCTTGTTATAGAACACCTTAAGTGCGTACCAGTTTAACTGGGCTTCTTCCATAGCAATCCCTTAAATAGAGTAACAAAAGTACTACTTTTTTCCCTGATTATCAAGAATGGCCGGAAATTGCGCCATTTTGGCATGGTTTTCTGCCAGTTTGTCACACTTAACTGACAGATTGTCAATTGTTTAGGCCGATTATGAACATGGCCCGGGGTTTGCCTTTCCCTATGCCGGACGCGCCTCAGAAAGGCCGCCCGGCTAAAGAATGTTTGACTTTTAAATTATAGGAGATTTAAACCATGTTACCCGTTAGAAGAAACAACCAGGTTTGGGTTCCGGACATTTTCAACGATTTCTTTGACAACAGCTGGATGGAGCATCCCAAGGCTACCTGCCCTGCTATCAATGTATTAGAAACCCCCGAACAGTATCAGCTGGAGCTGGCCGCGCCCGGCATGACCAAAGCCGATTTCGACATCCATCTGGACGAAGACGGCGATCTGGTAATCAAGATGGAAAAGAAGGCTCACGACGAATCCAAGGGCCATTTCCTGCGCCGCGAGTTCTCCTACACCAAGTTCCAGCAGACCATGCTGCTGCCCGATGACACCAACCGCGAGGCCATCAACGCCAAGGTAGAGAACGGCGTCCTCACCGTTACCATGCCCAAGGTGAAGAAGGTAGAGGCCGAAAAAGCCCGGAAACAGATTACGGTTGAGTAAAATTTCAAAAAAAATTCAGTACTCCCCTTGCAGATTCAAAAAAAGGTGTTACCTTTGCAATCCCGAAAGGGAAGTTCACTGAAAACTTGGTGCGGTAGTTCAGTCGGTTTAGAATACCGGCCTGTCACGCCGGGGGTCGC
>CAMJKI010000079.1 GCA_946406355.1 uncultured Bacteroidales bacterium | reverse complement strand
TGACAAGATTTGGGATTCGCACGTGGTCCAGCACGTGGAGGGCGGCCCAGACCAGCTGTACATCGACCGCCTGTACTGCCACGAAGTGACAACACCCCAGGCATTTGACGGCCTGCGCGCCCGCGGGATCCGATGCCTGCGTCCGGAGAAGATTTTCTGCATGCCGGACCATAACACCCCCACCGAAGGCCAGGACAGGCCCATTGGGGATCCCGTGTCGCGAAGGCAGGTGGACGCCCTGGCGGCCAATGCCGCCGAATTCGGCCTCACCCATTACGGGATGATGGACCCGGACAACGGGATCATCCACGTGGTGGGACCGGAAAAGGGCCTTTCACTGCCCGGAATGACAATCGTCTGCGGCGATTCCCACACCTCCACCCACGGGGCCGTGGGAGCGGTGGCCTTTGGAATCGGAACCAGTGAGGTGGAAATGGTAATGGCCTCGCAGTGCATCCTGCAGCAGAAGCCCAAATCCATGCGCATCAACATCGAAGGCAGCCTGGGTAAAGGCGTCACCGCCAAGGATATAGCCCTGTTCCTGATGAAGGAAATGACTACCAGCGGTGCCACCGGCTACTTTGTGGAATATGCCGGAGAGGCCGTGCGCAAGCTGTCCATGGAAGGAAGGCTCACCCTGTGCAACCTGTCCATCGAGATGGGCGCCCGCGGCGGCTTCATCGCCCCGGACGAAGTTACCTTCGCTTACCTGAAGGGCCGGGAATTCGCCCCCAAGGGTGCCGAGTGGGACAAGGCCGTGGCCTTCTGGCGCACGCTCAAGAGTGATGCCGACGCCGTCTTCGACCGCGAAATCACCATCCGGGCCGAAGAGATTCCGCCGATGATCACCTACGGCACCAACCCGGGCATGGGCATGGCCGTAGATGGTCACATCCCGGCCGATGCAACCCCCAAAGCCCTGAATTACATGGGCTTCCAGGCCGGACAGTCCCTCCTGGGAAAACCCGTGGACTATGTTTTCCTGGGTGCCTGCACCAACGGGCGGGTAGAAGATTTCCGCGCCTTCGCCTCGGTGGTGAAAGGTCGTCACAAGGCCGACAACATCACCGCATGGCTGGTTCCCGGATCGTGGGAGGTCCTCCGCCAGATTAAGGAGGAAGGCCTGGACAAGATGCTTGAGGCGGCGGGCTTCGAAATCCGCCAGCCGGGCTGCAGTGCCTGCCTGGCCATGAACGAAGACAAGATTCCCGCCGGCAAATACAGCGTTTCCACCAGCAACCGTAACTTCGAGGGCCGCCAGGGACCGGGCTCCCGCACCATCCTGGCCAGTCCGCTCACCGCTGCCGCCGCTGCCGTAACAGGCGTAATCACCGATCCTAGGACCTTGCTATGAAACAGAAATTCAACATTATAGAAAGCAACTGCGTTCCCCTTCCCCTGGAGAACGTAGATACCGACCAGATTATCCCCGCCCGCTTCCTGAAAGCCACCACCCGCGAGGAGTCCTTCTTTGGCGAAAACCTGTTCCGGGACTGGCGCTACCGTCCCGACGGCACGCCCAATCCGGACTTCGTGCTCAACGATCCCCGCTACGCCGGTGCCCGCATCCTGGTGGCCGGAAAGAATTTCGGCTCCGGTTCCAGCCGCGAACATGCGGCCTGGGCCATCGCCGGCTACGGTTTTCTGGCCGTGATTTCCAGTTTCTTCGCCGACATTCACAAAAACAACGAACTTAACAACTTTGTCCTGCCCGTGGTGGTGTCGGAAGGCTTCCTGGAGCGCCTGTTCGCTGCCATAGCCGCCGACCCTGCCACACGGGTACGGATTGATGTCCCGGCCCAGACGGTTACCAACCTGGCCAGCGGAGAAACCGAGTCCTTCGAGATCAGCGCCTACAAGAAATACTGCCTGATGAATGCCTTGGACGATATCGACTATCTTCTGGAACAGAAAGACAAGATTGAAGCCTACGAGCAAAAAGCCCTATGATGGAAGTAATGGACACTACCCTGCGCGACGGGGAACAGACTGCCGGAGTCTCGTTCAATGCCGACGAGAAGCTGGCCATCGCCCGCCTGCTGCTGGAAGAGCTGAAGGTGAACCGGATAGAGGTGGGATCGGCCCGCGTATCGTCCGGTGAACGGGAGGCCTGTGCCAAAATCTGCAGCTGGGCATCGGCCACGGAGCATCTGGACCAGGTGGAGATTCTGGGCTTCGTGGATAACGGCGCCTCCGTGGACTGGATTTCCTCTGTGGGAGGCCGCTGCCTGAACCTGCTTACCAAAGGCTCGCTCCGCCATTTGAGCGGACAGCTCCGGAAGAGTCCGCAGGAGCATCTGGACGATATCCAACGGGAGATTGGCCTGGCCCGGAAGAAAGGGATTTCGGTGAATGTGTACCTGGAAGACTGGTCCAACGGCATGGCCGATTCGCCGGAATACGTGTTCTTCCTGGTGGACCACCTGAAAGACGCCGGCGTAAAGCGCATCATGCTGCCCGACACGCTGGGCGTGCTGAATCCGGAACAGACTTACGGCTTCTGCCGCCAGATGGTGGAACGGTATCCCGGCGTCCATTTTGACTTCCACGCCCACAACGACTACGACCTGGCAGCCGCCAACACCTTTGAAGCGGTGAGGGCCGGCATGAAAGGCATCCATACCACGGTGAACGGCCTGGGCGAAAGGGCCGGAAACCTGCCTGTAGCCAGCGCCCTGGGCATTCTGAACGACCATCTGCAGCAGGAGAATACGCTGGAAGAAAGCTCCTTGATGCATGTGTGCCGCTATGTAGAAACCATTTCTGGCGTCCGCATCCCCTCCAACATGCCCCTGGTGGGCGAATACGTATTCACCCAGACCAGCGGCGTGCATGCCGACGGCGACAAGAAAGGCGGCCTGTACCAGAACGCCCTGCAGCCGGAACGCTTCGGCCGGCACCGGCATTACGCCCTGGGCAAGACCAGCGGCAAGGCCAACATTATCAAGAACCTGGAAACCCTGGGCATCGAGCTTACCCCCGAGCAGATGAAACTGGTTACCCAGCGGGTAGTGGAACTGGGCGACAAGAAGGAATCCCTCACGCCGGAGGACCTCCCCTTCATCATTGCCGATATCCTCAAGGGAGACCATCCCTCCGACGAGGGCCCCATCCACATTGTGAACTACAGCCTCCAGCTGGCCCGCGGCATGCGCCCGGTGGCCAATTTGCGCATAGAAATCCAGGGAGAGAGCTACGAGGAATCGGCCGCCGGAGACGGCCAGTACGACGCCTTCATGAAAGCGCTCTGGAAAATCTACGACCACCTGGGCCGGCGTCATCCCCGACTCACCGACTACGTGGTGAAGATTCCGCCGGGAGGAAAAACCGACGCCCTGGTGGAAACCTCCATCTCCTGGGACCTGGACGGCTACAGCTTCAAAACCCGGGGCGTGGATTCCGACCAGACCGAGGCGGCCATCAAAGCCACTGTAAAGATGTTGAATATCATTGAAAACAGAATAGTATGAAACTGAGAATCGCAACCTTACCCGGAGACGGAATCGGCCCGGAAGTGGTGGCCCAGGCACAGAAAGCCGTGGACGCCGTCTGTCGTCGCTTCAACCACGAAGTAGAGTATACCTTCGGCCTGGTGGGCGCCTGCGCCATCGACGCCTGCGGGGACCCTTATCCGGAAGAAACCCATCAGATTTGCATGCAAAGCGACGCGGTGCTGTTCGGCGCCGTGGGAGATCCGCGCTACGACAACAATCCAACCGCCCCGGTACGTCCGGAACAGGGCCTTCTGGCCATCCGCAAGAAGCTGGGCCTGTATGCCAACCTGCGCCCGGTAGAAACCTTTGCCTCGCTGGTAGACAAGTCTCCCCTCAAGAAGGAACTGGTGGACGGAGCCGATTTCCTGTGCATCCGCGAACTCACCGGCGGCATGTACTTCGGCGAGAAAGGGCGCAAGGACGACGGCGACACCGCATACGACACCTGCATCTACAGCCGCTTTGAGGTAGAGCGCATCCTGCGCCTGGCCTTCGAATACGCCGGACGGCGCCGCAAGCACCTGACGGTGGTAGATAAGGCCAATGTGCTGGAATCGTCCCGCCTGTGGCGCCAGATTGCCCGGGAAATGGAAGCGGAGTATCCCGGCATCGAAGTGGACTACATGTTCGTGGACAATGCCGCCATGCAGCTGATCCGCTGTCCCAAGTTCTTTGACGTGCTGGTAACGGAAAACACCTTCGGCGACATCCTCACCGACGAAGCCAGCTGCATTTCCGGTTCCATGGGACTGCTGGCATCGGCCTCCGTGGGCACGCACACCAGCCTGTTCGAACCCATCCACGGTTCGTATCCGCAGGCTGCCGGAAAGAATATCGCCAACCCCGTGGCCGCCATCCTGTCGGCAGCCATGATGTTCGAATACGCCTTCGGCCTGATGGAAGAGGGCAAGGCCATCCGGCAGGCCGTAGCCGCCTCCCTGGAAGCGGGCTATGTTACCGAAGACCTCGCCGCAGGTACGGCATCCCACTCCACTTCCGAAGTGGGCGACTGGATTGCAAATCAAATAGAGAAATAATATGGGAAACATCAACTGGGATACCCTGGGCTTTGACGCCTACCGCACCCGCACCGTGGTCCTGGCGCATTACCGGGACGGAGCCTGGTCCGACATCCAGACTACCGAGACTTTTTCTTTCACCATCGACCCGTTCACGCAGGGCCTGCACTATGCCATCTCCTGCTTCGAGGGTCTGAAGGCCTTCCGGCAGAAGGACGGACGCATCGCCATGTTCCGTCCGGACCAGAACGCCGCCCGTATGGCCCGTTCCGCCCGTTTCCTGGGACTGCCCGAGCCGCCCGCGGAAATGTTCATCAAAATGTGCGAACTCTGCGTTAAGAACAACCTGGAATTCCTGCCGCCTTACGGCCACCAGGCTTCCATGTACCTGCGTCCGCTGCTGTTTGCACCGCACCCGCAGATGCAGCTTGTGCCGTATCCGGAGGTGATCCTGGCCGTGATGTGCGCACCGGCCGGCTCGTACTATGGCGCCCACCTTCGCTCGGCTGCCGCCGTGATTCCCGGCGACTTCGACCGCGCCGCCCCTAAGGGCACCGGTTCCTACAAGCTCAGCGCCAACTACGCCGGCACCTTTGTGCCGTACAAGATTGCGCACGAGCAGGGTTATGCAGAGCTCCTGTACCTGAATTCCGCCACGCGCCAGTTCGTAGATGAATTTGGCTCCTCCAACTTCTTCGGCATCAAGGGAAACAGCTATGTAACACCGCTTTCCGACAGTGTACTGCCGTCCATTACAAACAAGACGCTGCAGGAGTGCGCCGCCGATTTTGGCATGAAGGTGGAGAAGCGCCCGGTTCCGCTGGACGAGCTGGACGAGTTTGACGAGGCAGGCGGCTGCGGCACGGCCGTGGTCATCACGCCCATGTCCCACATAGACATGAAACCCGTTCTCGCAGAGCCGGCCGTTTCCCGCAGCTTCCGCTACGAGGAAGACGGAGCCGTGGGCCCCATGTGTACCAAACTGTACAAGCAGATTACAGGCATCCAGTTCGGTGAACTGGAGGATGTGCACGGCTGGTGCTACTATATCTAGCCTACTTCCGCACCTGCGCCCGCAGCTTCAGGATACGGCGGACGCTTTCATCAATCCTGGATTCAGTTATGACGCCGTCTTCAACCGCTTTGAGGACGGCGTCAAATACTTTGGGATAGTCCCGGGTTCCCAGAAGGATATCGGCCCCGGCCTGGATGGCACGGATGGCGGCTTCCTCCGAAGAGAACTGCTGGGTAATGGCCCCCATTTCCATGCCGTCGGTAATGATGACGCCCTGGAAGCCCAGTTCTCCCCGCAGCTTTTCCTGCAGAATCACCGGGGAAAGCGTGGACGGAATCTCCGAGCCTGTAACTTTGGGTGCCGATATATGGGCGCTCATAATCATGGGCACGCCGGCAGCAATGCCGGCCTTGAAGGTAAGCATCTCGCAGCCAAGCATTTCCTCCCAGGTCTTGTGACTTACCGCATAGCCCAGATGGGTATCGGCATAGGTGTCTCCATGGCCCGGAAAATGCTTGAGGCAGCTAACTATACCCGCGGCCTGCAGACCTTTCACATATTGTGCAACCATGGGCGCGGCAATGGCCGGATTATCGGAAAAAGCCCGGGCGCCGATGATGATATTCTCCGGATTGGTATTGACATCGGCCACCGGGGCGAAATCTATGTCAAAGCCGTACTCCTTGAGGTAAGAGCCTATGGCAAAAGCGGCGTTGTACGCATTCTGCGGGTTTTCCGTGGAGCCGATGGCCGCCATGCTCCGGTATTTGGGCACATTGAAGTTGGGATTGTTGGCGATGCGCGCCACGCGGCCCCCTTCCTCATCGATACAGATGAGCGGCTGGCCCTTGAACTTCCGGAGTTCCCCGATAAACTTCTTCACCTGCTCCGGCGTGTCTATGTTATGGCCATACAGCAAGATACCGCCCACAGGATACTGCTCGTTGGTGGCGGCCATGCGGGCATTTACGCTACGGATGGCATAGGGCACCAGGTCTTCCCCGGTGGTCCACTGGATTTCCGGATCGAAGGCTTCCGGACGCACGATGAACAGTTGTCCTATTTTCTCCCGCAGGGTCATTTTCTTCAGTTGTCTTTCTATACGGGCCTCTTCCCCGCCCCCCGCCGCACAGGAAGAAAAGCACAGGGGCAGAGCAGCCAGGAACACTAGCAATCTTCTCATTTTTAGCAACAATATAGGGCAAAGATACCACTCTGCCCGCACAATCGCAAGCCTGCTAACCGCAATCGAAATACTGGTCTACCAGCGAGCGCATCAGGTCCGGATTCTTGCGGGCGGCTTCGTGCAGATTGGCGTCGTCGTGGGCACGGAGGGCCTGCAGGATGCCGTCTATCATCCGGGGACGGAATACATCGGCCGATTCGTACACGCCGCGCACCTTTTCCAGGGCGTCGGCCGATTCTGCGCAGCAGGTGGGCAGGCTGTCCAGCGTAGCCAGCCTGGCGGCATTCTCGCTGCGGTGGATATCCATGTCCACATACTTTTCGGCCGCCAGTTTCAGGGCCTTCTCCGGTTCCATTTCCAGGCCGATGCGGGCTGCTACGCAAAGACCGGCCATCAGCTGGTAAATATCGGCCGAGCAGTCCGGGGAACGCATTTCAAAAGTCTGCTTGGCCGTGGTATCGTGGTCGGCGGCCACTTCCTGCGGATTGGCGCAGTGGCACATGTCCGTTCCGGAGCTCCAGCCCAGCGGCACACGCACCAGCGCACTGCGGTTGCAGTCGCCCCAGCACACGTTGGTGGGCGCTTCCTGGTGCGGAACCAGACGGAAATAGGAAGTAGGATTCTTGTTGCCGAAGGCCGTGATGGACGGCGCCATGAGCATAAGGCCAGCAATGGCGCGGCGGGCTTCCTCCGACAGTTTACCGTCCCGGCCCAGGGTGGCATTGCACTCCCCGCGCATCAGGCGCATGTGGATGTGCATGCCGCTTCCGGCCTTGCCGACGGTAATCTTGGGAGCGAAACAAACGTCCAGGCCGCTGCGGTAGGCCAGGTTGCGGATAACCCACTTGGCCAGCAACAGCTGGTCGGCGGCCGTTTCCACCGGGCAGGGCAGAAATTCTATTTCGTTTTGCTCGTATACCTTCCCATCCAGGGTGAAGTTGCCCACTTCGCTGTGGCCATACTTGATCTGGCCGCCCGTGCGGGCCACAAGCATCATGCAGTTGCGGCGGAAGTCGTTCAGTTTGGCAAACGGTTCGCTCTCATGGTAGCCCTTCTGGTCCGGAACAGGGAACAGGGGATCTTCCTTGGTTATAACGTAGTATTCCAGCTCGCCCATGGCCTCGAACTGCAGGCCGGTGGATGCCTCAAAGGCCTTTTCGGCCCGCATCAGCGTGGCATGCGGGGCACCGTCAAAAGGCTTGCCGCTCTTGTCGAAAAAGCTGCACAGGAAGCAGAGCGTGGGCATTTCGTTGAACGGGTCCACAAAGGCCGTACGGTAACGGGGAATCACGTAAAGGTCGCTGTTGCCGGCCTCTATGAACGAAGGGAAAAGGCTGGAGCCATCTACCCGCTCCCCTTCTGTGAGGATGGTTTCGGCATAAGCCAGGCTGTTTATGGTGAAGTTGAGGGTTTTTACCCTTCCGTCTTCGGCCGGATACATAAAATCTATCATCCGGATTCCGTTCTCGCATATAAAGCGGAGCATGTCTTCCCGGGTAAAGTCCTGGGGACGTTTTTGCAGGAAAGCCACTACCTCATTGGGATTCAGTGCTATATTCTTATCCATTTCTTATGTGGTTAAAACAAAAACACTCCCCTGGGCCTTAGCCTGCGGGGAGAGTCTGGAGCGGAATGCGAGGTTCGAACTCGTGACCTGCGGCTTGGGAAGCCGCCGCTCTACCAACTGAGCTAATTCCGCGTGGGATTACAAAGATAGGAACTATTTCCGAGAAAATTGCTACCTTTGAAAAATTTTTGAGCAATGGCAATCCAGAAACCCAGCATACCCAAAGGCACCAGAGATTTCGGCCAAAAAGAAATGGCCCGGCGCAATTATATCTTCGATACTATCCGCAACGTTTTCCGTACTTACGGGTACCAGCAGATAGAAACACCCGCCATGGAAAACCTGTCCACCCTGCTGGGCAAGTACGGCGAGGAAGGCGACAAACTCCTGTTCCGCATCCTCAATTCCGGCGATGCCTTTGCCGAAGTGGATTTTGACAAGCCCCTGGTTTCGCAGGTGTGCGAAAAGGGTCTCCGATACGACTTAACGGTGCCTTTCGCCCGCTACGTGGTGCAGCACCAGAACGAGATTTCCTTTCCCTTCAAGCGTTTCCAGATTCAGCCCGTCTGGCGGGCCGACCGTCCCCAGAAAGGCCGCTACCGTGAATTCTACCAGTGCGACGTGGATGTGATCGGCAGCCGTTCTCAGGTAAACGAGCTGGAACTGGTGCAGATGGTAGATGCCGTGTTCTCCCGGCTGGGGGTACGCGTGGGTATCCACATCAACAACCGCAAGGTGCTCACCGGTTTCGCCGAGATTGCCGGCGCACCGGATAAGGTGGTGGATATTACCGTAGCCATCGACAAGCTGGACAAGATCGGCCTGGAAAAAGTGAAGGAAGAAATGGCTGAAAAGGAGATTTCCGCCCAGGGCATTGCCGTTATTGAGCAGATTCTCTCCCTCTCCGGCGGCTTCCAGGAGAAGCTGGCCGCCATGCAGGCTCTCTTCCAGGGCGGCAGCGCCTCCGGCATCCAGTCCCCCACCGGCCTCAAGGGCCTGGAGGAGCTGGAAGAACTCTTCGGCCTTATTGCTGCCGCAGGGGTTTCCGCGCCCGTGGAAATGGACCTTTCCCTGGCCCGCGGCCTCAACTATTACACCGGCGCCATCTTCGAAGTGAAGGCTCTGGATTGGGAAATTGGAAGTATCTGTGGCGGAGGACGTTACGACAACCTTACCGGCATCTTCGGCCTGCCGGACCTCTCCGGTGTGGGCATTTCTTTCGGTGCCGACAGAATCTACGACGTACTGGTGGGCCTGGATCTCTTCCCTGCCGCCCTGGAGTCTTCCACGCAGCTGCTGTTTGCCGTTATGGGGGCCGATGAGCTCCGTTACGTGCTGCCCGTTGCACGCGCGCTCCGCGAAGCCGGCGTGGCCGTAGAGGTGTACCCGGAAGCCACCAAGCTCAAGAAGCAGTTCGACTATGCCGACAAGAAATCCATTCCCTTCATTTCCATCAACGGATCCACAGAGATGGAGGCCAGCACGTTGAATATCAAGAACTTACACACCGGCGACCAAAAGGCTTTCCCCGTTGCCGACAGGACGGCTATTTTGGAATTCCTCAAATAAATTTGGAAATTCCCGAAAATCGCCTTACCTTTGCAATCCCAAACCGCGGAGTAGAGCAGTCGGTAGCTCGTCGGGCTCATAACCCGGAGGTCAGAGGTT
>CAMJKI010000078.1 GCA_946406355.1 uncultured Bacteroidales bacterium | reverse complement strand
CCAAATCCAATGAAAAGTTCGACAAAGAAACTTCTTCTTTCGCTTGCACTTTGCTTGGGAACGGTATTCGCCGTATCGGCGCAGACAACCATCAAGGGCGTGGTGACCGATGAAAACGGCGAACCGCTGATTGGCGCCGGCGTAGTGGTGGAAGGAACCACCGTGGGCACCATCACCGGTATCGACGGCGATTATGTACTCACCGTTCCTGCAGATGCAGTGAATCTGGTCTTCTCCTTCATCGGACTGGCCGACCAGACCGTCCCCATTAACGGACAGACGGTAATCGACGTGGTCCTGAAGGCCGACCAAACCTTCCTGGACGAAGTGGTGGTGGTAGGTTACGCGACGGTCAAGCGCCGCGACCTGCTGGGCTCCGTCGCTTCGGTGGGCTCCGACAAACTTACGGAGCAGCCAGTTACCACCGTCTCCCAGGCCCTGTCCGGAAAGATGGCCGGCGTGTCGGTCGTGACCACCGAGGGTGACCCCGACGCCGACATCAAAATCCGTGTCCGCGGCGGCGGTTCCATTACCCAGGACAGCAGCCCGCTGTACATCGTTGATGGTTTTCCCGTGGAATCCATCAACGACATCCCTTCCTCCGAAATCCAGTCCATCGACGTCCTCAAGGACGCATTCTCCACGGCCATCTACGGATCGCGCGGCGCCAACGGCGTTGTGATCGTGACCACCAAGAGCGCGGAGAAAGGCCAGCGGATTTCCGTCAAGTTAAACACCTATTATGGCTTGAAGACGATGGCCAACAAGGATGCCATCGTTGCCATGGACGCCGAGAACTTCGTCAAGTTCCAGTACGAACTGGGCGTAATCAGGGACAACCTGAGCTCCTACTACCAGCCGTACTTCGGCAACTTTGCCGATATCGACCTTTACAAGGGAATGGCCACCAACGACTGGATCCAGGCTGTATTCGGCAATACCGGATCCACCTTCTCCGCCGACTTCTCCGTGTCTGGCAGCAGTGAGGCCGTGAACTGGACCCTGGGTTATGCCCATATGGGGGACGAAGCCATCATGGTTGGCTCCACCTATTCCCGTGACAACCTCAATTTTAAGGCCAACTTCAAGACCTCGGAGAAAACCTCCATCGACGCCAATGTGCGCTATTCCCGCGTGAATGTACGCGGCGCCGGCGCCAACGGTATCAACGATACGGGTACTACCTCCGGTAACGGCCGCCTGAAGCACGCGGTTTCCTATTCGCCCATTCCCATCGCCTCTACCATTCAGGGCGTTGATGAGGAGCAGGACTACGGCGACAACGCTCCGCCGCTCCTTTCCGTGGCCGATAATGACTCCCGCCGTATCCGCACCACCTGGAACGCCAATGCGGCTTTCAACTGGAAGATCGTGAACAACCTCAACCTCAAGATTGAGGGTGGCCTGGAGAAATACAACCAGACCGACGACCGCTTCTATGGCATGACCACCTATTACGTGGCCAACAACTCCACGGACAAGACGGGCGTGTCCAACCAGCACAAGGAAGCTTTCCGCACCAAATACCGCAATACGAACACGCTGAATTACGATTTTGCGGATGTTCTGAATAACAGTGACCACAGCCTTACCCTCCTTCTGGGTGAAGAGATGACCATCACCAAGAGCAACCTGCTCACCATGATGGTGGACGGCCTCAACGCCTCCTACGATGCCCCCATGGCGTGGAACTTCATGTCCTCCGGCACGCCGGCATCCACTAACAACTATTATGATCCGGACGATAAGCTGCTGTCTTTCTTCGGCCGGGTGAATTACGACTATAAACACCGTTATTCCCTGGGCTTTACGCTCCGTGCCGACGGCTCTTCCAAGTTCTCCCGCGGCAATCGCTGGGGCTTCTTCCCTTCGGCCGCCGTTTCATGGACCATTTCCAATGAGTCCTGGATGAGCGGAACGAATGGCTGGCTGGATCAGTTGAAACTCCGTTACAGCTTTGGTACCGCCGGTAACAACAACATCCCTTCCGGACAGATTACCAAGCAGTACGGTTCCACCGTCACGGCATGGCTCAGCCAGAGCACCAATTACTGGATGGCCGGTAAGATCATGAACAATCCGGACCTTACCTGGGAAACCACCTACACCCACAACGTGGGTTTGGATTTCAGCCTGTTCCAGGGACGTCTGAGCGGTAGCGTGGAAGTCTATCAGAACGACACCAAGGATCTGCTCATCAATTTCCCCATCACGGGTTCCGGCTATGACAGCCAGTACAGGAACCTGGGCAGCACTCGCAACCGCGGTATCGAACTTACCCTCAACGCCCCCATCATCTCCAAGAAGAACTTTTCCCTCAATATCGGCGGTAATATCGCCTACAACCGGAACCGGGTTACGGATCTGGGCGGCCTCAAGCGCATCACGGCCCAGTCCTACTGGGCTTCCACTGAAATCGGCGACGATTACGTGGTTGAGGTGGGCCAGCCGCTGGGCAATATGTACGGCTATGTGAGCGATGGTTTCTACGGGGTGGACGATTTCACCTGGAACGGCTCCAAGTGGGTGCTCAACGAGGGCGTGGTGGACTGCTCGGCCATAATCGGCTCCACCTATATGATGCCCGGCGCACCCAAGTACAAGAATGTGGACGGCAGTGACGACAATAAGGTCACCGTGGCCGACCGCACCGTCATCGGCAATGCCTCCCCGGATTTCACCGGCGGTTTCAATTTCTCCGGCTATGCCTATGGCTTCGACTTCAGCGCCAACTTCAACTTCATGATCGGCAATCAGGTGTACAACGCCAACAAGGTGGAATTCACCAGTTCCCGCAAGTTCTCCAACCGCAACCTGATGAATAGGATGGATGTGGACAAGCGCTGGACCAATATTGACTGGAATACCGGCGAACTGATTACGGATCCCGCCACCCTCAGGCAGGTGAATGCGGGCAAGACCCTGTGGTCTCCCTTCGTGGGCAATGCCGTGTTCAGCGACTGGGCGGTGGAAGACGCTTCCTTCCTCAGGCTCCAGAGTGCCACCATCGGCTACACGCTGCCGGAAAGTCTCACCCAGAAGGTGCATCTGCGCCGCGTACGCGTGTATGTGACGGGCACCAATCTGCTCTGCCTCACCAAGTATTCCGGTTATGATCCGGAAGTGGATACCCGTCGTGCCACTCCGCTCACTCCCGGCGTCGACTATTCGGCCTATCCCAAGAGCATCGGTTTTGTGGCCGGTATCAACCTCACCTTCTAATCCGCTACAGATATGAAAAAGATTGCATATATCCTTTCTGCGGCCATCATCGCCGCCCTGGCGGTTTCCTGCGAACGGTTCCTGGACAGCGAATCCCCGTCGGCCTTTGACGCGTCCACCGTGTACTCCAACTACTCGCTCACGGAAGGCACCATCTTCGGCATCACCGAGGCTTTCTGCGAGGTGAACTCCTACCGCGGCCGTTTCCTGCCCTGGTATGGCCACAATACCGATATCGAATGGTACAACACCTATAAGAAGGGGGATGGCAGGTCGGACATCTCCGGATACGACTGTCTGCCCAACAACAGTCAGCTGAACCTGAGCAACGGTCCGTTCCCGCTGATGTACATGGGCATTGAGCGCGCCAATCTGGTAATCGAGGGCATCCGTGAATACGGAGATGTGGAGAAGCATGCCGATATGGCTTATCTCCTTGGCGAAGCCCTTACCCTCCGCGCCATGATTTACTACGATCTCACCAAAGCCTGGGGGGATGTGCCCGCCCGGTTTACTTCCCTTACGTCCGATGCCATCTACGCTGCCAAAGACAGCCGTGACGTGATCTTCAAGCAGATCCTGGCCGACTTGGACGAGGCCATCCCTTACCTCCCTTATCCCGGTCAGACCGCTGCCACCTCCCGCACGGACCGGGTGAACAAGGTGTTTGCCGAGGGGCTCTATGCCCGTATCGCCCTGGCCGCGTCCGGCTATGCCATCCGTCCCGACGACGGGATGGTGGGTACCGGTGACCTGGGCACCATCCGCCTTTCCTCCGATCCGGAACTCTCTAAGGAGGTTCTCTATCCCAAGGCTCTCGCATACCTCAAGGATGCCTACGGAAAGGCTTCCCTGGAAAAGGATTTCGAGGCCTACTGGTATAACCAGAACAACATGAACAACCTCACCGCAGGTCCTGCTTACGAGACCCTGTACGTGATTCCCTTCGGCGCCGGACGCGGCCGCTGGAACTTCACCTATGCCATCGCTTCCGAAGGCGCCAGCATCTCCAACGGCGTTTCCCGTGGCGGTGACGCAGGTCCGCTTCCCACCGTGTACTTCATGTATGGCTCTGGCGACCAGCGCCGGGATGTTACTTGCGTGAATTACAAGTGGCTCAAGGACAACTCCCTGGAGCCCGCCGGTATCGGCAAATGGTATTTTGGCAAATACCGCTATGAGTGGATGAAGGCCCAGCCTTACACCGGCGGCAATGACGACGGCATCAAGCCCGTTGTAATGCGCTATGCCGATATCCTGCTGATGGCGGCCGAGATTGAGAACGAGCTCAACGGTCCCGCCGAGGCCAAGAAGTATCTCCGCGAGGTCCGTGCACGTGCCTGCGGTGAAGACGAAGCCGATACCTATGTGAATGCCGTGTCGCTCTCCAAGGATGTCTTCTTTGAGGCAGTAGCACAGGAACGCGCCCTGGAATTCTGTGGCGAGTTCCTCCGCAAGGCCGACCTCATCCGCTGGAATCGTCTGAAAACCAGCCTGGATCTTGCCAAGGAGGAGATGCTGAAACTCCGCGACCTGCAGGGCAATTATGCCAATCTTGGCGGAGACATTGCCTATGCTCTCTCCGATGACGGCATGTCCCTGAACATCCTCTTCCTCTCTCCAGGCGAAAAGGCCCCGGCCGGATACGAACTCTCTGCCGGATATGTTACCAAGTATGACGATGCCAAGAAGACCGGTTTCTATAAGGAGCGGATTGAAGGCATTTATGTGGCCGATCCCGAGCAGCACATGTTCTGGCCCATCTTCAATGATACCATGACCAACTCTCAGGGCTATATCAAGAACGATTATGGTTATGACAGCCTCTAAACTCCCCAGAATTATGAAAGCGATGAACAAAATCAAATATGCGATTGTTGCCCTGGTGGCCATCGTTGCTGCTTCCTGCGAGAGAGAGCCGTTCAATCCCAATGAGGAGCTGAATCTCTCCCGCTGCCTGCAGCCGATGAACCTGAATGCGCGCGTGAGCGCCGCCCTGGGCGATGTTGTCACCTTCTCCTGGGATGTGACCAAAGATGCCGACGTATACATCCTTACCGTCCAGAACAGTGACGGAAGTACCTTCCTCAGCGAAGAAGTGGCCCCCGGCTCCGTGCCCTATCAGAAAAAGCTGGAAGCCGACAAGACTTTCACTTTCCAGGTCCAGGCCAGATCGGCCACCAAGGATGATTCCAAGATTGCCGAATACGGCAAGACCTTCAAGACCTTTGCCGTGAAGGACAACCTGTTCCTGAAACTGGCCGGCAGAACCAGCACTTCCGTCACGCTGACATGGAGTCGGGAGGTGAGCGACTTCGAAGAGGTGGATCGTGTGGTAACCCGCCTCCCCGGTGACGAAACCACCGAGATGGCGCACACGCTCACGAGCGAAGAAATCGCCGGCGCTACGGCCATCATCGAAGACCTTGCTCCCGGTACCGAATATGAGTTTGTCCTCTTTTTCAAGAGTGCTTCCCGCGGCCAGATCAATGCCTGGACTGCCGCTGCCACAGAAGGAACTACGGAGGTATCCACGTTGGAAGGTCTTCTGAATGCCGTTAAGACCCAGGGCGCCCGGATTTATCTGAAACTGGAGGGCTCTCCTTACGACATTGAGGCACTGGATATCACCAATGGCTTCTCCCTCATGGGCGAAATGGACACGGATGGCAATACTCCCGTCCTTACCGGTGAACTGCATTTCGCTGACGCCTGGGCCGGTGAGCATCTCAACTTCGAGAATGTCACTTTTGACGGCGCTCCTACTGCCGCCTCTCCTTCCGGATTCGGTTTCGCCATCCAGAACAAGAACGGTGGAAGCGTAAAAGGGAAGAATATTGGGAATATCACCTACACCAACTGCGTCATCACCAACTACACCAAGGGTCTAATCTATGAATGGGGCAACGACATGGTGCTGGGCGACGTGACTTACGACAGCTGCGACATTACCAACATCAATGTGGACGGTACTCAGGGCGGCGATGTGTTCGATATCCGTCAGGCTACTTCCATACAATCCCTGCTCTTTGTCAACAACACGATTGTTCAAGGCATGCGTACCTTCGTGCGCATCGACGCGGGCAGCATCGGCCGTTTCGTGTTCAGTAACAATACCCTGTACAATCTGAATTTCGTGGACAACACCAACAACGCCGGCGTATTCGGCCTGCAGATTGTCCCCGGCGAGACCGTCTTCAAGAACAACCTCTTCCTCCATATGGTGGAGAAGGCCACTCTGGGCAGCGCCAATGCCAAGTACAAGACGGCCGACGACCTTTCGGTGGCCGCCGACAACAACTGGTATTTCGACGTGGCCAATACCTGGTTCACCGAATCCTGGCCCGCCGCCAAAGCCGGCATGTCGGCCCTGACGGATGATCCTTGCTACAACGCTCCCGCCGGACTGTTCAACATTAATCCGGATGCCGTCATCGCCAGCAAGAAGGTGGGCGCATCCAAGTGGTGGACGCCCTATGTGGAAGAGCCCGAGGATCTTACCCAGGAGGTGCTCACGGAGGCGCATACCTGGAACCTGGCCAATCCCAAGTTCTTCTCCGGCACCATCAAGAAGCAGATGGTCCGGGACTATCTCCTGGTATCGGCTTCCGAGAACTGCCCCGTAGTGGTCACCGATGGCATGCTGAGCTTTGACAAGGCCGCCGTTACCAACCGTTATGGCGTTCCTACCGACGGGTATGTAGCCTTCAAGGTAGACGCACCCGGTTCTGTGGTTGCCCGTGCCGCGGGTTCGGGCCCCGGTCATTTTGTGGTGGCTATCCAGCCTGTCGCCGGGGGAGATCTCATAGTGAAGGGAGGTGTCGTCCCTGTGGCCGATGCTCCTGCCACGCAGAAGATCGTCATCAGCGACATCACCGAAGAATCCTGGGTGTATGTTTATCCTTCCGAAGCGGTGGCTCTGGCCCAGTTGGCCTGGTCCAAGGATGTTTCCCCGGTGAATACGGCTCTTCCCGCTCCCGGTCCCAAGGCAAATCCTTCTTCCTTCACAGCCGGTGAAAGCACCGATGTAACCATCAGCTGGGATGCCGTAGAGAACGCCGGTGGTTATTCCGTGGTGTTCAGCGGCAAGACCTATGCTGCCGAAGGCCTTTCCTATACCATCGAAGGTAAGACCACTTCCATGCTGGATGCCGGCAGTTACGAGGTGCTGGTCTACGCCAACCCTTCCGCTACCGATATCTACAATACCCAGTCCGAGGCTGGTAAGGCTGCGTTCGCCGTCCTGCCTGCCGGAGGCGGATCTTCCGACGAGTTCGTGGTGGCCAGTGTGGAAGACCTCCTTGCCGCCATTGATGCCGGTAAGGATGCCATTACGCTCAAGTACAGTGATGCCGTCTATGAAATAGGCAAGGTTACCCTCAACGCTCCGCTGCACTTGAAAGGCCAGACCAGCGATGGCAAGAAGACCGCCATCAACGCCAGCTTCACCCTAAGCGGCGAAATCGGCGGCAGCGTAATTCTCCGCAATCTGGATATTACCAGTACTGATGCCGGAAGCGCGGTTTCCGTAATCATCGACGACAAGACCAACGCTCCCGTTGCCGATACCGTTGCCGTTTACGACAGCAACCTGCATGGGACCAAGGCCTTGTACGACAACTCCGGCAAGGCTGCTTCCAATGTGCAGTACGTTATCTTCAGGGGTAACTTCATCCAGGACAGCTCCGACGGAGCCGACTACATTGACATGCGTGCCGGTGCCCACCATAACTTCGTGTTCGAGAACAACACGGTTTCCAACAGCTGCCGCACCTTCGTGCGTACGGATGCCGGGCATGAAATGAATACCGCCGTAATCAAGAACAACACCTTCTACAAGGTGGCTACCAACTCTTCCAGCAAGGACAACAACGGTATCCTGCACATCCGCAGCGCTGCGGGTGCGGGCCTGTATGACTATCGCGTAGTGAGCAACTTCTTCTACTCCATTCTTATGGAATCCGAGCCGTCTCACGCCAATGGCTTCCCCAAATTCAAGAGCGGAGGCGGTCTGGTTCCCAACGTGATAGCCAACAACTACTTCTTTAACTGCGAGGACCGTGAGGAGTGGGCTGCCTATTCCTTCTGGAAGAACCTGAGCAAAGAAGACGCCACCGTGGAGGGCGGAGCCATTGTCCCGGCCGATCCTTGCAAGGATGCCGCCAGCGGCGACTTCACTCTCACCAATGCCGTGATGATGAACGCCGGAGTGGGTGATCCCCGCTGGAACTCCATGGCCGGCAGCACGCCCAGCAGCGAGATTAGCGTAAACGATTCTGACGCTCTCCTCACCGCCATTTCGGCCGGTAAGAAGGTGATTACCCTTGCCGACGGCAGTTTTGCCTCCGAGGCCGCCATCGTGCTCAACGCTCCGGTGACGCTGAAGGGTAGCAGCTCCGCCGTCCTGAATGCCAAGTTCGAACTGGGTGAAGGTACCACCAGTTTCCGTCTGGAAGGCCTTACCCTGGATGGCGCCAACAGCCTGGACAATATGATTTATGTCCAGGACAAAGCCCAGGTGAACAGTATCACCCTGTCCGGCGTGGCCGTGAAGGGTTATAAGAACCGCATGGTGTACCAGGACAAGGAGTCCTCCGGCGTGGGCTCGCTGGTTATTGATGGTGCCCTTGTAACAGACATGGGTACCAGCGGCGACTTCATCGACTTCCGCAAGGGAGCCCTGACGGCCATGAAGGTGGTCAACAGCACCTTTGCCAATGGTATCCGCACCTTCGCCCGCATAGATGCCGCGGTAGTCTGTGGTTCCATCCTGGTGCAGAACAATACGTTCTATAACCTGGGTTCGGTGGACAGCAAAGACAACAACGGTATCTTCCACGTGCGCAGCACTTCGGTAACCTCTGCCAACCAGGTAATCGTGAAGGACAACCTGTTTGCCTCCATGCACCGGGCCGTCGAAGCGCCTTCCAATGCCCAGGGTTTCCCGAAACTGGTTTCCAAGGCTTCCTCGGCCATTGCTCTCCCCAGCTTTAGCCACAACTACTTTGCCGATGTCCTTTCTACTGAGAATGATACCGACGCCGAGTACAGCTGGTGGGCATACAGTGCCAAGGATGTCGCCACGGCCGGTTATGGCGTGGTGCTCACCGCCGATGTGTTCAAGGATGCCGCGAACGGAGACTTTACCGTTGTTCACGGCCTGGTGGCCAGTGAAAAGGTGGGCGACCCCCGCTGGATTGAAAACATTCCGGCTCCCGGCGAGGCTTTTGCCGTGACAACTACGGAAGAACTGGCTGCCGCCATCTCGGCCGGTAAGCAGGTAATTACCCTCAAGGGCGGCAGTTTCGATTTGTCGGCCATCGATGGTTCCGATGCCGGTACCATCGCCCTCACCCAGGGTCTCACCCTCAAGGGTGTCAATCACAATGGCCTCAAACCTGAGCTGGCGGGCGGTTTTAAACTCCTCTCTGCAGAAGGCAGCCTGGTTCTGGAGAACCTGCGCCTTAACGGTGCCTACAATGTGGGCGGAGAAGAAAAGAAAGTGGGTGACATGATTGTCCTGGATGCATCCGCCACGATGGACCAGATTATCCTTAAGGACTGCGAGGTTTACGGCTATGGCAACCGCCTGGTTTCCGGTCCCAAGGCCTCTGTGCTGAAAGCGCTCAAGGTGAGTGGCCTGCTGGTGCATGACTTTGGCACAAGCGGCGACTTTATCGACTTCCGCGACGGTACGGTGGGCGACATCAGCATTACCGGCAGCACCTTCTACAATGGTATCCGTACCTTCCTGCGTGTGGATGCCAAAGTAAGCTGCGGCGGCGTT